>JAIXYM010000071.1 GCA_027490255.1 Oxalobacteraceae bacterium | reverse complement strand
GTCCACGACAGCAGCTCATTACCAGTCAGTCGGCACCAAGCGGGTAAATCTTCATCGACCGAAATCTCGGAAGATCGTATCTCCAGCAAACCGCCTCTGGGCAAAGGATCAATGTGTTTGCGAATCAGCAGCAACAGGCCGTTGCCGCAATCGAGATCACCGCCGTCAAAACTGACGTCGGGCTGGTGAAGATGGGTTTGAATTGCTTGCATGCGCAGGACTTAAAAAACTAAGCGCCTGTATCGTCAGGTCCGTGGCAAAGCGCCGCCTTGCGATCGGCATCCTGACGAGACAGGCTCGGTAAATCAATAACTCAAGCTGGGGCACCCATCAGCCATGAATTCAACTAGCTTGGCACCACCCACGATCAGCGCGCCGTCGACCAGATTGTCTTCATCGAGCTTGCGCTTCTTGAAGCAGGGCGAGCAGACAAAAATCTTTCCGCCGGCTTCGATAAAGCTGTTCATCAGGTCTTTAAGGGGCGCGAAACCATCTTCATGAATAGTTTCAGCAACACCCTTTTGCGACAGGCGAACAGCCTCAATGGAAAGAAACACCAGCGTATCTTTATCGGAGGCTACAGCAGCATTAGCGACCACGAAGGCAACGGTGGCACGATCAGTATTGTCGGTACTGCAGGTGAGATTGATACAGAATTTTCCAGACATGATGTATTCCTGTGAAGTTGAATCGTTAACAAAACTATTTTTCTCTGCCACGCAACCAGTAGGTCTTGCTGATCGGATCAACCGCCACCAACACGTCCCCGGTCATGTTGCAGAACGCCTGCAAGTCAACCGCGGCACCGGTATCGAGCGCAATCAGCCTGAGTACCTGACCCGGATGCGCGCGCAAACGCTTGCGAACACCTAGCACCAGTTCGCCACAACCCAGCTCGCCCGCGTCCCATTCGTGATTATGTTCGGTCATGATTTTCAAGAAATTTGGCGCCATTGTATACGCGAGCGGTGCAATGATCTTCAGAAAGGTCTCGCATAAAGCCGACTCAGTTATCGCGTCATCAGGTCTGTATACCCGATCCGGTGTGATCTGAATGCTATGATCGGCTCCCACTGCAAAAGTGCGCCTGACTTAACTTCTGTGCTGAGTGCCGTCCTGGTGGCTCTGACAATCTATTTTTAATCTGTTACCCCATGGCCCTGAAATCCACTATTTACAAAGCAAGCCTGCAGATCGCGAATATGGACAGCCATTATTACGCTGACCATCAACTCAATATTGCCTGCCATCCCTCAGAGACGCTGCAAAGGATGATGATTCGGATACTGGTCTTTGCATTGAATGCGCATGAAGCTCTGGAATTCGGCAAAGGTATCTCCGATACGGATGAACCCGATCTGTGGCAAAAAGATTTGACCGGGTCGATCGAACAATGGATAGAGGTCGGACAGCCCGATGAACGTCGCATCCTGAAAGCCTGCGGCAAATCTTTACAAGTGCAGGTCTATCTGTACGCCAGCACAGGACCGATCTGGTGGAAGCAAACGCAATCTAAAGTGTCCCGCGCAAGTAACCTGCAAATCTTCCAAATTGACCCCGAAGTTGCCAAAGGTCTGGAACCGCTGTGTCAGCGAACCATGCAACTGCAAGTGACGATTCAAGATGGCGAGATTTGGGTAAGGGATGCGACGGAGTCAGTTCAGGTCGTTCTTGATCAGATTTTCAGCTACTCGAAGAGATGAACCCGGGGTGAGCACCCCGGGTAAATTTTCGACATGGTTTTTATCTGGGAGCCAATTGGGACTCTGTCCACGAGCCAACGCCACACTGCTGGTAGAGTTGCTGTGTTTGATTATCAGCGCGTTTCGCATAGCCACTGCGCGTCATACCCAAATCCATACACATATAAAATGCGTCAAGCGATGTACTCATGCGAGGATCGCAAATAGCCCGGTTTTTGGTAATCGCAGCGCGCCAGGCATTACAGGTCGGCGAGTTCACCTCCTCTGCCCGCTTTTTGTTTTCTACCTGTTGACGATCGTTATCCGCTACCGCCTGATCCAATTGCGCCAGGCGCTGCTTGGCAGCTTCATAAGTAGGATTTAGCGCCAATGCATTTTGATAATAATTTTTAGCTTGTGCAAAATTTTTCATATTTTGATAAGCAATCCCCATCAGATATGTTGAGTAAGCGGACTGTTTAAGCTTGTTCGAACGATCGAGCCAATTCAGTGCCTGATCAGTTCGGTCGAGATAAAGAAGGCAATAACCGATACGTTCATGCGCATCATTTATGGCGATTTTGTTTTTTTCAATGTAATCCGCTGATTTCTGAAGGAATTCGAAAGAATCACGACAGGGCTGCCCAGGAAACTGATTGTCCGTAAAATTTGATAACCCAATTCCGAGTATCAGATTCGCTGCAGCACGCACAGCCTCAGTAGATTTTTCATTTGCAATATATACATTGCAAGCATCTTGCAGTCGTCTCAAACTATCGTATTTGGGCTCGTCCTCGCTTCTGCAAAATGCCTCATACGTATCGTTAAACTGGCTAAGCTGCACTGGCGTTTTACTCAGACGCTGAATGGCATCTCTTAATTCGACTTCTTTTTGCGGAACGCCCTCAGACATTTTCGCCGTTTGTTCTGAAAGGCATTTCGAATTAATAGTCAGCTGCTTACCACTATCCGTAATCTTATTGTCCTGTACCGTTTTTTTACCATCAATTGTGACTTCGATATACGCATACTGCTCAACTCCCTTTGCGTTTTTCAAATAATCGATTTTCCAGCGACGGTTGTCTTTTTTCTTCGTTTTATTATCCTCTCGCTCCCAGTCAAGCTGATAAGTACCCAAAAGCGTACCTTCAGCATAATTACTTTTGTTACCTGAAGCAGGCAATTCCACGAACTCGATAAGCTTCGCATTAGAGAGCACGACATCACGATTTTTGGAAACTAACTTCAATGAACCTCCGTCTCCAGCCTCAATGACAATATAAGTCTCACCAGCAACGCCGCAATTGACACTCCAGGCACCAGACAAATGATTGCGAACTTTCTCATCAACGGTTTTTGCGATGGAAGTACCCGCGATGAAGAAAGACAAAATCAGGAAAATTTTCTTTAGCATAGAAATTTCTTATTTAATAAAAAAGTGAATTAAAGTCGACATAGTCAAACGATACACTAATTAAAACTATTATTTTAAATGTCATTTAAGTAATGACATAAATCGCCTTTTCTTGATGGGCGATTGATAAACCCAACTTGTATCGCGAGCTAGCATCGCTGTGCGACGCGAGACTCGGAAAATCAATGGCCTGGCGCCATGTCTCGGCCACCAAGGGTTGCGGTTTTATCGAATCCACGCCTTATAAGAAATTAGTCGATCATCTATACAGACTGAGGACTTCGGCTAATTCACAGATCCTGAGTTTATTCGACAAGCAGGCTAGCTCACCCTTTATGCTGATAAATGGATAGCATTACTAAGTCTGGCGCTCGATGTTTTCAATATGCTATTACGCACACCAAGCATGCCGCACTACCCTCGCATCACCCTCCCACTGGACCATTCCGTATCAAGATCCACCGGACTACCTGCCAGCAAAACCCCGCGATAGATTCTGGCGGCTCAGCCTCAGCCCACTTAATATTCACCACCAAAGTGAAGTGATACTTTAGTATAATTTGCCGTATGCCAAGCCCGATACGTCCTGCGGACTGGGAGCACTTTTCCATCGTTCGCGAATCCCTGTCTCTGGATCGCCTCCATGTGGCCATGGTCGGGCGCAATCGTCGTCAGCTGCTGGACTACGCCGCGACGCTGGCCATCACGCTCTCGGAACAAGATGGCTGGCATATCGAAAAGTATGATCCTCAACGGCTAGAGAACCTCATCGTCGATCTGATGCTGAATCGTTTCGACACCGCGCTGCAGACCGTTTCGGGTCATCGCACTAGCCCCTCCCGTCGCCCACCCGGCTGCGTGCTGTTCATCCCGGACGCGCTGACGATACCCCGCGCCACTTTCCAGCAACTGGTCAGACTCGCGGCTGGTACGCGCGACAACCGGCTTCGGTTGGTGGCACTTTTCCCTTCCGACAGCCAGGCCTGCGAAGAACGCATTGCCTTGATGGGTACTCGAGTGGCCCGTTGGGATCTGGATGATGACACCGCCATTACGGCTGATCATGCATTTTTCGCAGGCACGATGGGGCACACACTCAAACCTGCTAACACCGCTAAACGACACCGCAAACCGGCGGGATTGCTGGCGGCGGGCGCTGTTGCGGCGATGCTGGCGGTACTGGCCGTGCTGCCCATGATTTGGCCCGGCATGTCTGGTAACTCGTTCGAGCTTCCGATGGAGGGCCAGACCCGTACTCAAGACGAACGCTCAACAGCACTCGCCGGCAACTTGGGGCCGGATAGTCTGCCCGCCACCGTCAAGCCGCTGCACAGCAAAGAAAGTGATACCGACAACAGCCAGACCGAACAGACTGTAGGCAGTGATCTAGAGGACGCTGCCCGAGCTGAGGCCTTGAGACCATGAGTTTCGATAACGCCTCAGTCATCTTCTTTTTGCTCGCCAGCGCAGCACTGCTTGCGATGGATCTGCTACGCCACCGCAAACGACAAGCAGGATTGAACGATTACTTTGCAGGACTTGCCGCGCTCGCGGCGCTGCTGCATCCACTCGCGTGGTGGATCGCAGATAAGTTGGCGTTACCGGGTAACCTGACACCCTTTTTTGCGTTTGATCTAATCGCCGCCTGCGCGATAGCAGCAGCGGCAGCAAATCAGGCACCCTTTGGAAAGCACTGGGCACCTTTCGCTGCATTAGCTACTTTGGCTGCATCTGCACTCGCAGTCGGCGCGCAGCTGTTACCAATGCATGGCACGGGTGTTACCGCACCGCTGATGGCATCGGTATTGCTGTGCACGGTCTTCATTGGCTGCGCCACTGAGTGCAGCCGCCATGCGCGACTGAATCAGCTTGCGCAACGTCCAGTCTGGACACTGGCTCTGTTATCAGGAGCCGCCGCAGTCCTTCAGTTGATGGTGGCGCTAGTGTCGATTACCTCGCAAGCCACTGAAGGCTATGGACCACAACTGCTGTCGGCGATTGGTATAGCTTGGCTGTTGATCAAGTTGATGCTGCTCAGTACGCTGCTGAAGCTAGTGTCTGCGCGACGGGCAGAACTATCCGATCGCTTGTCGCGACAGCTCGTCGCCAAGGCAAATGAATCGACCAACGATCTGCTCGTAGTCACCCAAGCTTTCTACCAGCTGCCCGGCAATGTGCTGGTCACGGATGACGACGGACGGATTCTGTTTGCTACGGCGCAAGCGCGACGCCTGCTTGCGTACCCAGAGACGAAGGAGTGCGTACTCGAAGACTTATTTCTCGCCGTTCAACCCAGTGGTCATCAGCTGGTACGCGCCCTGTTTGAAAAACCGGATCATCAGGCGGAGCTGATGCAAATCCGGATGACTCGAGTCGAGTGTGGCGATCAAGGCTATCACCTGCTGCAACTGGAGACCTTACCGTTCAATTACGAGATGCTGCGGGGCTTGTTGGTTGATTCGCGCAATGATGCGCCACACGAAGCGACAGGTCTGCTGGATCATCATTTTGCGATCGCTGCG
>JAIXYM010000072.1 GCA_027490255.1 Oxalobacteraceae bacterium | reverse complement strand
GAGAAATTCTCGGTGCACGCCTCAATACGATCCATAACCTGCATTACTACCTTGAGTTGATGCAGGACATGCGCAATGCGATTGATGCGCATCGCTTTGCTGAGTTTCGTATTCAATTTGCTGCCGATCGCGCGCGCGGTAGCTGAATACAAAATTTCGCATTGATGTAAATAATGCTCAAAGAAGCTGCGTTCTCCAGATTCTGATTCAATCGATCAGTCAAATCTGTTTTTCGGTAAGACGCATAGCTTTCTGGAACTTCGCGCGAAAAACTTCCCCTCAGTGCCGTCGCTTGACAGTGAATGACCTCTGTCGCGATACCTTAAAGGGAGTGACATTGCATGGATAGTTCGCCTGTGACACCGCCGCCTGCATATCGCAGCTTTTCTCCCCCGGCCATTTCGGATGCCCGCGCAAAAAAAGTAACTGAAGTATTACCAATAGATTTGCCACAGAGCGGTTTATCACAGACTGATTTGCCGCAGACTGATACGCTGTTGCCGCGCATGGTGTCCAGATTGCCGGTGCGGATGACGACATTTGACCGGGCCGGTGACGACTTATTCGGAGATTTCTCTTTTGATGATCTGATGATCGCAAACAATAGTGACAGAATAGAAAGCGCACCGGGATCACTGCAGTATCTGCCGCGATTATCTCTGTTGTGTTGTCATGCGAATGACCACGAAAATCTTGCAATCCTTCGTGATGCCCTTTTAGCTGGTGAAAATATCCACCAAAAAGATCCAAGCTACGGTCGAACGCCTTTGCACTGGGCGTGTATGTTTTCGAGTGTTGCAGCGGTCGGTTTACTACTAGTGCATGGCGCGGCGGCTGATATCAACGAGCCCGATGCATTGGGTGCAACACCCCTCGCTTGTCTTGTAAAAAATCGAGAGCTTCCAGGGCATGGTGCCATGGTGTGGCGCTTGTTTGAGGCAGGTGCGCGTCTTGATCTGGTTGAGGCTGGCGGACAGGCGTTGATGTTTCAAGCCTATCTGACGCCGGCGCTGGCTGGTGTGCTGCTGCAAAAAGGCTTGCGTGTTAACTGTACCAATGCAATGGGGGAAACCCCGCTGCAGGTCGCTTCGGCCCGAGGTAACGAGGCCTTGGTCGAGTTTCTGCTGGCGCATGGCGCAGATGTCAAACCGCGATGTTTGCTCGGTTGCACGGCGCTGCACGATGGTGAGCTGGATGTGGATATCGCCATCCGCCTCCTGCGCGCAGGTGCTCTGGTCGATGCCCGTGATGATCAGGGCCAAACACCGCTGATGCTTGCTTGTGATTTCAGCAATAGGCCATTGATTCGATTGCTGCTTCAGCATGGGGCGTCGCTGGCAGTCCGAACCCATGATGGCTGGTCAGCGTTGGATTATGCGCAGAATTCAGGGAGCAAGGTCTATGAATGTGTGCTGGAGTTCGCCGACCTGATCCCTGGCGCGCGGACGGCGAGCACTTGAGCACACCCAAGTACGCCTGCGCAGGTAAGGATGAGGGTTGAAATGCTAGAATGCCGGGTCTTTGAAAAACCCTTTACTGGAGCAGTCCATGTTTATTTCTAACGCCTATGCGCAGGCGGCAGCACCCGGAGGCGCGGCCGGTGGCCTGATGAGCTTCCTGCCCATCATCCTGATGTTCGTTGTGCTGTATTTTCTGATGATCCGTCCTCAGATGAAGCGGCAAAAGGAACAAAAGGCCATGATCGATGGACTGGCCAAGGGTGATGAGATCGTGACAGCCGGCGGTGTGGTCGGCAAGGTCACCAAAGTCAGCGATGGCTATGTGACGGTGGAAGTGGCCGAAGGTACCGAGATCGTCATGCAGAAAGCGGCAGTCACTCTGTTGCTTCCTAAGGGCACGATTAAGGCGTTGTAATACCCAGATGCCCCGCATGTCCGGCTCCTGAGCCGGACATTTTCTTTTGATGCAGGATGCTATGAATCGTTATCCCCTCTGGAAATATGTACTGATTTTGTTCGTGCTGTGCATGGGCGTGCTGTACACCGTACCGAATTTCTTCGGCGAGTCGCCCGCGGTGCAGATCAGCAGTGCGAAAGCCACGCTCAAGTTAGGACCTGATACGGTCAGCCGTGCGCGTGCGGCTCTCGAGAAATCCGGTGTACAGGTCGAGGCAGTTTTCTACGAAGACCTCGGCAACAATGGCACGGTACGCGCTCGCTTTGCGACCACGGACATGCAGTTCAAGGCAAAGACGGCGCTCGAGCAGGGACTCAACAGCGATCCCGCCGACCCGAGCTATCTGGTTGCCTTCAATCTGCTGCCTAATACGCCGGGCTGGCTGCAAAGCTTGCACGCACTGCCGATGTATCTCGGTCTGGATCTGCGGGGTGGCGTACATTTTCTGATGCAGGTGGATTCCCGAGCAGTACTGGCAAAACGTATGCAGGGGATGCAAACGAGCGTTCGCGCACTGCTGGTTGAAAAGCGCGTACGTTTTTCGGGCTTGTCGCGTGACGGCGAGGCCGTCGATGTCCGTTTCCGAGATGAGGCAACTTTGAACGCCGCGCGCGACGTACTCAGTTCACAGATGCCCGAGCTGGCGCTGGCCGTGGTGCCCGATGCTGAGGGTCAGCGTCTGCGTGCAACGCTCAATCCTGAGGCGTTGAAGAAGACACTGGAAGACGCGGTACAACAAAACATCTCTACCCTTTCCAAGCGGGTCAATGAACTGGGTGTGGCCGAACCTGTGATTCAGCGTCAGGGTGCTGACCGTATCGTGGTGCAGTTGCCGGGTGTGCAGGATGTCTCGCGCGCGAAAGACATCATTGGCCGCACCGCGACGCTGGAAGTACGCATGGTCGATGAGTCCGTCTCTCGCGGTATGGAAGAAAATGCCGCTGTGCCTCTGGGTTCTGAACTTTTTAAATCGGGCAAGGCGACGCCAGTCATTCTCTATAAAGATCCGGTTATTACGGGCGACTATATTTCGAACGCAGGCGCAAGCTTTGATCAGAACCAGCAACCTTCGGTCAGTATCGATCTTAATGGTGATGGCGGTCGCAAAATGCGAGAGGCCACACGCAGTAAGGTCGGCAAGCTGATGGCGATTGTCTTGTTTGAAAAAGGCAAGGGTGAAGTGCTGACTGTGGCGACGATTCGCGATGAGCTTGGCTCGCGTTTTCAGATCACCGGTATGGAATCACCAACTGCAGCAACCGATCTGGCACTGCTGCTTCGCGCTGGCTCACTCGCCGCGCCCATGGAAATCATTGAAGAGCGCACGATAGGACCGCAGCTGGGTGCGGAAAACATCAGCAAGGGTTTCAATTCCACGCTGTATGGTTTTGCCGCCATCACTGTATTCATGGTGCTCTATTACCTCTTGTTCGGTGCCTTCAGCGTTATTGCCCTGGCAGTCAATGTCATGCTGCTGATTGCTCTGCTGTCACTGATGCAGGCAACCCTGACTTTGCCGGGTATTGCGGCGATTGCACTGACGCTGGGTATGGCGATTGATGCCAACGTACTGATCAATGAGCGTATTCGCGAAGAGCTTCGCAACGGGAATTCGCCGCAGGCGGCGATTGCTGCGGGTTTTGAACGTGCATGGGCGACGATTCTGGACTCGAATGTCACCACGCTGATCGCGGGCCTGGCGCTGCTGATTTTTGGTTCGGGACCGATTCGCGGCTTTGCTGTCGTGCATTGCCTCGGCATTCTGACGTCGATGTTCTCAGCCGTCGTGGTGGCACGAGCGCTCGCAAATCTCTGGTACGGCCGTCGCAAGAAACTCAACAGCGTCTCAATCGGACAAGTCTGGAAACCAACCGCCTAAGGCGGTCAGGTTCACTGAAAGGAAGTCATGGAGTTTTTCAGAATCAAAAAAGACATACCGTTCATGCGGCATGCGCTGGTGTTCAACGTTATCTCGGCGTTGACTTTTGTTGCGGCTGTATTTTTTCTGTTTGCTAAAGGCCTGCATCTGTCGATCGAATTCACCGGCGGTACGGTGATGGAAGTTGCGTATACCAAGCCTGCTGACTTGGAACGAATTCGTCAGAATATTTCTGAGCTCGGTTTTGCCGATAGTCAGGTGCAGAGTTTTGGTACGGCACAAGACGTGCTGATTCGCTTGCCGGTGCAGAGTGGTAAAACATCAGCGCAGGCAAGTACGCAGGTAATCGAGGTGCTGAAAGCGCAAGATCCAACGGTCAGTTTGCGGCGCGTGGAATTCGTGGGTCCACAGGTCGGCGAGGAGCTCGCGCATGATGGCCTGACCGCGCTGGCCTTTGTGGTGATCGGGATCATGATCTATCTTGCGTTCCGATTCGAATGGAAGTTTGCGGTCGCTGCCATCATTGCGAACTTGCACGACGTAATCATCATTCTGGGATTCTTCGCTTTCTTCCAGTGGGAATTCTCGCTGACCGTACTGGCTGCTGTGCTGGCGGTGCTGGGTTATTCGGTCAATGAGTCAGTGGTGGTGTTTGACCGAGTGCGCGAAACCTTCCGTGATCGTCGTTTCGGCAAGCTGGAAACTGCTGACGTAATGAACCATGCGATTACCAGCACGATTTCAAGAACCGTCATCACCCACGGATCCACGCAGTTGATGGTGTTGTCGATGCTGATTTTTGGTGGTCCCACGCTGCATTATTTTGCGGTGGCGCTGACGATTGGTATCTTGTTCGGTATTTATTCGTCGGTGTTCGTCGCTGCGGCAGTGGCGATGTGGCTGGGCGTGAAGCGGGAGGATTTGCTCAAGCCGGTGAAACCGAAAGACGATACGGATGGGGCGGTGGTTTGATTCATCCCCTTTGTGGTCAGTAAGAAGCCCGGTGGGTTTGCCTGATCCTAGTTAGTTAGGTAGATGGTGTACAACCAAAGACGCTGGATCCCCCCTTGCAGGGCGCGTAATGGCGAATACGCCATTACCGTTTCGCGGGTAGACCGCATGCGGTCTGAAACCCCCGCTACACCTTTCGCCGGGATGACTGTTGAAGAGCGGTTGTCATGACATGCAGATTATGACGGTAGTTGTTGAGGCGGCCATAAAACTCCCACCGTCATCACCTGCATGTGATGACCGCTGCGTGGGCGGATCGCATGCGATCCGAATTTCCCACTCGCTCCCGGCGAAAGCCGGGATCCAGTGTCGTTGCATGCTCACAGAGATATCTTCTTCATCGCGAAGTCTCTTACGACCTGAGAAGATAATCAAATATCCTTCGCCAATTTCTCAGCCAAGCCCACATAAGAAGCTGGCGTCATCGCCAGCAGCAGATCCTTAGCTTCCTGCGGTATGGCGAGTTTTGTGATGAAGTCTTGCAGCGCGTCCTTCGATATGCCTTTGCCGCGCGTGAGTTCTTTCAGCTGTTCATACGGATTTTCAATACCGTAGCGTCGCATAACAGTCTGCACGGGTTCAGCCAGTACTTCCCAACTTTGATCCAGATCTTCTGCGATTTTTGCAGCGTTGACTTCGAGTTTGTTCAGACCGCGCAGGCAGCTGTCATACGCCAGCAGCGCATAACCCAAGCCAACGCCGATATTGCGCAGCACGGTCGAATCCGTCAGGTCACGCTGCCAGCGTGAAACGGGCAGTTTCTCTGCCATGTGTTTCAGCACTGCGTTGGCCATGCCCAGATTGCCCTCGGAATTTTCAAAATCAATCGGATTAACTTTGTGTGGCATGGTCGAGGAACCGATCTCGCCGGCCTTCGTGCGCTGCTTGAAATATCCTAGCGAAATGTAGCCCCAGATATCGCGATTCAGGTCGAGCAATATGGTGTTGGTGCGCGCAAACGCATCAAACAGATCGGCCATGTAATCGTGAGGCTCGATCTGAATGGTGTAAGGATTGAACGTCAGACCCAGGCGCTGTTCAATGACTTTGCGCGAAAACGAAGGCCAGTCAAAGGATGGATAGGCTGAGAGGTGTGCATTGTAGTTACCAACAGCGCCATTCATTTTGCCCAGAATGGCAACGCTGGCGATACGTTGTCTGGCGCCTTGAAGGCGTGCCACGACATTGGCGATTTCCTTACCCAGTGTGGTCGGGCTCGCTGGTTGGCCGTGGGTACGCGACATCATCGGCAAGCCCGCGTGTGCATGCGCGAGCTCAGTTAGTTTGGCAATGATCTCATCCAGCGCTGGGAGCATGACCGTATCGCGTGCGGCCTTGAGCATCATGCCGTGCGAGGTATTGTTGATGTCTTCCGAGGTACATGCGAAATGGATAAATTCGGCAGCTGTGATCAGTTCGGGCAGATGACTGACTTTTTCTTTTAACCAGTATTCCACCGCTTTGACATCGTGATTGGTGGTGGCTTCAATGGCCTTGATGCGTGCAGCATCTTCTTCCGAAAAATCCGAGGCTAGCTGATTTAATAATGTCGTTGCTTGTACAGAAAACGGCTTTAGTTCTGCAAAACCCGCTTCGGAGAGCGCAATCAACCAAGCGATTTCAACTTTGACGCGGTGATGCATGAATCCGGATTCGGACAAAATCGGGCGCAGTGCCTGTGTTTTTGACGCGTAGCGACCATCGAGAGGCGACAGGGCGGACAGAGGGGAAAGTTGCATTTTGGGGAGTACCGAAAATTGGGAGGAGTAACTCGAGAAGGCCATGATTTTACCATCCGGCCCATGCCAAGTTTTGGTCAGAAGGGTCGGGCCGCATGCAGTTTTGTCAATGCTATAATCCGCGTCCCAAAATCTTGCGCGAATACTCATGAAACTGATTGGATCCCTTGCCAGTCCTTACGTACGCAAAGTCCGTATCGTCATGACAGAGAAGAAGCTCGATTACGAATTCGTTCTTGAAGATGTCTGGTCACCGACGAGTACCATTTCCCTGTCCAATCCCCTCGGTAAGGTGCCTTGCCTGATTATGGAAGATGGTGGTGCGATGTTTGATTCGCGCGTCATCGTGGAGTATCTGGACACCATGTCACCCGTGGGTAAACTCATTCCGAGTCAGGGGCGCGAGCGAGCCATTATCAAATGCTGGGAAGCTTTGGCCGATGGCGTACTTGATGCCGGTATTCTTATCAGGCTAGAGCGAACGCAGCGTCCTGCCGACAAGCAAAGCGAGGCGTGGACGGAGCGTCAATTTGGAAAAATTCGTGATGGCCTCGGTGCTATGTCACGTGGTCTGGGTGATGCCGGATTTTGCGTTGGACCGTATCTCTCGCTGGCGGATATTGCCGTGGGTTGTGCGCTGGGCTGGCTGACTTTCCGGTTTCCGGAAATTCAATGGCGCGAGGATCATCCCAATCTGGCGCGCTTGTTCGACAAGCTGTCCGAACGACCATCATTCCGCGACAGTATTCCCATCGCCTGACGGTAGTTCAGCCGAGACCGCAAATAAAAACGGAGCCCAGAGGCTCCGTTTTTATTTGCGTATTCGGATTGATTATTCATCTTCCATTTGCGATTGCAGATAATTCTCCAGGCCGATTTTCGAAATCAGATCTTTTTGCGTTTCCAGCCAGTCGATGTGTTCTTCGGTGTCATCCAGAATATGCTGGAATAGCTCGCGTGAGACATAGTCACGTGCTGCTTCGCAAGCTGCGATGCCATCTTTAACGGTTTGCTGAGAGATTTTCTCCAGCTGCAAATCACAGTCGAGCATCTCGGGAGTATTTTCGCCGATCATCAGTTTGTGCAGCGCCTGAAGATTGGGCAGGCCATCGAGCATCAGAATACGATCGATCAGCTGATCAGCGTGCTTCATTTCGCCGATCGATTCTGCGTATTCTTTTTTGCCCAGTTTTTCGAAACCCCAGTGCTTGTACATGCGCGCATGCAGAAAATACTGGTTAATGGCAGTTAGTTCATTGGTGAGCTGATCATTGAGCAGCTTGATGATATTCGGATCACCTTTCATGGGGGCCTCTGTGCGTGTGGTTTGAATGCGGCGCGACGTAAAACGTAGCGCATCTTACCGCAGCATGCGAGCAATGTCCGATATTCGATGTCATTTCGTTACTGCGAATCATTGTGCTTTTGCGAACGATTCGCAAACACAATGAAACTGAAAATTGATGACGTTCGGGGTGTTGCGCTGATGGACGTTTTCGAGGAGATGGGAAACGACTGCTTAGGCAGCGACGAGTTCACGCCGCAGTGCTGTAAAACGAATGGCGCCTTCTTCGTGGTGTTCGCTGACAAGTGCCTTTGCACTCGGAAGGCATTTGCCGCAGCATGCACCGACATTGAGCTGGGCGCGAATTTCCGACAGCGAAGTCGCGCCAGCATCCATGGCAGCACGGATGGCTCGGTCGGAAACGTTGTGGCAGACGCAAACAATCATGGTGGGTTAGTGATTTGTAAATGCGAACAATTCTTGTTTAGATTATTAACGAAGGCGTGCTCGATTGCAAGGGGTTTTTTGAATTCTTGCCGGGGGCGTCAAAAAGGAGAAATCGCCAGCGGGGCTGGGTCGATAGGACTTGCGGATGGCGGAGGGCTTGCCGATTGCGGAGGGATGGCGGTCTAGGCCGGCTGCAGGGGTCTGTCGATGATGCCGCCGCCGAGGCAGATATCCCCGTCATAGAGCACCGCGGATTGGCCCGGAGTGACCGCCCACTGCGGCTCGATGAATTGCAAACTGAAGCCAGTGCCGGGTAGCGAAGCGTGCGTGCAGGCGGTGTCGGCCTGACGGTAGCGGGTTTTTGCGGACAAGGGACCTTCGGCCGGGGCCGAGCCGGCGACCCAGCTCACCTGATCTGCCGCCAGCCCGGCGCAGAGCAGCCAAGGGTGATCATGGCCCTGCACCACATAGAGAGTGTTGGTTGCGATGTCCTTGCGCGCCACGTACCAAGCATCGTGATTACCATCGTCATTGCGGTGCTTGCGGCTGCCCCCGAGTCCAATGCCCTTGCGCTGGCCGAGGGTGTAGAAGGACAGTCCGACATGCTCACCGACGATGTCACCCTCCGGCGTCATCATCGGGCCGGGTCGGAAAGACAGGTAGCGATTCAGAAATTCGCGGAACGGTCGCTCGCCAATAAAGCAAATACCGGTCGAATCCTTCTTGCGGGCGTTCGGCAGTGCCAGTTCACTGGCGATACGACGGATATCGGTTTTTTGCAGCTCGCCCAGCGGAAACAACGTGCGCGACAACTGGGATTGATTGAGTCTATGTAGGAAATAACTTTGGTCTTTGCTGGCGTCGACGGCCTTGAGTAATTCAAAGCGACCATCGCGCTCGCGCACTCGGGCGTAATGCCCCGTCGCGATCAGGTCGGCACCCAGACGCATGGCGTGATCAAGGAAGGCTTTGAACTTGATTTCAGCATTGCAGAGCACATCGGGATTGGGGGTGCGGCCTGCCTCATATTCGCGCAGGAATTCTGCGAACACTCTGTCTTTATATTCACTGGCGAAGTTGACCGCCTCGATATCGACGCCCACTAGGTCGGCCACACTGACGGCGTCAATCCAGTCTTCCCGGGTTGAGCAGTATTCATCATCGTCATCGTCTTCCCAGTTTTTCATGAAAAGACCGATGACTTCGTAGCCCTGCTGTTTCAGCAGCCATGCGGCCACCGACGAATCCACGCCGCCGGACATACCCAGCACGACGCGTTGTTTAGGCATAGCTGAATCCCGTCACGCTCGGATGCGTGTAGAACATCGACAGAGGACTACGCTTGCCAATAAGATAATCATCGACGCACTGAAGCACCAGAGGACTGCGGTGCATCTCTTGGGTCGCGAGAAGTTCTTCGTAGCTCATCCAGACAGCACGCAAAATGCCAACATCGAGCGGCTGATCATGGACTGCCCCGACCTGGCCGGAAAAAGCGAAGCGCAGATAAGTCACGTCTTCGCCGGTCCGCGTTGACTGGTAGCGCGACATATAAATACCGACTAAGGCTTCAGGCGTGAATTCATGCGCGGTCTCTTCCAGTGCCTCGCGGCTGACGGCCGTGATCAGCGACTCCGAAGGGTCCAGATGACCTGCGGGTTGATTGAAGCGTATGCCATCACTGGTTTCTTCTTCGACCAGCAAAAACTGCCCACCGCGTTCAATGATGGCGGCAACGGTGACAGAGGGTTTCCAGAGGTCGGACATGATTACTTTCAAAGCCCCAGCGTGCGGCGACCCGGCATTTTACTCCTGCCGATTACCGGATTGCTTTGGTTTGCTCTGGTGCTTGTATCGAAGGATTGGGGTGAATCAATTGATCTCTGTGCGATGAGGTGGGAAGTCAGTGCAGAATGCACGGCTTCCGATTCGAATAGTTTGCCAAAAAAGAATGCATTCTTGTTAGTCAATACCTTGTTGTACGAGAAAAAAGAACGACAGTTCGCTTTTTTGATTTAAGTGTAATATTCGGGCGCAAATTTTATTTTTTTGGAGAACTCCATGAAAATCGGCATTCCAGCCGAGACGCGGGCGGGTGAAACGCGCGTTGCCGCGACCCCCGAGACAGTGAAAAAACTGATCTCCGCCAAACATCAGGTCATCGTGCAATCTGGCGCGGGTGTTGCTGCCAGCATTACCGATGAGGCATTTGTCTCTGCCGGCGCTAGCATAGGCTCAGCGGCCGATGCCTTGTCTGCCGATCTGGTACTGAAAGTCCGGTCACCTTCAGATAGTGAGCGCACACAGATGAAATCCGGCAGTGTGCTTGTCGGCATGCTCAATCCGTTTGATGCCGACAATATCGCAGCAATGTCCGCAGCAGGCCTGACGGCATTTTCTCTGGAGGCTGCGCCGCGTATTACGCGTGCCCAGTCGCTCGACGTGTTGTCCTCGCAAGCGAATATCGCCGGTTACAAAGCGGTGCTGATGGCGGCTAACTCGTATCAGCGCTTCATGCCGATGTTGATGACAGCGGCCGGTACCGTCAAAGCCGCCCGTGTGCTGATCATGGGCGTGGGTGTCGCCGGTTTGCAAGCGATTGCGACAGCCAAGCGTATGGGTGCCGTGATTGAAGCGTCCGACGTGCGTCCCCCAGTGAAAGAGCAAGTTGAGTCACTCGGTGCCAAATTTATTGATGTTCCTTATGAGACCGATGAAGAGCGCGAGATCGCCAAAGGCGTCGGCGGCTATGCGCGCCCCATGCCTGAGGCTTGGATGCAGCGTCAGGCGGCGCTCGTGCACGAGCGTGCCAAGCAGTCGGACATCATTATCACGACAGCCTTGATCCCCGGTCGCAAGGCGCCGGTGCTGATTTCAGAAGATACGGTCAAGGCGATGAAGCCGGGTTCAGTGATCGTCGATATGGCGGTGGAGCAGGGCGGTAATTGTCCTTTGTCCGAGTTGGGCAAGACCGTCGTGAAACATGGCGTGACGATTATTGGCGAACCCAATATTCCGGCATTGTGTGCCGCGGACGCGTCAGCGCTCTATGCACGCAATGTTCTGGACTTCCTCAAGCTCATTATCGACAAAGAAGCTGCCTTGGCGATCGACCGCAGCGATGAAATCGTGGCGGCCACGCTGATGTGCACTGCTGGTGAAATCATTCGCAAATAGAGGCTTGAATGCAACGTATCATGCTGCGCGCGAAAATCCATCGCGCGGCGGTCACGCAGTGCGACCTCAACTACGAGGGTTCTTGCGGGATTGATGAAGACTTGTTGGACGCGGCTGATATCCGTGAGTTTGAAAAAATCGAGCTTTACAACGTCAATAACGGCGAGCGCTTTTCTACTTATGCAATTCGGGGAAAGCGCGGCAGCGGTGAGATCTCGCTGAATGGTGCGGCAGCGCGGCTGGCGCATCTGGGTGATTTGATGATCATTTGTACTTATGCGCCCATGGGCGAAGAAGAGGTCGCCGCTTATCAGCCCAAAATTGTGTTTGTCGATGAAAAAAACCGCATTACCCGGCTGAAGCATCAGTCGTAACTGGAATAGACCTTTACTGAACAGACACTTACTGTTTCCGAACCAGAGGACATCATGGAAGTCAGCCCTACCATTATTAACCTGATTATTTTCGTGCTGGCGATTTATGTCGGCTACCACGTTGTGTGGACCGTCACGCCGGCACTGCATACACCGCTCATGGCGGTGACGAATGCCGTGTCAGCCATCATCATCGTGGGTGCGATGCTTGCCGCAGCACTGACCGAAGGACCGGTCGGCCAATTCATGGGCACACTCGCCGTTGCGTTGGCTGCGGTGAACGTGTTCGGTGGCTTCCTCGTTACCCAGCGTATGCTGGAGATGTTCAAGAAAAAAGAGCCCAAGGCTCAGGCCAAAAAAGAAGAGGCTTAATGATGAGCATGAATCTTGTCACCCTGTTGTACCTGTTGGCGTCGATCTGTTTTATTCAGGCGCTCAAGGGCTTGTCCCATCCTGCGACTGCGCGCCGTGGTAACGCGTTTGGTATGGCCGGTATGGCGATTGCCGCGCTGACCACCATCGCGCTGATCTACAAAATCAAATCCGATGCTGCCGTTGATGGCGCGGGTCTGGGTTTCGGTCTGCTTGCGCTAGGCGTGATTGTCGGCGGCAGCATTGGCGCAATTCTGGCCAAGCGCGTTGAAATGACGAAGATGCCTGAGTTGGTCGCCGCGATGCACTCGCTGATCGGTTTGGCGGCGGTGTGTATTGCCGTGGCTGCGGTCTCCGAGCCTTGGGCATTTAGTATCGTGCCGCGCGGTGAACCTATCCCGTTTGGTAATCGTCTCGAACTCTTTATTGGTACCTTTGTCGGTGCGATTACCTTCTCGGGTTCTGTGATTGCCTTCGGCAAGCTGGCGGGAAGTTTTAAATTCCGTTTGTTCCAGGGCGCGCCTGTTGTGTTCCCCGGTCAGCACATGGTCAACCTTGTTCTCGCCGTGGTGATGATCGGCGCTGGACTGGTGTTTGTTGCGGCGCCGGGTGCAGAAGCCGCATGGACGCCGTTCATCATCATGACCATCATCGCCTTTATTCTTGGCGTGTTGATCATCATCCCGATTGGCGGTGCAGATATGCCGGTGGTCGTCTCGATGCTGAACAGCTACTCTGGATGGGCTGCTGCAGGCATTGGCTTCTCACTGAATAACTCGATGCTCATCATTGCGGGTTCGCTGGTGGGTTCGTCTGGCGCCATCCTGTCGTACATCATGTGCAAGGCGATGAACCGTTCGTTCTTCAATGTGATTTTGGGTGGTTTTGGTGGTGACGCAGCCGCCGCGGTGGGTGGCGATCAGCAGCAGCGTCCGGTGAAATCCGGTTCTGCTGACGATGCGGCTTTCTTGATGAGTAATGCAGAAACCGTGATCATTGTCCCGGGCTATGGCCTCGCCGTGGCGCGTGCGCAGCATGCGCTGATGGAGCTGTCAGAAAAACTCTCGCACAAGGGCGTCACTGTTAAATACGCGATTCACCCGGTAGCCGGCCGTATGCCAGGCCACATGAACGTCTTGCTGGCCGAAGCAGAAGTGCCGTATGACCAAGTTTTCGAGATGGAAGACATCAACAGCGAATTCGGTCAGGCTGATGTGGTGCTGGTGCTGGGTGCGAACGACGTGGTGAATCCCGCAGCCAAAGATCCGAAGTCCGCGATTGCCGGCATGCCAATTCTCGAAGCCTACAAAGCCAAGACCATCATCGTGAACAAACGATCCATGGCTGCTGGTTATGCGGGTCTGGATAATGAATTGTTCTACATGGACAAGACCATGATGGTCTTCGGCGATGCGAAGAAAGTGATTGAAGATATGGTGAAGGCAGTCGATTAATCGACGCGCTGATACATTGCTGTGAAAAAAGGCAGATGCGAATCTGCCTTTTTTCTTTTGTCGACGTTACCGAGGTTACCGATGTTGCTGAGTCGAGGTAGTCAACTGCCTGACCAATGCACTTAGCTGCGCCAGCCAAACATCATCTGCTCAGACAGCGCGCGTCTGGCTGGTGGCAGTACATCAATGATGCCAAGTGACAGACCGAGCAAACTTTGCGAGAGCGATTGATCTTCGCTGCTGGCAAAAACGCGCGCCATCAAGTCGGTTAGCTTGACAGTCAGACTTCGATCACCGCGACGTTGCTCCGTAAACTGATGGATACCCTCTGGTGTAGGCGATTGCGCCAGTACATTGGCCAGTACCGCAGCATCGCGTAATCCCAGATTGAGTCCCTGGCCTGCCACGGGATGCAATGTTTGTGCAGCGTTACCAATGGCCACCATTCTTGGCGAGTTTGTTTGCTGTGCATTGAGTCCCAGCGGATAACTGTGGCGTTGACTCATTCGCGTGAAATGACCGACGCGGTTTCCAAACGCTTGTTGCAGTGCCTGCAAAAAATCCGTCTCGGACATCGCAAGCAAGGCCTCGCCATGTTCGGGCCGCACACACCAAACCAGCGAATAGCCATCCCGATCCGGCAGCAGCGCAAGCGGTCCTTCTTCGGTAAAACGTTCGAATGCCCGTCCGGGCACGACACCATCGCTGGATACGTTCGCCACGATCGCCATTTGCTGGTAATCCCGCTGGATCTCTTTAGTTACCTGTGTGCCGAAGACACCGCCCTCAGCTTGCACGAGCAGACCGGCGCGGATCTGCTGGTTATCAGAGAGAGTGATATTTACGTGAGTATTGTTTTCTTCTGCATCCGTTACGAGGAGAGGGCGATACTGATTCACGCCGGTCGTACTTAATTCAGCAGAAAGCGCTTGCACCAGATCGCCATAGCGACAGACATAACCCAAGGCGGGTAACTGATGCTCCGTGCAATCAATCAGTGTGCGGCCAAATCGGCTGCGCCGCGAGACATGAATTTG
>JAIXYM010000090.1 GCA_027490255.1 Oxalobacteraceae bacterium | reverse complement strand
GCATCCGATGCAGCTGAAGCGCTCGGCCTCACGGCGCATCGCCTAAAGGCACTGAACCTGATCGACAAGATCATCAACGAACCGCTGGGTGGTGCGCACCGCGATCCAAAACAAATGGCCGTGCTGCTCAAGCGCGCTCTGGCCGATTCTCTTCGCCAGGTCCAGGGTTTGAAGACCAAGGAGCTTCTGGCCGCGCGTCATGAAAAGCTAATGAGCTATGGCAAATTCAAGGAAATCGCCTCCGCTGAGTAATTCCACACCCGCACTGGATGCGGTATTTCAACGCGCGCTAGAAGACATTCTGGCGCGCGTTGTTGTTTCTGACCGCATCGCAGTCGCTTTTAGTGGGGGTCTCGATTCAGCGGTACTTCTCCACCTTGCGACTGCCGCCTGCAAGCAGCGTGGTATCCACCTGTTCGCCTTTCATGTTCATCACGGCTTGAGTCCCAATGCTGACCACTGGCTAGCGCATTGCGAAGCGCAGGCGCAGCAAGCCAACGCGACATTCGTCGCACGCCAAGTGCAAATCAATCCCCATGACAAGCTCGGTATCGAGCAAGCCGCACGACTGGCTCGCTACGATGCACTCGCCGACATGTGTACCTCAAACGATGTAACGCTATTGCTCACTGCGCATCATCAGGATGATCAGGCTGAAACAGTCGTGCTGCAGTTATTACGTGGCGCCGGTTTGCCCGGTCTATCGGCAATGGCCATGCTGCAGTCCGAACACGCATTGTTAGGCGCTCGTATCGCATTGGGCAGACCATTGCTTGAGATGACGCGCGCCGACCTTGAAATGTGGGCGGATAAGAATGCGATAAAGCATATCGTGGATGAATCCAATGACGACCTACGTTTTCGTCGTAATGAAGTTCGTCATCAGTTGATGCCGCTGCTCGACCAACAACTGCCCGGCGTACAAAAGTCGATTGCTCGCAGCGCGCGTCATCTGCAGACCGCACGGCGTCTGTTGGATGAGCTGGCGGCGATTGATTTGCAGTCCTTTGGTGATGCGGATTCGCTGGTCATCGATCGACTCCGTCAGCTGAGTGATGATCGCCTCGACAACCTGCTGCGTTACTGGTTAAAGCAGTGCGGTGCCGATCACTATCCCAGTGATGCACAGTTGTACCAACTGCGTGAGCAGATGCTGCATGCCCGCGATGATGCGCATCCTTTGCTTGCGCTCTGTGGTCTCACGCTGGAGCGCCACTCCGGCCATCTGGTGGCGAGACACGCCGAATCGCTACCAATAAATTTACCCTCCGAGATGCTCCTGCGCTGGCAAGGCGAATCAGAGATCGCCATACCGGCGTGGCGGGGCCGTCTGGTATTTGATTCTGCCCCCGGCCCAGGGTTGGACAGAGCGCAGCTCTTGCGGGGGCCACTGCGGTTGCGTCCTCGCGGCGGTGGCGAACGTCTCAAGCTCGACTCCAATCGCCCCTCGCGCACGCTGAAAAACCTATTTCAGGAGTCCGATGTGCCTGTACGTGACAGACTCTGGCTGCCATTGCTGTACCTTGGTGATGAACTGATATTTGCCGCCGGTCTGGGCATGGATGTGAGAGCAGGGCGTACCAGCGAGGGCGTACGCCTGCGTTGGCAGCGACAAGACTGATGCAGCTCAAGACCGCTTCACGTCATCTATTTGTCATTCCGCATTGCAACATGTAAAATCGTGGGTTTTCCCGGCTCAATTTCCCTTCTCAGAAATGGCTTTATTCGTACACAAATACGGCGGCACATCGATGGGCTCAACCGAGCGCATCAAGAACGTCGCGCGACGCGTCGCCAAATGGCATGACGCTGGACATCAAGTGGTGGTGGTCCCTTCAGCCATGTCGGGCGAGACCAACCGACTGCTCGGCCTCGCAAAAGAAATTACTGGTCAACCCGATCCGCGTGAACTTGACATGCTCGCTTCCACAGGTGAGCAGGCATCGGTGGCGCTGCTGGCCATTGCACTGCAGGCCATCGGCAAGCAGTCAGTCTCGTACACGGGCTGGCAAGTGCCGATCGTGACGGATAACGCGTACACCAAAGCGCGTATTCAATCGATTGACGATGTTCGCGTTCGCAAAGACCTAGATGCTGGTCGTATCGTGATCATCACGGGTTTTCAGGGCATCGACGGCGAGGGCAACATCACTACACTGGGTCGTGGTGGTTCAGACACTTCAGCTGTCGCGGTAGCCGCAGCAATGAAAGCAGCCGAGTGCCTGATCTACACCGACGTCGATGGCGTCTACACGACGGACCCGCGCGTGGTTTCAGATGCGCGTCGCCTGAAGTCGGTGACCTTTGAGGAAATGCTCGAAATGGCCTCGCTCGGCTCGAAGGTCCTGCAGATCCGATCGGTCGAATTCGCTGGTAACTACCGGGTACCGACCCGCGTGTTGTCCTCGCTGACCGACCCGCTGACACCGCTGGACGAAGAAGCTCGCTCCGGCACACTGATTTCGTTTGAGGAAGACACCCACATGGAACAAGCCACCATTACCGGCATAGCCTTCAATCGCGACGAAGCGAAAATTACTGTCATGGGCGTGCCTGATCGTCCTGGCATTGCCTATCAAATTTTGGGTCCGATATCGGATGCTAATATCGAAGTCGACATGATCATTCAAAATCAGTCGGTGGAAGGCAAAACCGATTTCACGTTTACCGTGCCCCGCGGCGAATATGAAAAATCGCTGAAGATCATTGATGGTGAGGTCAAGCAGCACCTTGGTGCCAGCAACGTCGCCGGTGATGCGAAGGTATCGAAAGTCTCAGTCGTTGGCGTCGGTATGCGTAGCCACGTTGGTATCGCCTCGCAAATGTTCCGCACCCTGTCGGAAGAGAGCATCAATATTCAGATGATTTCCACCTCCGAGATCAAGATCTCGGTCCTGATCGACGAGAAGTACATGGAGCTCGCGGTCAGAGCCCTGCACAAGGCCTTTGGGCTGGAACAGGGCTGATTTGCTGAGCTTTTAGAGGTGGTAGCCCGGTTTCATTGACCAAAAGGCAGCAGAAAGCTATCATCCCAGACTTTGCCGCTGTGGGTAACTCATCCGCCGGCAAGTGGAGACCTGGCCGAGTGGTCGAAGGCACTTCCCTGCTAAGGAAGCATATGGGCTTAAACCTGTATCGAGGGTTCGAATCCCTCGGTCTCCGCCAGTAATACTAAAAATGCCCGCTGCGAAGCGGGCATTTTTTTAGGCGGAGCACGCTGCGGACATTGGGTCTTGGATTCGAGAGATTTGCCTTGCCGTCCCGACAAATCATTGGCTAAGATGGCTAAAAATTTTCAGAAGTTCCACATGCGAGTTTCTGCCACTGAAGCCAAGAACCGATTCGGTAGTCTTTCCGCGCACGCCAAGCGCGAACCTGTGTTCGTAGAGAAGGCGGGCCAACTCGATACCGTGATCATCTCTGCCGAGCATTACTATGCTTTACAAACAAATCATGCCAAGCTCAGCCGTGCCGCGCGCAAGAAGAAGTTCGAAGCCGAGTTTGGAGACTGGATCACCGCAGAGAATGCTCGCTTCGAAGCGAACGGCATTCCTGGTGCCGATCTGCGTCCATGGTGAATTGAGATGGCACAGTACGACGTTTTCCCTAACCCAAGCCGTAGCGCGGCCGATGGCATCCCCTATGTTGTGGTGATCCAGAGCGACTTGCTTAATGCATTGGCGACGAGAATGACAATGCCACTTGCGATTTTCGATACTGCGACAAAAGTGCCCACAGCGCTATGTCCCGTTATCACAGTCAAAGGCAAGCGGCTGCATGCACTTGCGCACTACGCCGCACCGTTGCCTGCAAAGGCTCTACGGCGTCCAGTTGACAACGTTGTAGTGCAGGCTAGTGCCCTAGTGTCTGCAATGGGCACAGTACTGTCGGGCATTTAGTACCAGCTCTAAGCATTTTTGCTTTCGATGATCTGATAGATTTTTTTCAATCGCTTTGCGATGGCATTTTGAAGAAAGCGGATCCTAAGTAGGTCATCTTTCATATTGAGACGGTGTTCTGCTCAGAATCAATTGACTGAGAAATTTCGAAAGTCGATTTTGAGCGGTACCGAGTGCACGCGGTTTTCGTATTCGAGTGCAGCCACGATGGCTGTCGCCTTGCCCGCAGAGCTCAGCGGGCGTTTTGTTTTGTTGCCTAGGTAGAGACGTCCCGGCGGACATCGCCTAGAGATTCGGAGGATTTCGCTCGTATGCCGAGCTGCGGCCTGCGGTAGGTAGGCGAATCACTCGGTTCATCGAGTGACTATAAAAACCACTCAATACCAAAATTTTATAAAAATAACACTAATTGACTTCAGCACATCTTTTCACCATATTTGTTGTGTTTTACTATGAAGAATAATCTCTAACATGAACTTGATCTTCACTTTGAAAAGCATTTATGGGGATGATTTCCCCATACAATAACAAGTAAGCTCAGTATTCGCTATTCTGTATTTTCTATTTTTCACAACTCGAGGGAGCTGAAATGATTTTGTCTCGACTACTGATTTTTGTTGTCTGTTTATACTCCGCAGCCGGAATGGCACATGATAATGGATCATCAGGCGAATCCAAACAGCCATATTCCGTAACGCCGATCATAAAACAGTCAATGAGTGATCCCGGCCTAGCAGGATACGAAATGCTAGCCGTTCGCTTAGATGTTGTACCCGGAGGAATAGACCCCGCTCCGCACCGTCATGACGCAGACCTATTCGTATACGTATTGCAAGGAGATATTGAAGTAGAGTTGGATGGACGCAAGACCACCTATAGCGCTGGGTCGATGTTTCACGAACCTCGCAACGTTTTGCACTCCCTGTTAAGAAACACCAGCGCTGATAAGCCGGCCAGCGTATTGGCGGTGTTTGTGATCAAGACTGGCCGGGAGTTCTTCGTGCCTGTGGCGAAATAACGCAAGCACTACCCATAATTCAATGGGAGCTACTAAAAAAACAGCTATTTTTTCAAAAAGATGCCCAGAGGGACACGCTATGTTTAAAGCATTTTTCAGATCGATCGATAAGTCAGGAAAGGTAGCCGGGGCGATTCAAGTTTAACCAGCCGACTCAAGCACATCGGCGACGCCGAAGTTCGAATCCCCGACACCATCAAAAACGATGGTTTTTGATCTGAGCGAGTTACACGAACAATCTCTTTTGGCCCGCCAGTAATACTAAAAATGCCCGCTGCGAAGCGGGCACTTTTTTAGGTGGAGCTTGTTTAGCATCAAGTTTGCCGGAGGACATTCGCCGGCTTGCTTTGTCGTTAGCGCAGGCTGGTGATAAGCACGATGCCGCCAAAGTACTCAGGGGCTCAGGAGATGCTGGCGTACTGGAGGCCATGGAAGACGATGCCGGCGGCACTTACCGAGCTGTGTGCACCGTCAAGTTCGTATAGGCAGTTTTTGTTCTGTATTGCTTCAAGCAGAAAAGTAAGCGTGATGTCGCCACGCCGAGGGAAGACATGGACATCAGCAACGCAAGGCTGAAAATTGCCTAATCGTTTGTAAAAAAATATCGAAAATGAAAGCGCAACTTGTTCACGGCGTTGAGGTGTAGCGCGGGTCCGATAACGTGTAGTAATCGCGACTTGATCTGACAGTTACCCGATTTGATCGATGCGGCTGTCAGGTCAAATTCAGTTATTTAATGTGGCGATTTTATCGTGCCACGCCTCCTTTCCGTCAATCAGT
>JAIXYM010000027.1 GCA_027490255.1 Oxalobacteraceae bacterium | reverse complement strand
GCAATCTTGTTCGAGATTGTGCCGTCGGCAATGCGCTTGAGCAGCAGTGACAATTGCTCTGCACCGACCGGCGACTCGCCGATTTCGATGCCTTCGCGATTCAGCGTTGATGCCACATCACCCATCATCCAATTTGCCGCTGGCTTTGCTTGTTCTTTGCCGGCACTCGTGACAACCGCTTCAAAGAAATGGGCCATTGCTTTTGATTGGGTCAGCACCATCGCGTCATATTCTGAGAGCTGATAATCGCTGACGAAGCGCTCGCGCATGGCACCGGGCAGCTCCGGTAATGAGGCTTTTACGCGATCTATCCATTCTTGCGCAATCATCAGCGGTGGCAGATCGGGATCAGGGAAGTAGCGATAATCCATCGCATCTTCCTTGCTACGCATCGAGCGGGTTTCTTTTTTATCTGGATCGTACAAGCGCGTTTCTTGCACGACGCTGCCACCATCTTCGATCAGTTCGATTTGGCGACGCACTTCATAATTGATCGCTTCTTCCAGAAAACGGAAAGAGTTGAGATTTTTTATCTCGCAGCGCGTACCGAATTCTTTTTGTCCGGCCGGACGCACCGACACGTTAGCGTCACAGCGGAACGAGCCTTCCTGCATATTGCCGTCACAGATACCCAGCCACATCACGAGCGAGTGTAAGGCCTTGGCATAGGCAACTGCTTCGGCTGCGCTGCGCATCTCGGGTTCGGTCACGATTTCCAGCAAGGGCGTGCCGGCGCGGTTCAGGTCGATACCGGTCATGCCGTGGTAGTCCTCATGCAGCGATTTGCCAGCATCTTCTTCCAAATGCGCGCGCGTCAGATGCACAGTTTTCATTTCCGCTTTACCGTCTTTTTCTACAACAAAAGACAGACTGCCGCCCTGAACCACCGGAATTTCAAACTGACTGATCTGATAGCCCTTGGGCAGGTCGGGGTAAAAATAATTTTTGCGGGCGAACACGGAGGTCGGTGCAATCGTCGCGCCAATCGCCAGACCGAATTGAATCGCGCGCTCGACTGCGCCGCGGTTTAATACCGGCAGCACGCCGGGCAAGGCTAGGTCTACCGGGCAGGCTTGCGTATTAGGCGCAGCACCAAAGGAGATTGGTGCGCCACTAAAAATCTTGGAGGCTGTCGTGAGCTGCGTGTGGGTTTCAAGCCCGATCACCACTTCCCATTGCATGATGTGTCCTTTGGCTGCTGAACGTTTTGCGTGTTCTGTACGAGTTAAGTGTTCTATGCTGGTCGGCGCTGATGCCAGTCTGTTACGAGTTGAAATTGATGCGCAATATTGAGCAGTTTCGCTTCGCAAAAATAATTGCCGATCAATTGCAGACCGACTGGCCGATGCCCATTTTTTTCGCCTTTTCCAAAGCCGACCGGAATCGACATGCCCGGCAAGCCAGCGAGGCTGGTAGACAAGGTATAGATATCGGCCAGATAGTTGGCGACCGGGTCGTTGACTTTTGAGCCGAGATCCCAGGCAACGGTAGGTGCAACGGGGCCCATGATCACATCGCATTGCGTGAACGCCTGCTGAAAATCTTGTGCGATCAGACGACGGATTTTTTGTGCCTGCAGATAGTAAGCATCGTAATAACCATGCGACAGTACGTAGGCACCGATCAGAATACGGCGCTTGACTTCATCGCCAAAACCTTCGGAGCGCGTCTTGCGGTACATGTCGCTGAGGTCCGTGTATTCCTTTGCACGATGACCATAACGCACACCATCAAAGCGGGACAGATTCGACGAAGCTTCGGCCGGTGCAATTACGTAGTACACCGGAATCGAGAGCGATGTCTTGGGCAGCGAAATCTCGACCAGTGTGGCGCCTAGCTTCTCGTACTCTTTAAGCGCGTTGCGTATCGCTTGCTCGACATCGCTGGCGAGACCTTCGCCAAAATATTCTTTAGGTACCCCGATCTTGAGGCCTTTGATGCTCTGATCTAAATCGCGTGTGAAATCTTCGGACTCGCGCTCGATCGACGTCGAGTCGCGCGGATCAAACCCGCTCATGGCATTAAGCAGCAAGCCGCAATCTTCGGCGGTCCATGCCATCGGACCGCCCTGATCCAGCGAGGAGGCGAAGGCAATCATGCCGTAGCGCGACACGCGGCCATAGGTCGGTTTGATACCGGTGATGCCGCACAGTGCTGCGGGTTGACGGATCGAGCCGCCGGTATCGGTGCCGGTGGCCGCAGGTGTCAGACCACCCGCGACTGCGGCGGCGGAGCCGCCCGAAGAGCCGCCGGGTACAGCCGTCTTGTCCCAGGGGTTTTTTACGGCGCCGAAAAAAGAATTTTCATTCGATGAACCCATAGCGAATTCATCACAATTCAATTTACCGAGGTTAACCATGCCTGCCGTGCGGAACTGTTTCACCACGGTTGCGTCAAATGGGCTGTTATAGCGAGATAGCATTTTCGAACCGGCGGTCGACGTCCAGCCCTCGGTCACGAAAATATCTTTGTGTGCGATGGGTAACCCAGTCAGTGCGGTGGCAGTGCCGCTGGCGATGCTTGCATCTGCCGCCTTTGCTTGTGCTAGCGTCAGCTCCGGATCAACGCTGATGAAAGCATTCAAATCGCTGGCGGCGATGCGGGCTAAATAGTCGCTGGCAAGCTCGGTCGCTGAGATCGAGCCGCTCTTGAGCTGTGTGGACAGGGCTTTAAGTGTCTGATTAGGCATGAGTCGGTGGTGCGCTGTATTCGGGGGGGCGGCAGTAAAAAAGGGGGGGGCGAAAAGCAATCTTATTCGATGACTTTCGGCACCAGATACAGTCCATCTTGGGTCATGGGGGCTGGTTTTTGGTAGGCATCTCGCTGATTGGTCTCGCTGACTTCGTCATCGCGCAGGCGCAGGGCAAGGTCCTTCTGCCAGGCAGCAATTGGGTGAGATAGCGGTTCGACACCCGTGGTATCGATGGACTTCATTTGCTCGACCAGCGCGAAAATGCTGTTGAGTTTGTCGAGCGCATCGGCAGATTGCTGATTGTCGAGATCAAGCTGCGCCAATTTGGACAGGCGCGCAATATCGGTGAGGGACAAGGACATGGGGAGGGCGCCGGCCGGCGCGTCAAGGGCAACGATTTTAAAAATGGCAAACAATGCAAGACATGCGTTTTCGCCGGAGAAAGCGGCAGAACAGCGAATTTTTCGCGTTTCTATCGGCCAATTCAGCAAGGATTATAAGGTAGAATGTCAGGTTAATGGACGCAAGCGCTGTGCTTGGTGCAGCGCACAATTTTGGCCCATTTCCGCAATTTTTCCGCTCGGACGTGCCCCGTTCAGGCGCTTAAGGACAGGATTTCATGTTTGCATTCCTTCGTAGTTATTTTTCGAACGACCTGGCGATTGACCTTGGTACCGCCAATACACTGATTTACGTTCGTGGTTTGGGTATCGTGCTCGACGAGCCGTCCGTCGTCGCGATCCGCCAGCAGGGCGGGCCAAACGCCAAGAAAAACATTCAAGCCGTAGGTAAGGAAGCAAAGCAGATGCTGGGCAAAGTGCCCGGCAATATCGAAGCTATTCGTCCGATGAAAGACGGCGTGATTGCTGACTTCACGGTTACTGAGCAAATGCTCAAGCAATTCATTCGCATGGTGCATGACACCAAGCTCTTCAAACCTTCGCCTCGCATCATCATCTGCGTACCTTGTGGTTCGACCCAAGTTGAGCGTCGCGCGATCCGTGAGTCTGCGTTGGGCGCTGGTGCGTCACAGGTGTTTTTGATTGAAGAGCCGATGGCGGCTGCCATTGGTGCAGGCCTGCCCGTTTCTGAAGCAACCGGTTCGATGGTGGTCGATATCGGTGGTGGTACCACCGAAGTCGGCATTATTTCGCTGGGTGGTATGGTCTACAAAGGCTCGGTACGCGTCGGCGGTGACAAATTCGACGAAGCCATCGTCAACTACATTCGCCGCAACTATGGAATGCTGATCGGCGAACAGACGGCAGAGACGATCAAGAAGCAGATTGGTTCAGCTTTCCCGGGTACCGAAGTACGCGAAATGGAAGTCAAAGGCCGTAATCTTTCCGAAGGTATTCCACGTTCCTTCACGATCTCAAGCAACGAAGTACTTGAAGCACTGACCGATCCGCTCAATAACATCGTCTCGGCGGTAAAAAATGCACTTGAGCAGACCCCGCCTGAGTTGGGTGCTGACATCGCTGAGAAGGGCATGATGCTCACGGGTGGTGGCGCGCTGCTGCGTGATCTCGATCGTCTGCTCATGGAAGAAACTGGTCTGCCTGTGCTCGTGGCCGATGATCCGCTAACCTGCGTGGTACGCGGCTCAGGAATGGCGCTGGAGCGCATGGACAAGCTGGGTTCTCTGTTTTCCTACGAATAACTCAATGCGCATGTGTGACCGCTGCCCGCCAACATTTTGCGGACAGTCGTCACCGCGATGCGCGGTTTTGTATTTGCGAGAGGCGGTTACAACGCGCTACTTGCAGGTTTTCCATTCTGACGGTACTAGAGTCTCACCTTGATGGAATACAGTCCGCCGCCACTCTTCAAGCAAGGTGCTTCGGCACGTGCAAAGATGCTTTTCTTTGCGCTGATTGCAGTCGCTTTGCTGATGGCTGATTCACGATTGCGCACACTTGGTGTGATGCGCCAGGCGATCGGCACAGCCTTGTATCCATTGCAAATCGTCGCGATGCTTCCTCGAGACGCATTTTTCTCTGTAACGAACTACTTTGTCTCACTGACGCGCCTGGAAAGTGAAAATGCGCGCATGCGCGAGCAGCAGGTGCTGAATTCACAGCAATTGCAACAGAACGCGCAGCTGCTTGCAGAGAACACGCATCTGCGTCGCTTGCTTGACGCTTCCGATCGCGTTCAGATCAAAACGCTGATGAGCGAGATTCTCTACGATGCGCGCGATCCATTTTCACGCAAAATTATTCTTGACCGTGGGCAGTCGCATGGCATCCGTACAGGACAGCCCGTCATTGATGATCTCGGCGTAATCGGTCAGGTTACGCGCGTATTTCCCTTTACCTCCGAAGTCACGCTGCTGACTGACAAAGACCACGCGATACCGGTTCAGGTATTGCGCAGTGGTGTGCGCAGCGTTGCCTATGGCCGTGGTCAGTCCGGGGTGCTCGAATTGCGTTTCATGGCGTCCAATGCCGATATTCGCAAAGGTGATGTGCTGTCGACGTCGGGTATTGATGGTGTTTATCCTTCAGGCCTGTCAGTTGCGACGGTGGTCAGTGTCGATACACAGACGTCGGATGCCTTTGCCCGCATCTTGTGTCAGCCTAGCGCAGGCGTTTCTCGCCATCGACAAGTGCTGATACTGCTTGCAGAAAATAGCCAGCCACCTCAGCCGACGACAGATAACTCACTGCAACCAGAACTTCGTAACAAGCGTGCACGCAAAGATGCAACGGAGGCGCAATGATCGATCGTGACCATATTCTTCTGCCAGTTAATCCTGCATTCATTGCATTCAGCTTGCTGGCGGCATTTTTCATGAACCTTTTCCCCTGGGGTAGTTGGGGTTGGGTACCGGATTTCGTCGCACTGACGCTGGTGTTCTGGAGTATTTATCAGCCGCGCAAGGTGGGTATCGGTATTGCGTTCCTGATGGGACTGGTAATGGACGTGCATAGCGCATCCCTGCTGGGCGAGAACGCGCTGGCCTATACGCTGCTATCTTATTTTGCGATCACGATTCACCGCCGCGTGCTGTGGTTCCGACCCTCGGTACAGGCTTTGCACGTGCTGCCGCTCTTGATTGTGATGCAGGTCGTGCAAATGCTGATTCAGCTCGCCGTTACGGGCAACTTGCCTAGTTGGTTATTTTTTGTTCAAAGCATTGTGGCCACCCTCGTCTGGCCGATTGTCTGCTGGTTGCTACTTGCACCTCAGCGGCGTGCAGTCGATCGTGACGAAACGCGGCCTATCTGATGATGCGCCTGTTTATTCTGGCCGATCGTGTTCTACATAGTGAATTCAGCCGTGCCCCATGACCGAAATTAAAGACACTGAACGCGAGCTGCAGCTATTCAGATTGCGTCTGTCGGTGGCGGGTCTGGTGGTCTTCGTCTGCTTTGGTTTGCTCATGCTGCGCTTTTTGTGGCTTCAGGCTGTACGTCACAGCGAATATGCAGAGCGCGCGGAAAGCAACCGTATTTCAGTAGTCCCCGCGGTACCCAATCGCGGACTGATTGTGGATCGTAACGGTGTTGTTCTGGCTCGTAACTACTCTGCATATACGCTGGAAATTACACCCGCCAAAATTGATCGTCAGCTCGATACCGTGATTGATGAGCTCGCGCAGCTGGTGGATATTCAGCCCAAGGATCGCAAGCGCTTTCGCCGTCTGATGGAAGAATCCAAGACCTTCGAAAGTCTGCCCATTCGTACCCGCCTCACCGATGAAGAAGTTGCGCGCTTTGCGGCCCAGCGTTACCGCTTCCCTGGTGTTGATATTCAGGCGCGTTTATTCCGTCAATATCCTTTGGGTCAGACGGCTTCGCACATGATCGGTTATATCGGTCGCGTCAACAAAAAAGAAGCTGAACGTCTGGAGGGGAGTGATGACGCTGCCAACTATCGTGGCACCGAATACATCGGCAAAGAAGGTATAGAAAAAAGTTACGAGAAACATCTGCACGGTATGACCGGATATGACGAGATCGAGGTCTCGGCTGGTGGACGCGCAAATCGCACTCTGTCACGTACAGCGCCTACGCCTGGTAATAACCTGATTTTGTCAGTTGATATCGAGCTGCAGAAAATTGTGGAAAAAGCCTTTGGCGATCGACGTGGCGCTTTGGTGGCTATTGAGCCTGAAACGGGCGACATTCTCGCTTACGTTTCCATGCCCACTTATGATCCCAACCTGTTCGTCGAAGGTATTGATGCGAAAAGCTGGGAGGAGCTCAATACCTCCCTCGACAAGCCTTTGCTCAATCGCGCGCTGATCGGCAGCTATCCACCGGGATCTACCTTCAAACCCTTCATGGCGCTAGCCTCGCTCGAATTGGGCAAGCGCACACCAGAGTTCGCGATTTTTGACCCGGGCTACTTCATGTTTGGTAACAATCGCTTTCGCGATGACAAGGAAGGTGGGCATGGTCGTGTTGACATGTACAAGTCGATCGTACAGTCCTGCAATACTTACTACTACGTGCTTGCCAATGATCTGGGCATCGATGCAATTCATGATTTCATGAAGCCTTTCGGTTTTGGCCAGCTCACGGGCATTGATCTGGAAAATGAGCGCCGTGGCGTTTTACCATCTCAGGAGTGGAAACGTAACGCTTATAAGCGCCCCGAACTGCAAAAGTGGTATGCGGGTGAAACGATTTCGGTGGGTATTGGCCAGGGCTATAACTCCTTCACGCCACTGCAGCTTGCGCATGCGGTCGCCAACCTGAGTAATAACGGCGTCGTCATGAAACCGCATTTGGTCAAAATGATCGAGAACGGCACAACCAAAGCTAGAAAACTGACGGTGCCCAAAGAGAGTTATCGTATACCGCTCAAGCCGGAAAACATCGAGGTCATCAAGCAGGCAATGATCGGTGTCACCAAAGAGGGTACATCGGCAAGATCATTCGCGAATGCACCCTATAGCTCAGGTGGTAAAACGGGGACGGCACAAGCTGCAGCGATGAGCAAGAGCGTGAAATACGATGCGAGCAAAATTGCTGAAAGACTGCGCGACCATTCGCTTTACATTGCTTTTGCGCCGGCAGACAAGCCGAAGATCGCGTTGGCAGTCATTGTGGAAAATGCGGGCTTTGGGGCTGCCGCTGCCGCGCCGATTGCGCGCATGGCGATTGATTATTATTTGACAGGTAAGCGGCCGGACGAGCCGCCGCCCAAGCCTAAAGCCAAAGACGCGACACCGGTAGCGGAGGCCCAGGCGCCCAAGCCTCCGGTGCCCACGCAATCCCCGTCAAGTGCGCCAGCAGCCACGACCTCACCCGGGAGAGCCAATTGATCTCATTCATGGATAACAGTCGGTTTCAGGTGATCAATCAGGTTCGGCGTCGCTTTTTTATTTTCGATCGTTCGCTGACGATTATTCTGAGCCTGATTCTTCTGTTGGGATGCTTGGCAGTGTTCTCGGCGGCCATGGATTTTCCCGGACGTTTTGAGGGGCATGTGCGCAATATCGCCGTGGGTATCGCCGTGATGTGGGTTGCTGCGATGATCCCGCCACAAACCCTCATGCGTTTTGCTGTCCCGATCTACTTGGTGGGCGTTGCCTTGCTGGTCGCAGTCGCACTGTTCGGATTAATCAAGAACGGCGCGCGTCGCTGGATCAACATCGGCGTCATCATTCAGCCCTCGGAAATCATGAAGCTGGCATTGCCTTTGATGCTTGCTTGGTACTTTCAGAAACGCGAGGGCATGATTCGCTGGCGCGATTTTCTTTTTGCCGGCGTTCTTCTCGCCATCCCAGTCTTTCTGATTTTGCGTCAGCCCGACCTGGGCACCTCCTTGCTGGTGACCTCGGCGGGATTTTTCGTGATCTTTCTCGCCGGTTTGTCCTGGCGGCTGATCACTGGCCTCATCATCGCCGGCCTTGCCAGTTTGCCGCTGCTTTGGACGCTCCTGCATGATTATCAGCGCAACCGGGTCATGACGCTGCTTGATCCCACTTCAGATCCCTTGGGTAAAGGATTCCACATCATTCAGTCCACCATTGCGATCGGCTCCGGTGGGCTGATTGGTAAGGGATGGCTCAATGGCACACAGTCTCATCTGGAATTCATTCCTGAACGTACAACCGACTTCATTTTTGCGGTGTTCTCCGAAGAATTCGGATTGCTGGGCAATGGCGTCCTGCTGGTGTTGTATCTATTGCTGATTGGCCGCGGACTGATCATCTCAGCAAATGCACCCACACTTTTTTCACGTCTGCTTGCAGGTGCTCTGACCTTGTCGATATTTGTTTATGTGTTTGTGAATATGGGTATGGTCAGCGGAATTTTGCCGGTCGTCGGTGTGCCACTGCCCTTCGTTAGCTATGGCGGCACGGCCTTTGTCACCCTCAGTCTGGGTGTGGGTACGCTGATGAGTATTCAGCGGCATCGCAAACTGGTACAAACCTGATTTGCTCGTGTACGGCGCTTCAAGTTTTATGGACCTTTTGTACAGGCGCGGGCACTGCAGTGGGTTAGTCCTGTGCGCAACGACTTTGTTAAGTAGTTGCACCACCATCGATTTATCGGAACCACGCGAGTCCGATCGCAGGGCACCGGTGATCCGGCGCTCAACATCGGATAAGAGCACGACAGCGCCATCCGGCAGTACGACCAACAATGCTGTCCCGCCCATCTCGCAATCACCTTCGACATCAGCTACCAGAAAACCTGGTGCCTACTATAAGGATGATGGACCGGACGATCGCACCCCTGAAGGTTTGCTCGACACGCCTGACGCAGAGCCCCGCATTGAGCCCTATGCAAAGGGGCCGAGCCGACCCTATACGATTTTTGATCAGACCTATGTACCCATCACGGACCATCGTCCGTTCGTACAGCTTGGCATAGGCAGTTGGTATGGGAAAAAATTTCATGGACAGCGCACAGCATCAGGTGAAATTTACGATATGTACAAAATGACGGCGGCGCATCCCACGCTGCCGATACCTTGCTATGCACGTGTCACTAATTTGCGCAACGGGAAACAAGTCATTGTTCGGATCAATGATCGTGGCCCATTTCATGCGTCCCGCATCATCGATCTGTCTTACACCGCCGCGCTGAAGCTAGGCTATGTGCAAAATGGCAGTGCGGAGCTTGAAGTCGAGCGACTGCTGCCGGAGGAAATCAAGCGCATGCAAGCCGCCCGACGCACAGACGGCAGCCTTGCGGCTAAGCCCGCTGGTGCTGATGAAGTTGATGCAATTATTCGTCCCGTTAATCCACCGACCACGTCCGCAGTGGCTTTGGAGGCGAGTGGATTTTTCCTACAGTTCGGCGTTTTTTCGCAAGTGCAGAACGCCGCCTCTCTGCGTGAACGTTTGCTGTCCACATGGCCTGAGGACTTGCCGCGCCCGGAGGTCGTGCAAAGTCAGGGCCTGTATCGTCTGCACAGCGGCCCCTTCAATACGCGCGAGCTGGCCGACCGCGCGGCGCAATCGCTGAAATCATCGGCGCAGCTGCAGCCCACGATTGTGCAGAAATAGATCAGGTAGAGCGAGACGTCCGAGCCAGCGCTATTTCGTAGAGCTGATTTTTTTTCACACCGGTAATGCGTGAGGTCAGCGCCGCCGCCTGACTGACACTGCACTCTTCGAGCAGAATATCGAGTACGCGTATCGCATCGTCCAGACCATCGTCATCTTTTGCGGCAGCAGCTTCGATCAGAATCACAAACTCACCTCGCTGGTGGTTAGGATCCGAGCTCAGCCAAGATGTGACCTCCGATAATGGGCAGCGGTGTATTTGTTCGAAAACCTTGGATAATTCTCGTGCGATGACTATCTGTCGGCTGGGTTCAAAAACGCGGACCATGGCTGCGATGGTCTCCGCAATGCGGTGAGGTGCTTCATAAAACACCAACGTCGCTGCAGAATTTTTTAGTGAATCCAGAATGGCTTCGCGTTGTTTGTCGCGTGCTGGCAAGAAACCGACAAAGTGGAATTGATCGGCAGTCAGACCGGAGGCAGACAATGCAGCAACGGCGGCCGATGCGCCGGCAATCGGTATCACCCGTAAACCGGCGCTGATTACTGCATCGACGATGCGCGCACCCGGATCAGAAATCGCTGGTGTACCGGCATCCGACACCAGAGCGATGCGCTCCCCTTCCTGCAAGCGGTGAATAATTTTTTCTGCCACTTCTCGTTCATTATGCTGATGTGCGGACAAAAGGGGCTTATCGATATTCAGGCGAGCAAGCAATTGTCCCGTCATGCGAGTGTCTTCGCAGGCAATAACATTACAAAGCGACAGTGTTTTCAGTGCGCGCAAGCTGATATCGCCCATATTCCCAATGGGGGTTGCAACTACATATAATGCGCCGTGCGGAAAACTTTGCCGCTCGAGTTCCCCGACCAGTGCGGTAAGTCTTACTGTGAAATCCGTGTTTGCCGATGTGTCCATGGAAAATGGGGGCTGGAAAATGAGTGAAGCGTCGCAGGTCAGTCGGGCTCTAGCTGGGCTATTGTACAAAAGTGTGTGTTTTCAGGCTCGATGCAATGGCTACTCGTCATGACATTCAGCGGCCGAGCGCTGTTTCGCTCGGTCGGGATGCCGAAGCGCGCGCACTGGCTTTCCTTCAGCAGCAAGGGCTGACGCTGATAGAAAAAAATTTTCGCTGTCGCGCAGGCGAAATTGATCTGATCATGCACGATGTACAAACACTGGTCTTTATAGAAGTCCGCTCCCGTAAAAATCAGCAGTTTGGCGGCGCCGCTGCGAGCGTGGGCCCAGTCAAGCAGCAGCGCCTGTGGCGTAGTGCCTCTTTTTACTTGCTAAAGTTTCCCAAGCCGCCCGCCTGCCGCTTTGATCTGGTGGCCATCGATGGTAACGATCTCCGCTGGATGAAAAACATACGTCTTTCCGCTCGCTGAGCCAGTGTCAGGCACGCCCAATAAGCCTGCAAGCTATCAGAGCCACTTCCTCTTATAATCTGGACTAGCATGAACAAGCAACGCATTATTGGACATTTCAACGAGAGTGCCGAGTTAAAGATTCAGGCGGCGACCGCGCTCGCGCATCCGATTTCGGAAGCCATCGAGCTGATGTTCATGGCGCTTTCGAATGGCAATCGTATTCTCGCCTGCGGTAATGGCGGTTCCGCAGCCCATGCCCAGCATTTTTCTGCTGGCCTGGTCGGTCGTTTCGAGCGGGAACGTCTGCCGTTACCGGCGCTGTCATTGTCAACAGACCCGTCCATCTTGACGGCTATTGGCAATGACTATAGCTTTGCCGAGATTTATTCCAAGCAGGTGCAAGCGTATGGACAAGCCGGTGATGTGCTGCTGGCGATTTCCACTGCTGGAAATTCGGCCAACGTTATGATGGCAATTGAAACTGCACAGGAGCGAGACATGCGTGTCGTTGCGCTCACTGGCAAAGGTGGTGGTGCAATTGCTTCATTACTGAGTGATGCGGATGTACACGTGTGCGTACCGGATGACCGCATGACCCGGATTCAGGAAGTTCATTTATTGATTATTCATTGTCTTTGCGATGGTATTGATGTCGCACTTTTTGGAGGAGATGCGGAATGAGACCAGTATTTCAGGCACGCGTGAAACGCGGTTTGTTTACCCTTGCCTTGGGCGCTACGCTGTTAGTCAGTCTGCAGGCTTGTGTGCCCTTGATGATAGGCGGCACGGTGGCCAGCGCGATAGTAGCCACCGACCGACGTACCTTGGGTTCACAAACGGATGATGCCGCCATAGAACTCAAGGCTACCGGCCGTGCGAGCAAAATCACCGGTGATAAAGGTCGGGTTGCCGTCACCAGCTTCAATCGCATGGTGCTGCTGACAGGTGAGGTGGCAGACGAAACAATGAAGGCCGAGGTGTATAAACAGGTCGAGACGATTGCTGGGATCAAATCCATAGAAAATGATCTGGTCATCGCGCCCGTATCTTCGGTCGGCGTGCGCTCCAATGATGCGCTGATCTCCGGTAAAGTGAAGGCAGCGATCATTGATACGCAAGACTTGTATCTCAATGCATTCAAGGTGCATACCGACCGCAGTGTCGTTTATCTGATGGGTCGGGTGACCGAACGAGAGGCCAAGCTGGGTGCAGAAGTTGCTCGGAACGCCGCCAGTAAAATCAATAAAGTCGTTTTGCTGTTTGAGTATATTGATGAAGGCGAGGCAAAGAAATTTATCCCGAAGCAGGAGGGTGATAAGGAAAAGTCGGCTGCAGCGGATCCGAAGTCTGCGCCGACACCCGCAGCAAATCCCGAGCCCAAAGCTGATGCGAATGCGCCGGCAAAAGCTGCCCAGCCCAAGGAAGCGCCAGAACGGTAAGGTGCTGTCACTGCAGATACGCATCTGCAAGGGGTGTGGCGCGAGGCGCCCACCCCTTTTTCATTCGGGTGACCGACTGCACTGTCCTATAATGACGCTTGCTAGATTCTTGTAGGCGCTAACAAAAAGCCCCTAGCCTTGTTGCACCGTCTCGCCGTGCCAGATGTACTGTCTGCGGCGGTGCGCCTAGCCAGCGACATTTTCTTAGAGCCACTTAACTTTGGAAAGCCCCATGTCTCGTCATTTCCCGCGCCGCGCCGGCGGCCTCACCATCATTCAAACCATGGCTATTCTGGCCATACTGGGTGTCGTTCTTTTCTTCGCGCTTTCTCTACTCAAAAAAGAGATGGCGCCTGCAGCAACCTTCAAGACCTTGCAGGGTGAGCAAATCACCACAGCCTCATTGCGCGGCAAGGTGGTTGTGGTGAATTTCTGGGCAACCAGCTGCAGCACCTGTGTGCAGGAAATGCCAGAGATGGTGGAGACGTATAAAAAATATCGTGAGCGTGGTTTTGAATTCGTCGCAGTGGCGATGAGTTACGATCCGCCCAATTACGTCATGAACTACACCGAGACGCGACAGCTGCCATTCAAGGTCGCGCTGGATGCCGATGGAGAGGTTGCCCGTTCATTTGGCGACGTGAAACTGACGCCGACCACCTTCCTTATCAACAAGAACGGTGAAATCCTCAAGCGCTATGTCGGCATTCCCGAATTTCCGGCAATGCACCAGTTGATCGAGAAGGCGCTCGCGGTCTGAGGCGAAAGCTTGATCAGCAGATTGATCGGCAGATTGATGGGCAAAGATAGGGGGCAGTTTACTTCAGCCCGGCCTTGTGGGCCTGCTGATCGGCATGGTAGGAACTGCGCACCATCGCCCCCACGGCGGCATGCATGAATCCCATTTCCGCAGCGGCAGCTTCGAACATGCGGAACGTGTCCGGATGTACGTAGCGCCTCACTGGTAAATGATCGCCACTGGGTGTTAAATACTGACCAATGGTGAGCATATCCACATTGTGTGCGCGCAGGTCGCGCATCACTTCCAGAATTTCTTCATCGGTTTCACCCAGTCCGACCATCAGACCCGATTTGGTGGGCACGTCCGGATGCAAGGCTTTGAAGCGTTTGAGTAGATCCAGCGAGTACGCGTAATCAGAGCCCGGACGCGCTTCTTTATAAAGGCGTGGCACGGTTTCGAGATTGTGATTCATCACATCCGGCGGCGCTGCCTTGAGAATTTCCAGTGCCTTGTCCATGCGGCCGCGAAAATCAGGCGTCAAAATTTCAATCCTTGTGTCTGGCGAGAGTTCACGCACGCGCTGTATGCATGAAACAAAGTGCGCGGCTCCGCCATCACGCAGATCATCACGGTCCACTGAGGTAATCACGACATAGGACAGGCGAAGTGCTGCAATGGTCTTCGCAAGATTCTCGGGTTCGTTGACATCCAACGGATCGGGACGTCCATGACCCACATCGCAGAACGGGCAGCGACGCGTGCACTTGTCGCCCATGATCATGAAGGTGGCTGTTCCTTTGCCAAAGCACTCGCCAATATTGGGACACGATGCTTCTTCGCAAACAGTCACCAGATTATTCGCGCGCAGAATATCCTTGATCTCGTAGAACCGGGTGGTGGGTGATGCGGCCTTGACGCGTATCCAGTCGGGCTTGGGCAGTTTTTCTGCCGGCACGATCTTGATAGGAATGCGCGCTGTTTTTCCTGCGCCTTTTTGTTTTTCGGCAGGATTGTAGATGGGTGCGTTAACGTTCTCGGAATCCATGTCAGGCGCGAAGTTGTTTTTCCAGTTGCTGAGCGAGTGTTTTTTGCGCGTCCGTCAGTGTCACATCAACACCGAGCGTGCGCATATCGATAGTTTGCAATCCCGGATAGCCGCAGGGGTTGATCCATGAAAATGCTTGCAAATCCATCGCAACATTCAGCGAGACGCCGTGGTAGGTGCAGCCACTAGCGCGAATTTTTAAACCAAGTGCAGCAATTTTTGCGCCGGCATACGCGCCCTGAGCGACATAAATTCCTGGCGCGCCAGGCTTGCGAACACCATCCAGATTATACGCCGCCAGTGTTTCGATAACGGCTTGCTCGATACGGCTGACAAACTCGCGTGGCAGGCAGGCTTGCCCTTCGCGGCGCAGGTCGCAAAGAATATAAACCACCGCCTGACCTGGGCCATGATAAGTAACCTCACCACCGCGATCCGTCTGAACGACCGGAATAGCATGTGCATCAATAATGTGGGCAATATCGGCGCCCAGACCCAGCGTAAACACCGGTGGATGCTCGACCAGCCACAATTGATCAGGTGTCGCTGCATCGCGCGCATCGGTGAAGGCCCGCATTGCATCAAAGGTTTGAGTATAGTCTTCAACACCACGTTGCAGGATGTGCAGATCAGGCATGTCAGAGTACGACTTTGACCATGGGGTGTGACGACAGCGCGCGATACAGATTGTCTAGTTGCTCGCGGCTGGTGGCACGCACGGTGACCGTTAGCGACAAATAATTTCCTTTTGACGAGGGACGCATTTCCATTTTGTCGGCGTCAAATTCAGGATCATGAAGAAGAACCACATCAACCATCGTTTGTGCGAAACCATCTTGTGTGACGCCCATAATTTTTATGGGAAAGTCACACGGATAGGTAATCAGGCTATCGTCAGGACGGTTCATTTTCAGAGGTCTATCCTCTAGTGAGGCAACATCAGCCGCAAGGAGTCAAATGCTCGACCAAAAATAGTGGCTTCGTTAATCTGATCGAGCGCCTGCAAGGGTAGTTCGCTAATGACTTTGCCATCGGCCAGCACTTTCAGCGTACCCACCTGACGAAATTGGGGAATGGGTGCGATCAGTGGATCAGTCCTTTGCACGACCGACTTGAGATTGGCGGTCGATCCGCGTGGCAGGCTGACATAGACGTCGCGATTGAAACCCAGTCGTACCTCATCTTTCGACCCCTTCCATACGACGGGCGTCAGCACGGCCTGATCTTTCGAGTAAATTTTGAAGGACTGAAAATTCATGAAGCCCCAGTTCAGCAGCTTTTGACTTTCCTGCGCGCGCATATGGTCGGATTCTGTCCCCAGCACCACGGAAATTAGCCGCCGCTGACCGCTGCCATTGGGCCTTATGGCAGAGGCAATCAGACAATAACCCGCCGCCTGTGTATGACCGGTCTTCATGCCGTCGACGGTTTCATCCAGCCATAGCAGGCGATTGCGATTGGGCTGGCTGATTTTGTTGTAAGTGAAGCTCTTCACGGAATAAATCTTGTAGAACTCTGGGAAATCGGTAATCAGTCGCGAAGCAAGCACTGAAAGATCGCGCGCTGTCGAATAATTATTCGGGTCGGGCAGCCCATGCGGATTTGCGAAACGCGTATTTTTCAGACCCATCTGCGCTGCCTGGCGGTTCATTAGCACGGTAAACCCTGCCTGATCACCTGCCACGGCCTCGGCCAGTGTGACGGCAGCGTCATTCCCTGATTGCACGATCAGTCCGTGCAGCAAATCAGTGACACGCACAGCCGTATCAGGTTCGATGAACATCTTCGAGCTGCCGCTATCAACCTTCCACGCATTGGTAGATACGTTGATTGTCTGATTCAAGTCGAGTCGCTTATCCCTGATCGCAGAAAACGTCAGATAGGCAGTCATGATCTTGGTCAGCGATGCAGGCTCAATGCGCGTATCCGCCTCATGCGAGGCCAGCACTTGCTGGCTGCTTGCATCGAGCAGTAACCAGGCCCGTGCGGCAATCGTGGGTGGCGTAATCGTTTGCGCACTTGCGCTGGCCATCAGCAGAAACCCAAGTAATGCAGACAGCAGGTTTTTCATAAAACTAGACACAATCAAGCGGTAAAAGACAGGTAGGGATTATAGAGCTTGTGATGACGATGAGCGATCCCAGCCATCGATGACCAGCTTTTTTATGTGATGCAGTTTTCGGTGAAAAAAATGATCGGCACCGGGAATGACAATCACCGGCAAATCCTGCGGGCGCGCCCAGGCGAGTACATCGACCAGAGGAATGGTGTCATCCTGTTCGCCGTGAATCAGCAGGGTATTGGCGGGCACCTCGGGCAATACCCATTTGCCGGCGGCGGTGCCGACCAGCACCAACCGTTCCGCGGGTTCATGTTGCGCGACAAGTTGTTGCTGAAGCCGCGACAGTACAAAGGTACCAAATGAGAATCCAGCCATCGCCACCGGCAGATTCGGATACTGCGCGCGCATGTGGGCATGGAGCAGCGCCATATCCTGTGTTTCGCCAATGCCGTCATCGTGTACGCCCGCTGATGATCCGACACCCCGAAAATTCATGCGTACGCTGACATAACCGAGCGCAATGAAGGCCCGTGCGAGCGTTTGCACCACTTTGTTATCCATCGTGCCACCGTAGAGTGGGTGGGGATGGGCAATCAGCGCGATACCGCGTGGTGAGATTTCGGGGGGCAAATCCAGAGTGCACTCAAGCGGGCCTGCTTCACCGGCAATTGAGAAGGCCTGTGTCTGGGAATTCATGATGCATCAGATCTTGAGGCGATCAACCACTTTGCCACCCACTAGGTGTTGATCGATGATCTCGTCGATATCTTCCTTATCAACATAGGTATACCAGGTGCCTTGCGGATAAATCACCAAGACGGGACCCTCTTCGCAGCGATCAAGGCATCCGGCTTTGTTGATTCTTACCTTGCCTTGGCCGTTCAGGTTGAGTTGTTTCATGCGTTTCTTCGCGTGTTCCTGTGCTTCTTTTGCGCCGCGATCGGCGCAACAGGCGCGACCATCATCGCGCTCATTAATGCAGAAAAAAACGTGATGTTGATAGAAGGAGGTATCGCTCATGGAAATCGGAAGGCCAGAGATTGAAGCCTCGCATCATACACCGGGTCTGGGTCTTGAATTTCAGCCAGATTTTGCCGTGCTGAGGTGGGCAGGGTGGGTCAGAAACCAAAGTGCAAAAGCGGGCCAGCATAGCGACAGAAACTGGGCAGCGCCATTGAAATTGAGGAATTTGCCCTGCGCCCACTCTTGCAAGGTGGACAGGAAATACGGATTGGACGGTGCCAAGTTGATCAATACCAGCGCAATCAGGAGCGATAGCGTTGCCGCCCGTCGCTGGGCCGCCGGCGGCGCAAACGATAGGCCGGCCAGCATCACGATGCCGACTATCAGCCCGCTGACAGCGGCGGGCGTGAGCCAGCTGAAAGCGTCATCCGGCGCAAACAGCACCGCATGGGCCAGCGCCTTGGTCGCAATGGCCGTGAGCATCAGCATCAGCGCCAGTCCCACTTTGGGCGCAGCCCGGCGCGTTTGACAGAGCAGCGTCAACACGGCGCCGGTCATGCCAAAAGCCGTAATGATGACCTCCAGCAGACGGTAGTGATCAACGCTGAAATGCATTTCCTGCCACAGCAGTTGGCTCAGATCCACTGGTATGGCAAACCAGGAGGAGAGCCAGCCCGATACCGTGGGCAATAGCTGGCCGTGACCAAAGAGATAGGGTTGCGGATAAATTTGGGCGACCGGCCACAAGGCCACCACGATCAGACCACGGCTCGCCTGTTCGGAAAACCATGAGCGCCTAAGCGAGCGCAGCCAGCTTTTTTCCAGCACTGGCGAGTACAGCAGCGTTCCGGACAGTGCTCCGATGATCACCCCGAGTGAATTGGTCATCAAATCCAGATTGCTCGGCACGCGTGAGGGCAAGTAACTCTGCAACGCTTCCAGCGTAACGGCCAGCAGAATGCCCAAGGCACTGGTGATCAAGACGGCCCATGCGCCGCGCACTCGCGGATACAAGGCAAGCACGCTCAGTCCGCCCAGTGGCACATAGCCGAGGACGTTCACAACCAGATCGAACCCCGTCCAGTAGTGCGGCATTTGCTCGACCAAATAGCTCCAGGGCAACAGGCCGTTGTCACGCCATCCGGAAAACGGGAATCCGCTCGAATAGATCACCAGCAGCACATAGACAAGCAGCGCAATCCGCACCGATGCAGAAGCTTTTTTATGAGCGACTTGGGAAAGCGGTGCCTCGCCGTGGCTGTGCATCTGTGGATCCGACATGGCTGGCAGTGTATTGGACTTTCGTGTAGCCGTCACCCGCAGTGCGGTTTGAGCCGATACAATGCGCCCCATGAGTACTCCCGTGAATGCGCCCCTAAATGCTGACCGACTTGCTGGTCTGTGCCGTACTGCGGCGCAGGGTATTCAGTTCGAAGTCGTCGCCTCAACGGGTTCGACCAATGCCGACCTTCGCGAACGTTTGCCGGGGCTTGCGCAACCCGTGCTTCGGGCGGCCGAGTATCAAACCGCTGGCCGTGGCCGTGCAGGCCGCAGCTGGATGGATGCCCAGGGTGACAGCCTGAGTTTCTCTCTTGCCTGGCACTTCAGCGGCGACATGAGACAAGTCTCAGGCCTGTCACTGGTCACAGGCGTCTTGGTTGCCGAGACTATGCGCGCGCAGGGTTGGGAGGCGGGTTTGAAATGGCCCAATGACCTCATGCTGAATGGCCACAAGCTTGGTGGGATTCTGATCGAGACTGTCAGTGCCCGGCCGGGGACATGGGCGATTATTGGCATCGGAATCAATGTGCATCCCAATCCAGAGCGTGATGCGGCTGCCGGCACAGAAACTGCCTCGCTGGCCCGCAGTGGCGTGGACCGTAATGTACTTCTTGCGTCGCTCGTTAACGGACTGGCCGAAGGCCTGCCGTTGTTCGATGCCCAGGGTCTTTCGCCCTTCGTGCCTCGCTGGCAGGCCCTGCATGCTTATGCGGGAGAGGCGGTCGATCTGATCGACCGCGGCAGACTCATGCAGCAGGGTATCGCCCGCGGTATTGATGATATGGGTTGTCTTTTGCTGGACACCCGCGCCGGACGCATTGCCGTTTTGGCCGGTGATGTTTCCTTGCGCAAGCAAACCCCACCTGAGACGTCCCATGCGCTTGCTGATTGATGCGGGAAACACTCGGGTCAAGTGGGCGCTGACGGCGTCAGATCATTCTGTACCCGTGTGGGAAGCAGAAGGTAGCGTCACACATGATGCGCTCACTGGCTTTGCAAGCGAATTGGAGTCGCACGACATCCATGCTGTCTGGATATCGAATGTCGCCGGTGATGCGTTGGCAAGACAATTGACACAAATCCTCGCAGGTGCCGGTCTTCCGGCAAGTACTTTGCACTGGTTCGCATCGCTACCTGCCTGCGCGGGCGTTCGCAACGGCTACCGTGATCCTTCTCAATTAGGGTGCGACCGATTTGCGGCACTCATCGGTGCGCGTCACCACCACCCTGATCGTGATCTGCTGGTGGTCAATGCAGGCACGGCCACGACTGTCGATGCCCTCACTGCCGATGGACGTTTCATTGGGGGCATGATTCTTCCCGGACTGGGTACGATGGCGCGTTCACTGGCGGTCAACACTGCGCAATTACCTCCGGTCAGCGAAGTTCATCTTGAACAAACGCTCGCGGATAACACGCGGCAGGCTATCATCAGCGGGTGCATCAGCGCGCAGACGGGCGCGATAGCACGCGCGTTTTCGCAACATCCCGGACAGTCGCCCTTGTGCCTCATCTCTGGCGGGGCGGCTTCATTCATCTCGCCTCACCTGGAGCTGCCGCATCAGCTGGTGACTAATCTGGTGTTAGCCGGGCTGCAGGTCGCTGCTTTGTTGGAGACTCATGCATGATGCGTCTTTTTTTCGGGATATTGCTGCTCGCGAATGCGGTACTGGCCTTCATGCTGACGCAAGATGCCGACTCGTCAGCGAAAAAGCCCGCTAGCCCACCCATCGCCGAGATTGCACCCGAGCGGTTGACTCTGCTATCTGCGCGGCCGCTGGTTCGGCGCGCGGCCGAAGGCGAATGTATTGAGGTGGGCAATTTCACCACACAAACTGCCGTGAAATTCGAATCCGGGCTGGCGCAGTTGTCCTTGCGCGAGCTACCCAAAAAGCGCATGGTAGAAGCGCCCCCATCCAGCCTAGTTTTTCTTCCGCCACAACAAGGTGAAGCTGGGGCCAACCGTCGCGCGGCCCAGTTGCGGAATCTTGGTTTTAATGACATCGCGGTGATTCGCGATGCCGGCGAGCGCCGCTGGGGTTTATCGCTCGGTGTATTCACCAGCATGGAACTAGCAGAAGCCAGACTGAAAACACTCAAAAGCGCGGGCATCACCGACGCGCGTATTGAAGAGCATCCGATCAATTCCTCGCGCTTTGCCTATGAGTTACGCGGGCTGGATCGTGGCATGAAAGCATCGCTGCAGGCATTACAGAATAATTTTGAGGGTACCGCTATGCGGCCCTGCAACGCGCATGCCGATGCAACGGGGATTGTGAAGTATTGAGTGCTTGGTAGCCTGTTCTCATATTGAGTCGCTTAGGTGGCGATTTAGTATGCCTTGCAGACAATCTGGACAAAAACAGCGAGTAGCGTCGCCCACCGACGCGAGCAGCGCTGGCGGTAGCGGCGGCAAAGCCATGCACCAGCACGGGCCACTTGCGGGGTTGTCCACCATGCCGCAACTGAAGTTCTGACCACATCGAACGCACGCACTCATCGCGTATCCTCCTGTTTGGACCAAAGGCTATCGTTCTCGGACGAAAAAGACAATCAAGTGTCCGCGAATATTGATGATTTTGCCTGTAAAATCTCGCCAGTTTTTTAGTAGTGCACGTCGCTTCGCCTGACTGCGGGCGTCCCGACCTGAGACCTCACCGGAATTTCTTGCCCCCATGCCCACCTCTTCGATTGCTCCTGAAATCAAGGCCGAGATACTGGCCGAGGCCTTGCCTTACATTCGCAAGTTCCACGGAAAGACCATTGTCGTCAAATACGGCGGTAACGCGATGACCGAGGAGCGCCTCAAGCATGGTTTTGCGCGCGATGTCATTTTGCTCAAGCTAGTCGGGATGAATCCCGTTGTAGTGCATGGTGGCGGACCACAGATCGATAACGCACTGAAAAAAATCGGTAAGGAGGGCAGCTTCGTGCAGGGCATGCGCATCACCGACGAGGAGACGATGGAAGTCGTCGAATGGGTGCTGGGCGGTGAAGTTCAGCAGGACATCGTCATGCTGATCAACCACTATGGCGGGCAGGCGGTGGGTCTCACCGGCAAGGACGGCGGGCTGATACGTGCGCGCAAAATGCAGATGCCTGACAAGGAGCATCCGGGCGAGTTTCTGGATATCGGTTTTGTCGGTGAGATCGAAGCCATCAATCCCGCGGTCGTCAAGGCGCTGCAGGACGATGCCTTCATTCCCATCATCTCGCCGATTGGATTTGGCGAAGACGGACAGGCTTACAACATCAATGCCGACCTTGTCGCCGGCAAGATCGCCGAGATCCTTCGTGCGGAAAAGCTCATCATGATGACGAATATTCCCGGCGTGATGGACAAAAATGGCGAGCTGCTCACCAACCTATCTGCGCGTGAGATTGATGACATGTTTGAAGATGGCACCATCTCCGGTGGCATGCTGCCAAAAATCTCCTCGGCGCTGGACGCTGCCAAGTCTGGCGTCAACACAGTGCACATCATTGACGGACGCATCGAGCATTCGCTGCTGCTCGAGGTGCTGACGGAACAAGCTTTCGGCACGATGATACGTTCGCACTGAGCGCGGTACGCATGCCTGCTCGGCGACGTCTGACCTGGTTGTTTGATCTGGACAATACGCTGCATGATGCGTCACATGCGATTTTCCCGGCGATCAATGACAACATGAATACCGCGATAGCGCGGGTGCTGAAAGCCGAACAAAAGCCCGCGCATCCCGAAGCCGTCGATTCGATACGCGTGGCCTACTGGCAGCGCTATGGCGCCACGCTGCTCGGCATGATGCGTCATCACGCAGTGCGGGCTGACGAATTTCTGCGTGATGCGCATTGCTTCGATAACTTGTCCCAAATGATTCGCGCCGAGCGAGGCCTTGCTCGACTGTTTCATCGTCTTCCGGGCACCAAGATATTGCTGACCAATGCACCGACCACGTATGCGCGCGAGGTCGTTCGTCACATCGGCTTGCACCGTCATTTTGCCGAGCATATTCCTATTGAATCCATGGTTGTACACCGCACGTTGCGCCCTAAACCGTCCCGACTCATGTTGCGACAACTGCTGGCGCGGCGCGGCTTGCGTGCACGCGACTGCGTGCTGGTTGAAGACACGCTCGCCAATCTTAAATCGGCAAAATCTCTGGGGATGCGCACAGTGTGGTTTACTGGCTACCTGAGAACCCTTGCGCGTCGGCCGGGGTTTGTGGATGTCCAAGTAAAATCTTTGAACAAGCTGCCGAAAAATCTGCAACGACTGCTGTAGAGTGCAATATCACGCCGTAACCGATGCCTGACTGATAACGACTATGGCCAATACCAAACCGGGTGAGCGCAAGCTTCAGATACTCCAGGCACTGGCTGCCATGCTGGAGCAGCCCAGGGGCGACCGTATCACCACAGCTGCTCTGGCAGCGCGGCTCGACGTTTCCGAGGCAGCGCTGTACCGTCATTTCGCTAGCAAGGCGCAGATGTTCGAAGGCCTGATTGAATTCATCGAGACCTCGGTTTTTGGCTTGATCAACAAGATCAGTGACACCGAAGAAAATGGCGTGCGCCAGGTACGCAGTATTGCGGGCATGCTGCTCGAGTTCGCCGAGCAAAATCCCGGCATGACCCGCGTGATGATTGGTGATGCACTGGTCAACGAAGACGAGCGTCTGCAGCTGCGCATGAATCAGTTTGTCGAACGAATAGAAATGGCCTTGCGGCAGTCATGGAAAATCGCTGCCTCGCAGGGTGACCTACCGGAGAATGAGGCAAGCGCGCGCGCCGCGATGGCGATGGCATTCGTGATGGGCCGCTGGCATCGCTATGCGAAAGGTGGATTTCAGTTGCGGCCGACCGAGGGCGCTGCACAACAGCTGGTCATGCTTGCTCCCTGAGCGCTGGCTTTGTTTTAACGCAGTGCCTTGGCGTGTTGCACGCCTTACATCCCCCAGACGAATTGCGATGTCAGTTTTGTGCGTCGGCGCACACCGGACAATCGCTGCTACGCGTGGTGCGTATGCTAGTCCACTCCATGCTACGCGCATCCAGCAGCAGCAATCGGGAAGCGAGTGATTCTCCTATGCCCATGATCAGTTTCAGTGCTTCGGCTGCCTGTACGGTGCCGATGATGCCCACCAGCGGCGCGAACACGCCCATGGTCGAGCATTGCACTTCTTCAAACTGCTGATCGGGCGGGAAAAGACAGGCATAACATGGCGTATTGCCACTGCGGGAATCGAACACAGCGACCTGCCCATCCATACGAATGGCTGCGCCCGACACCAGCGGCACGCGCGCGCTCACACACGCCTGATTGATCGCATGTCGTGTTTTGAAATTATCAGTGCAGTCCAGCACCACGGTCGCGTCCGAGATCAGACCTGTCAGTGTCGACGCATCGGCGCGCTCGCACACGGTGCGTACCTCGACATCGGGATTGATCTGTGCAAGGGTCTCCTTGCCGGAGATGGCCTTGGGCTGACCCACGCGCGCCGTCGTGTGCAGAATCTGCCGCTGCAGATTGGTTAGATCCACGGTGTCGTGGTCGACCAGCGTGATTCGCCCAACACCGGCAGATGCGAGGTACAAGGCCACTGGTGATCCCAGTCCGCCGGCACCAATGACTATAGCGTTTGCTGCCAGCAGCTTTTCCTGACCCTCAATGCCGATGTCATCAAGCAGGATATGGCGCGAATAGCGCAGCAGTTGTTGGTCGTTCATTGGAATCAGGCGTTCAGCACAGGGACGAATTCAGATAAAAAAACGGCCGCATCACTGCGGCCGGGTTTGATTCAGAGGGCGCTTATTTTTTATCGCCGCTGCCATCAGGGTTGTTGATGTTGCCCTCTTTCTTGTTCTCGACCTTTGCCGACTTCGATGTCTGCACCGGCTGCCCCTTCAGGAAGGCCAGCGCCTGCCCGAGCTGGAAGTCTTCCTTGCTGCCGTATTCCAGAGGTTTGCGTTTCTTCTCCATGGCGGCCAGGCGTTTTGCTTCTTCGAGTTCATCGACGATGTTCGCGCCATTGCCCGCTTCCTTGTCCTTATCATTGGACAAGTGCTTTTGCAGATCAGCCTCGCGCAGGCGCATGCTGTTCATGCCATCGCCATCCGCGTATTCATCCACCAGCAAATCAGGCACGATGCCCTTGGCCTGAATCGAACGGCCGTTCGGCGTGTAGTAGCGCGCCGTGGTCAGCTTGACGGCAGTGTCGGCCGATAGCTGACGTATGGTCTGCACCGAGCCTTTACCAAAAGTTTGCGTACCCATGATGGTGGCGCGCTTGTAATCCTGCAGCGCACCGGCCACGATTTCCGATGCAGATGCCGAGCCGGAATTTACCAGCACGACCATCTTCACCTTTTTGATCTGCTCTGGCAGACGCGATAGCGGATCACCACCACTGCGAGTGCCATAGTATTCGCGGCGCGCGAGATAGGTCGCCTTGGAATCCGGCAGCTGGCCATTGGTTGAAACAATCGGCACATCCTTGGGCAGGAACGCGGCCGATACGCCGATGGCGCCAGGCAGAACGCCGCCCGGGTCATTGCGCAGATCCAGAACCAGTCCTTTCAGGCCGGGGTCTTGCTGATAGAGCGCGTTGATTTTTTTTGCGAGATCTTCGACCGTGGGTTCCTGGAACTGCGAGATACGTATCCACGCAAAGCCAGGCTCGACGACCTTGGCCTTCACGCTCTGCACCTTGATTTCCTGACGAACGATCGTGATCATCAACGGCTTGTCTTCTTCCTTGCGGGCGACGGTCAGTGTGATCTTGGTGTTAGGCTCGCCGCGCATGCGCTTGACGGCTTCGTCGAGGGTCATGCCCTTGACCGGCGTGCTGTCGAGACGTGTAATCAGGTCGCCTGCTTTCAGGCCAGCCTTGTAAGCGGGCGAATCCTCGATCGGCGAAATGACTTTGACATAGCCATCTTCCATGCCGACTTCAATGCCGAGGCCGACGAATTTGCCCTGCGTACCTTCACGCAGTTCCTTGAATGCTTTCTTGTCGAGGTAAGCAGAGTGCGGATCAAGCGATGCCACCATGCCGGAAATGGCTTCGGTCAGCAGCTTCTTGTCTTCGACCGGTTCGACGTAATCCGATTTGATCAGCCCGAACACGTCGCTGAGTTGTCGTAGCTCTTCGATGGGCAGAGGCGAGCCCGCGTTTTTCTGGGCAAGCGCATCGAATTGCATGGATCCCGCGATTCCGGCGATCAGGCCTAGTCCTATCAGTCCTGCGTTCTTCAGTTTGCTACTCATGTCTCACCTGTTCATCCATGTCAGCGGATCTAACGCCCGCCCTTGGTGCCGCATTTCAAAGTATAAACCCGATTGCTCATTACCGCCGCTGTTACCTGCAGTGGCAATTACCTCGCCGGCCTTTATCCGGTCACCCGGCCGTTTAAGTAGTGCCTGATTGTTACCGTAAATGGTCATGTACTGCGCACCATGGTCAACAATGATCAGATTACCAAAGCCGCGCATCCAGTCTGAAAAGATCACTTCTCCCGCAGCGCTGGCCCGGATTTCCGTACCTTCAGCCGCCTTGATGAACAGACCTTTCCAACTCGGGCCTTCGGGCCGTTTCGCGCCGAATGTGGCGATTAACTCGCCCTTGACGGGCATTCTCAGCTTGCCGCGCAGGCTGGCAAATTCCGCGCCGTCCGGGGGTGACGGTAGCGGTGACGGGTCTGGCAAGGGTCTCGCCGGTGCGGTCTGGGTGACGGCGGGTTCGGTGTCGCGCGCCTTCTCAGGTGATTTCGGGTTATCGCTGACTTTGCTCTGCTTTTTTTCAGCTGCTTTTTTGCGTTCGGCCTGCTCTTTGGCGTCTGCTCGCGCGCGCGCGCGTCGTTGGCTTTCCTCTTCTTCTGCTTTGCGTTGTTGGGCGATCAGGGTTGCCAAACGGTCTACCAGAGCTGCCAGGCGCTCCTCATCGCGTTCGAGGTGTCCAGCCTGCTTGCGTTGATTTGTCAGCTTGTCCGAGAGCTGAGCCACCAATGCTTTGCGTTTGTTCTTTTGTTTTTCTAACACCGCTTTTTGTTCGCGCTGCTCGTTGGCGATTTCATCGAGCGATTCTCGCGCTTTCTCGGCCTCTGCCTTGTTGGCTTCGATGGCGGCCAGATTTTTCTGAAGTGCCGATATCGCTTTCACCTGCTCTGCTGACACATAACCCAGATAGCGCAGTTCGCGTGCCATGCGGTTGGGATTGTCGCCCGAGAGCAGAAGGCGCAAACGATCATCCTGACCGGAGGTGTATTGGTCGCGCAGCATTTTTTCTAATCGATCGCGCTGCTCCTGTACGGCTTTCTCGAGTGCTTCCTGACTGACAGACAAGGCGTGAAGTTGTTGTCGGGTGCGTTCCTGCTCGCTGGCCAGCTCGCGCAATGCGCGGTTGGCATTGGAGATCGATGCTTCCGAGTCTGCGAGTGCATCAGCCGCATTGCCGCGGGCCTTTTCGGTCTTGACGATGTCTTCCTTGAGGTCGGAGAGCTTTTTGCGCAGTTCCGCGCGTTCCTGCTCTGCCGCCTGTTTCTGGCGATTGCGATCGCTGATCCGGTTGGAGGGTTCCGCAATTGCGGGCCCGTAGGCGGCAAGCGCCGCGAGCAAAGACCAGCTGACGAGGGTTGTTCGAGCGTTCATCAGCGCTTTAACGGGACTTCCCCTGACCGGCCACGGCCTGCGTTGGTGCGTTGATGGCTGAGCCGTCGGCAAGGTAGTAACTGCGCAGTGGTTTGAGGTCGGCGTCCAGCTCATAGACCAACGGCTGCGCATTCGGAATGTTTATTTTGACGATGTCCTGATCGCCCATGCCGTCCAGATGCTTCACCAGCGCGCGCAAGCTGTTGCCATGCGCTGAGATCAGGATGCGTTTGCCGCTGCGAACCGCGGGCGCGATGGATTCATTCCACAAGGGCAGTACTCGAGCCACAGTATCTCTCAGGCATTCAGTCAGCGGGATCTCTTCGCGCTTGAGTTTCGCGTAACGCGGATTATCAAAGGACGTGCGCGGGTCACTGGCCTCGAGCGCTAGGGGCGGAGTGTCGTAGCTGCGGCGCCAGATCATCACCTGTTCCTCGCCGTAGTTGGCGGCTGTTTCGGTCTTGTTCAGGCCTTGCAGCGCGCCATAATGACGCTCGTTGAGTCGCCAGCTATGGACCATGGGCAGCCACATCAAGTCCATTTCGTCGAGGGCACACCATAGAGTACGAATGGCACGCTTCAGCACTGAGGTGTAAGTAATGTCGAAAGTGAAGCCGGCTTCGCTGAGCATGCGCCCCGCGTTGCGCGCTTCGGCAATGCCTTGTTCGGTCAGATCGATGTCGGCCCAGCCGGTAAATCGATTATCGCGGTTCCATTCGGACTGGCCATGGCGCATCAGGACAATTTTGTACATAGGGTTTGAATTATTCGGTAAAGGCAAAGAGAAGCGAATGAGACGCTACTAGCCTTCTATTTTATAATGGCGCGCTTGCTTCAAACGAATGGACGGTCGTGAAATTCTTGATTGACAATATCTGGCTGATTCTGATTGCTCTGGTTTCCGGAGGCGCACTCGCCTGGCCGACACTGAGCCGCAGCAAAAACACCCTATCGACCCTGCAGGCAACGCAATTGCTCAATAAGGGCAAGACAGTGATACTGGATGTGCGTTCCGGTGACGAATTCAAGGTAGGGCACCTGCGGACATCAAAGAGCATCCCCCTCGATGAATTGCCTGTCCGCATGGCTGATCTCGACAAATCCACCGCACTGCTGGTGATTTGTCAGACGGGTGTACGTGCCGGTCGGGGCGCATCGCAATTGCGGCGCGCCGGTTTTTCCGATGTTTACGTACTTGAAGGCGGTTTTGCAGCTTGGCAGTCGCAAGGTCTGCCAGTAGCTACCTGAGGAGGCCACAAAGATGGATGCGAAAGTTCGTATGTACACCACGGGTGTATGTCCTTATTGCAACATGGCCGAGCGCTTGCTCAAGGCCAAGGGTATCGATGAGATCGAAAAAATCCGCGTTGACCTCCAGCCTGATCAGCGTGTGCAGATGATGGAAATGACCGGTCGTCGTACTGTGCCGCAGATTTACATTGGCGATACTTATGTGGGTGGCTTCGATGATCTCTCCGCTCTCGATCGCGAAGGCAAGCTCGAACCCATGCTGCGAGGCGCCTGAGACTGAGATAGCTTCGCCAGCTTATTTTTTACTTTTTAATGAAAGCGCTTCATGTCCGATCAGAATTCGCAAGCCACCGAGCAACAACCGCAGTTCAATATCCAGCGCATCTACCTGAAAGATCTGTCGTTGGAGCAGCCGAATTCACCCGGTATTTTTCTCGAACAGGAAAGCCCGGCCATGGAAATCGCGCTCGATGTTAGTTCCGAGCAGATCGCCGATGGCTTCTTCGAGTCGACTATCACCGTGACTATCACCGCCAAAATAGGTGAAAAAGTCGCCTTTCTGGTTGAATGCAAGCAGGCGGGGATTTTTGAAGTGCGCCAGATCCCCGAAGACCAGCTCGAGCTCTTGCTCGGCATCGCTTGTCCGAACATTTTGTATCCCTATTTGCGCTCGAATGTCGCGGATATGATCACGCGCGCTGGTTTCCCGCCGTTTCATTTGTCCGAGATTAATTTCGAAGCGTTTTATCACCAGCGCAAGCAGGCGATTACTCAGCCAGCGCCCACGCAGGTGCAATAAATCTACCATGCGTTTCTTGCGAACCCTGCCGCTTCTTGTCGGATCACTTTGCGCGTTGAGCCTGACTGCGTCGAACGCAACGGACTTCAGTTCAGTGGCGCCACCCTACGCGGTCATGTACGACGCACCAACGCAAAAAGGTCGCAAGCTTTACATTGCCCTGGGCGGCATGCCTGTGGAAGTCGTACTGACCAATGGCGACTGGGCGCGTGTGCGTGATTCTTCCGGCGAGTTGAGCTGGATCAAGGCGGGTTCGCTGCTGCCGCGGCGTACCCTGATCGTCGAGGTTGATCAGGCCACGATTCGTGCTTCCGAAAATGAATCTGCGCCAGCGGTTTTCACTGCAGCCAAATGGGTCGTGCTGGAACTCGCTGAACCCATACGATCGGGCTGGATCAAGGTTCGGCACCGTGATGGTGAAACGGGCTTCGTCAAGGCGTCCGAAGTTTGGGGCGACTAGGACTCGCCTAGTCCTCACCCATTCAAAACCGAATGAATATTTCAGTTTTCGGCGCCGGCGCATGGGGTACAGCCCTATCGATGTCGCTGGCCGATCGTCACCAGGTGATGCTCTTCGGGCGCGAAGCACAAGCCATCGCAGACATGAGCGCTCGGCGAGAAAACGCGCGCTACCTTCCCGGCCTTGCGCTGCCGCCTTCTCTCGCGCTGACCGCGGATTTACCTGCGGCGACCGCGCATGCCAGTGACGGCTTGATGGTTGCAGCGACCTCGGTCGCAGGACTGCGACCCTTACTGACTTCCTTTCTTCCGTATGCATTGCCCAATCTGATCTGGTTGTGCAAAGGATTCGAAGAAGGCAGTGCCTTGCTGCCGCATCAGATTGTTCGTGAGTTGATGGGCGATACGCTACCTTGCGGTGCTTTGTCGGGTCCTTCATTTGCACAGGAAGTGGCGCGCGGTCTGCCCTGCGCCTTAACGATAGGCTCGGCTGATCCGGCCTTGTGTCAGCTTGCTGTATCCGCCATTCATGGCAATACGATCCGTGTGTATTCCAGTGATGATCTGGTGGGCGTTGAGGTTGGTGGTGCAGTAAAAAATGTACTCGCCATTGCAACCGGTATTGCGGATGGACTTGGTCTGGGTCTGAATGCGCGCGCTGCGTTGATCACGCGTGGACTGGCTGAAATCACGCGTCTCGGTATTGCACTGGGCGGCCGAAGTGAGACTTTCATGGGGCTCACCGGCGTAGGCGATCTGATATTGACTTGCACTGGCGATTTGTCGCGCAACCGGCAAGTGGGTTTGGGCCTGGCCGCCGGTAAATCGCTCGATACCATCGTCAACGAGTTAGGTCATGTGGCCGAGGGTGTGCGCTGTGTGCGTGCCGTGCAGCAACTTGCGCGACAACACCAGATAGCCACACCCATTGTGGATGCAGTCGGGCGCGTTTTGTTCGAATCGGAAACACCCATCAAAGCTTTGCAGCAGTTGCTGGCTCGCGAATCACGCGTCGAAACGGCTTAGTCACAATTTAAGGCAGCCTGTAGCCGTAGTCCGTAATCAGCGCCAAATTCTCGATCGTCTTCATTGCCTCCTAAAAGTAAAAAAGCCCGCAAACTTTTTGTCTGCGGGCTTTTGCCAAGTTCGTGAGAGCTAGTGTGTCGGCCCTACGAAGGATTTTCTAGTCAGGTTCAGCTGCCCGAGTTCCATGGGCCGCCGTTCTGTTGGGTTGGATAAAAATACTGTTGTTGCTGTTGCTGTTGCTGTTGCTGTTGTTGTTGCTGTTGCTGTTGTTGTTGCTGTTGCCAATTCATAGTGCCCGGATAGGGCAGGAATTGACCCTGAGGCGCCACATTCTGTGATTGCCAGGGCTGCTGTTGCTGTTGTTGTTGCTGAGGCCAATTCGTTGTTCCCGGATAGGGTTGGACTTGACCCTGTTCCTGACCCTGATTCCACATCGCCGTGGGTGCTTGGGGGAACGAAGGTGCTGACAGGTGTTTGGTAGTCGGGTAAGGGGCCGGTTGCTGCATCTGGTT
>JAIXYM010000012.1 GCA_027490255.1 Oxalobacteraceae bacterium | reverse complement strand
GATCAGGCGCGGACGATTCGTATTCCTGTCCACATGATCGAGACCATCAACAAGATGAACCGCATCTCGCGGCAGATCTTGCAGGAAACTGGCGCTGAGCCTGATCCGGCAACACTGGCCATCAAGATGGAGATGCCTGAGGACAAGATCCGCAAGATTATGAAGATCGCCAAAGAGCCGATCTCCATGGAAACGCCGATCGGTGACGACGATGATTCGCACCTGGGTGACTTCATCGAAGACAACAACACGCTGGCTCCAGCAGATGCAGCGCTGCATGCATCAATGCGTGGTGTGGTTAAGGACGTGCTGGATTCCCTTACTCCCCGGGAAGCCAAAGTCTTGCGCATGCGTTTTGGCATCGAAATGTCCACCGACCACACGTTGGAAGAGGTCGGCAAGCAGTTCGATGTAACCCGCGAGCGTATTCGTCAGATCGAAGCGAAGGCCTTACGCAAGCTGCGGCATCCGTCACGCTCGGACAAGCTCAAGAGTTTCCTCGAGGGCGGTTAATTGCGCTTTGGCGGTGAGGAAATTTTTCTCGCCGCCAGCGCCATCCGGCGCTAGAATCTTGTCTGAATAGCAGCTTTTTCCGGGCCCCTAGCTCATGCTTGGTTAGAGCAGCGGACTCATAATCCGTTGGTGCCGTGTTCGACTCACGGGGGGCCCACCAAATCATAGAAAACCCGCGTTTCATGCGCGGGTTTTTGTTGTCAGCAGTCCGGGAAAGCTCGCCAAGCTTTTCCTGGCTCACTTGTTGTCATGCTGGCGAACAAGCAATTGAGCAATACAATCACAAACTATTTTACCGACATCGCGCTTGTGCGATGGATGGGGCGGTACACCTCCTATAAAAGCGCCGGATTATCATTTTGAGAATTTTGGCGTTCAAGGAATAAATCCACGTTTTTCGGCGAGCTACTGCCCCTGATGACGTAAGTGCCTGAAAAATCAAGGGCTTGGCGCTGTTTTGGACTCAAAAGTATTTCGGGGTTATCCGATTGGCGACTCCCTTGGATATCATCGGCCTTCTCCCAATTTGTAAGAATTCATTACTAGGCTATCTACCTTGAGTCTGGTGATTAAGATCACAACTACAACAAAGTCATGACGATCTTGTGGCGTAGATAAAATACACCGGGTAAGAAAGACGCTCAGTGCCAATACCAAACCACAAGTCAGCAATAAGTAAAAAAATGATAAAAACTCGTATCGCGATCACGCTGTTAGTACTGATTTCGCACTTTGGACCCGTCGTTGCCAAGGTGGTGCCTGCCAATGGCGAATATCTATTTGGCCCGGAGACCTCCGAGAACGAGGCTTGTGAACTTGCGCGGAACAAGGCCAAGTCGTTTGCTTTGTCGCAGGTAGTTGGCGAAAAAGTGTCGAGCGAAGAGCAGCTGATTTGCAATCAGACTGCCGGCAAATCCACAGAATATGGCTGTGAATTTAATCGCATTACTTGGTCGATGATTGATGGGGATATCAAAGAAGTCAGAAATGAAACCAAGAAAATCGAAACGCGCGAGGGGGCAAGAGCATGCATCGTCAGTCTCGAGGCCGATATCATCGAGCCCACAAAAAAGCCGGACCCCAATTTTGATATCAGCGTAAAGCTTAATAAAACTGTTTTTACAGTCGGTGACGATATGCTGGTTGAGCTCGAGGGTACTGAGCCGGCACATCTGGTTGTTTTCAACTGGCTGCCGAATCAGAACAATGAAGTGCTCCGTATAATTCCATACCCGAGTGATCCCAATATTCAGACCCTGCATCTGACGCGAGGCGATGGCAGCAAAATCTCCCGCAAATTTACTCTTGAGGCGCACTGGTCAGACGCGTACAGTAAAAACAAAAAATTTATCGATGAGTGGCTGATCATCATCGCCACCAAGAAGCCCGGCAAATGGCTTTCCAGCTACGACATCAACCAATTCAAAGAGCGGTTACGTGAAATTCCCATTGATGAGCGGCGTATCGTTCGCAAGGGTTATCAGTTGACCCGCTAAGATGAGTATGCGCAATCCGTCCTGTCTACTTTTATTTGTCGCTTGTGTCGTGGCTGTCTTGCCAGGTTGCGCAACGCGCTATGTGCAGGGTAATCCATCGACAGAAAAATCAGACGACATGATGGGAGATGTCGTGATCTCGCAAGCGGCAGCAGAATATGAATCTTCTCCGCCGGTGTGCCTAGGTCTGATGCCATTCACTGTCAGCAACCAGGCATTTGCGCCAGTCGACGATGTTCGCAAGGCTTTCCACGCCCACCTCGCGCCGACGGGAATCCGATTAATCTCGTTGCAGAAAATCGATGCCTTGATTGATTCGAAAGCGACTGCTGAAAAGAACTTGCAAAAAGTCGCTGAGGCGACGCAGTGCGATACGCTGATTACCGGTGAGGTGACTGACCGGAAGACGCGTTTCTGGGGTGTCTATTCCGAAGTCAGAGCTGGCGCGCACTTGAAAATCATTCGCGCGAGTACGGGCAAAGTGATCTGGGATGGTCGCCACACTGCGGTCATGCGCGATGGCGGCTTGCCTCTTAATCCGGTGAGCCTTGTTGGAGGTGCCGTTTCTGCTGGCATTAATCTCCGTGACGAGCAAGTAAAGCGCACAGTCCATGATCTGGCCCGGCGTTTGGTACATGCGATACCGCAGCTGAGATATATCGACGATATGCCTGTTGTTGCAACCACTAAAACAGCGCCAGAGTCAGAGCCAAAGACTGAGCCTGTGCAAAGCTTTCTGGCGTCGCTTGAGTCTTCTCCGGATGAAGAGAAAAAAAATAGCCTTATGGCGGCATTAGACGGTGACCTCTGGCGGCTACCCAAAGACCGGTTGGCAATCGCTGAGTCGCTGATGCGTATAGACCAGAATAATCCTCGTGGTTATGTCGAGGCTTCGGTAGCGAAGTTGAGTTTATCCGAGCCGGCGCAGGCGCTTGAGCTTGCAAAGAAAGCGGTAAAGATCGATGCGTCCAACCCCGATCACCAGTTCCAATTGGGCCGAACATATCTGCACCTGAACCAGGCAGACCAGGCGCTGCCTCCATTTTTAAATGCTGTGTCGGTATCCAATCCCAAAAGTCTGCATTTCAATGCACTGGGGCTGGCCTACAACCAGACCGGCAGACATGCACTGGCGGTCGCCGCTTTTACCAAGTCGCTGGAGCTGGACAAAGATAACCCATTCTCATTATTGCAACTCGGATTGGCCCATGTTGGAATGGGGGATGAGGCCGAGGCTGCAAGGATAGTACGAAAGAGTATGATTATTAGTATTGCTGCGAATGACGCAGTGGCAGCGCGACGGTCTTTGAATCTGTTTAAAGCAATGAATCTGAATACGAAAGTTTCAGAAGAAGAGTTAAAGGCAATCGAAGAGCGAATCGAAAAAATCGCTCCCGTATGAAATGTAATTAAACCCGAATCTACCAACCAAGGGGAATCCT
>JAIXYM010000049.1 GCA_027490255.1 Oxalobacteraceae bacterium | reverse complement strand
CCGTCATCACATGCAGGTGATGACCGTAGTCGTTGAGGCGACCGCAAAATTACCACCGTCATCACATGCAGGTGATGACCGTAGTTGTTGAGGCGACCGCAAAATTACCACCGTCATCACATGCAGGTGATGACCGTAGTCGTTGAGGCGACAGCAAAATTACCACCGTCATCACATGCAGGTGATGACTGCTGCGTGGGCGGATCGCATGCGATCCGAATTCCCCACTCGCTCCCGGCGCACGCCGGGATCCAGCGGCGGTCATCGTGCACCGCCCACCGGATTAAGAATCAAAAACCACCAAGACCCTAAATCACCGCGGCTGGTACCAAACCCCAGCTCCCATTCCATGCCGTTGCAGCTGGCCTTGATGGACCAGCTTTCTGAAATGTAGTTTCAGCGTATTGCGGTTGCTGCCGGTCAGGCGTATCGCATCGGCCATGGTCACCCGGCCGTGTTCACGCGCCAGATCTACGATGGCTGACGAAAGCTTGGGCAGTGCCGAGAAGATCTGCTTCTCGCGCTCGAGCTTGCTATACAGATGGCGCACCTGATCGGCCAGCGCCGACAAGAAGAAGCCTATCCAAGGCTCCCAGTGCGGATTACCGCTTTCCATCCCGACCAGCGTGCGGTTGAGCGCGTGGTAAAAATTGTCTTTGTCTTTTTCCAGTACCGCTTCCAGCGAGCCATAGGCGACATGCGAATAGCCTGCCTGCAGCAGCAGCAGGCGAGCCAGCAGCCGCGCCATCCGGCCGTTACCGTCCTGATAGGGACGCATTCCCATAAAGGAAGCCGTAAACACCGTCACCGTCAACAGCGGGTGCAGGGTGGGTTCGCTGCGTTCGCGCGTCAGCCAGGCCAGCAGGGCGGCCATCTGGTCACCGACATTGGCGGGTGGGGTGGACTGCAATACTGTGGCTGAGCCGGACTCTGGGTGGGTGATCAGTGGGTTATTGGCCGAGACTTTGTACTTGCCCACATGCCAGGCATCCTTGGCTGAATGGCCCAGCAGCACGCGGTGCAAGTCGTTCACATCATCTTCGGTCAGGCGACCGGAGGGCACCAACGCCAGCACACGGCTGAGCGCTTCGTAATAACCAACGGCCTGCTGCTCATCGGCGTTCAGCACACCGGCTTCAGTTTGGTGGGCCAGCAAGAGTTCATCGACTTCATGATCAGCCAGAGGCTCGGCGACCAGATCGTCTAATCCAGCGAATCCTTGCGGCAATTTTTGGCCGAGCGGTGGCGAGCTCTGGCCGGCATTCGGCGAGGTCATGCCGCCGGCGGCGTGTTCTGTGTCATCCGTTGGATGGTCTGCCAGCTGAAAATCAGCCGAACGATCAACGATGCGACTGCCACCGGCATTGCGCATCGCGAGCACGCGGCGCACCTCGGTATCGGACAGCACGACATTCCCCAGGCGCAGGCCAGAGGCCACGCATTCCAGGGTGGCGACCTGCCGCAAGGCCAGCATGCGTTCGGGCGCCATATGGCTTGCCGTACGCAGCGCGCCCTTGAGTTCATGGATCCCCGAGATCAGGGAAAGTGTCAGAGGGGAAATAGGTATTTGGTTCGGAATCATCATTTTTTTCTGGCTATCCAATATCACCTGATCCATTACTCATTTACTAACGGCCGATCAGACTGGCCTGTAGCGATGGAGGTGAGACTAATTCAATTTTTCGGCATAAAACTTTCAGATGCCTACACCTGTGCTTAAGCAAACTTTAAGCCAGCAATGGATGGGCAAAACCATCCAATAACCATTAATTGCTTCTTTGGTAATCATCCGAAAATTATTATTAAAATAGCTAGATAGTATTTTTGAAACGGAATGGGTGTTCCTACCCACCCATTATTACGAGCGGTAACTTTTTATTAATTTTCCTAAAAAATATTATCAAAATAAACACAGGTCAGTTTCAAAACCGAATGGGTGTCCAGCGACACCCATTCGCCCACCTTCCGAGTTAATGAAAAGCTATCGAAAAACCAAGAATCGATGCTTTTTAGACGCCAATTTTCAACCCAAAACCACCCAAAAATTCGACCCTCCAGCCCTCTGAAATGGATGTCGAATGGATGTCCGAAAAAGGGGTACCCGAGGGTCCGATCAGGCTCAAACCAGAACCTATTAAATTACCCATTTTTACCCAATTTTTAAGCCGAACCAGCTACTCAAAAAATGAGCAAAAAATCAACTAAATCAGCGCCCAATAATCCACCCATTTTTACCCATTATTTCGACAAAACCAGCTGCTTAAAAAATGAGCAAAAAATCATCTGGATAAGCATACCAATTCTGCACCCATTTACATCCAATTTCGAAGCAGACACACCCATTCCACCCAATACTCAAAAGAGCAATAAGTTATTAAACAAGCAATTTTATCGCGCCAAAACCATAGCTATTTTTCGAAAAATTAATCGATTGGCAATTTTTATGTTGTCGAATTAAAAACCCGTCAAAAATGACCAAAAATCGGTATTAAAAATGAAATTTAATGGGTGATTTCGGGTGAAAAAATGGACCCAAATGGGTGTTTTTGGGTTCGAAAAAACGGTGAGTTTTTGAGCGCAAGTGTAGGTAAAAGTAGGAAAAAACCGGGGTGTTTTACCTAAAATCCGGGCATGAAAATCCGACTAAAAACCAGTCTTTTCAAGGCTTTTCAGGCGATTTGGGTATCGGCGGATTCCGCCGCAAAGAAGGCGCGCACTACCGAAGGGTTTGTGTCCTTGCCAAACAACCCAAATCGTTCTGAAAAATGGACTGGTCTTCCCCACGGGAGGCTGAAATTCGCGGCACACCCAGGCCGCCAAATTGGATCGCTCATGTCTCAGAACTCACCTTGTTTTTCGCGCCCGAAAAAGGCTCGCGCATCGCTACTGGCGTCGTTTTTTTTGCTCGGTTTTATGACACCGGCGTTACATGCGCAGTCTTTAACCACCGATGGGGGTGCTATCCGCAATCAAATCGAACGCAATTTGCCATCACCGGCGCTGCCTGAAGTCACGCCAAAACCTGCACCGCAAGCACCGAAAGCGAGCGAAGAAAGCAGCGAAAAAATCGTTGTTTCGCGCTTCCGTTTTGTGGGAAATACGATGCTTACCGATCGCGCACTCGCACGTTCTGTCGAGCTCTACGTCAACCGTCCGGTGGATTTCAACGAGCTGCAAAACGCTGCAGCCATGGCCGCACTCGCGTATCGCGAAAAAGGTTATGTCGCCACCGTCAGCATTCCGCGTCAGGAAATTGATGGCGGTGTTGTCACCTTCAAGGTGGTCGAATCGAAGTACGACGGCGCCAGCATCGATGGCAGTTCGAAAGGCCGTATCAACTCCGAACTGATTCTGGCGCGCGTCGAAAAAGCCATGGGTCTTGAGCCAGCGGTGAATGTCAACGTACTCGATCGTGCACTGCTACTCATCAACGATTTACCGGGTGCGTCGGTGCAAGGGGGTTTGGCTGCAGGAACTAACGAAGGTGATACACGCGTCGTATTGCAGTTGGCCGATAAGCCGTTGATCACCGGTGCGCTCAACCTTGACAGCTACGGCGCACTCACCACTGGCCCCGAACGTATGCTCATCGACGCTGCGCTCAACAGTCCCGCGGGACGTGGTGAGCAGTACACGATGGGATTACTGGCAACCCACGGTGTGCGATATGGGCGATTCGGTTTTTCTGTTCCCGTCGGACTAGACGGTGCGCGAATGGGCGTCAATAGCAGCTACATGGACTACACCGTCATCGCAGGATCATCGGTCGCATCCAACATACACGGCACCTCAACCAGCGTCGGGGTTGATGCGTCGTATCCGATGATCCGATCGCAGCAAGCCAATCTGTTCCTCACCGGCGGTGTCACCGGCAAGACCTTTGAAAATTTTTCAGGTGCATTCCTATCGCGCAGTTCGCAAGTGGTATCCACGACGTTGGCGGTCAACGGAAATTGGGTGGATCGTTTTTTCAAAGGCGCCAGCAACCAAGCATCGCTTTCACTGACCACGGGTGATCTGCACATCCGCGATTCACAAAGCCGCTTGTCGGATAGCTTCACCAACAACACCGATGGCATCTTCAACAAACTCAACGCAGCCATCTCGCGCAATCAGGCGGTGCGCGATGGCGTCAGTTTGGTGCTCAGCCTGTCCGGACAATTGGCGTCAAAAAATCTCGACTCTTCCGAAAGATTTTTCCTTGGTGGTCCAAACGGTGTTCGTGGTTATCCGGTAAGCGAAGGTGGTGGTAGCCAGGGACATCTGGGCACCGTCGAATTGCGAACGCGTTTGCCAAAGAACTGGGAGCTTCGTCTTTTCTACGACAGCGGTCGCGTCAAACAAAACGTCAAAGACTTCGCCAGTATGCCCAGCCCGAATTGGCTGAACTATCGCAGTCATGGCGCCAGTCTGGTGTGGCAGGGGCCACGCAACATCACGCTCACCGCAACACTGGCGCAGCGCATCGGTGAAAACCCGTATCCCGAACTGACCGTTGGCAACGATCAGGACGGCACCAAAAAAATCAGCCGACTCTGGTTGTCGGCCAGCATGCCCTTCTAAGGCCAAGCACCTCAATGCTCAAGCGACTCATCCAACGAACACTGTCCCGCGCCAGCGCAATTGCGCTCGCGGCAGTGGCGTCGGTGTCGCTGCAATCAGCTAACGCGCAAACAGCGCCAGCCAACACAGCATTACCTACCGCACCACAAGTCGTTGAAGGTAGTGCTGCCGTATCTCAAAACGGTTCCGTGAATGCACCCGTAATGACGGTGCAGCAAAACACCGATCGCGCGATCGTCAACTGGAACACCTTCAACGTCGGTCGCGATGCTAGCGTCGTGTTCCAGCAACCTGCTGCAAGCTCGGTCATTCTCAACCGCGTACTCGATTCCAACCCAAGTCACATCTTCGGCAGCCTGCAATCGAATGGTCAGGTCTTTCTTCTGAATCCTGCCGGCGTGTGGTTTGGTCCTGGCTCAAGCGTCGATGTCGGTGCACTGGTCGCTACTACCCATTCGATGTCCAATAAGGATTTCATGTCGGGTAACTACCGCTTCGATCGAAACGGTGCGTTGGGAAAAATCATCAACGAAGGTAGCATCGAAGCAAAGCTTGGCGGTTACATCGCTTTGCTCGCACCGGAGGTTCAGAACAGCGGCGTATTGTTGGCGAAGTCCGGCACCATCGCATTAGCCGCTGGCGAGACCGTAACCATGAACGTCAACCCGGCCAACAGCAAAGTCGATTTGCTGGTCACGCCATCGACGATTGATACGCTGATCGAAAACAAAAAAATCATCAAAGCACCGGACGGTGCTGTCATCGTTTCGGCACAGGCCTACAACGAAATCGCTTCCGGTGTAATTCGCAACAGCGGCGAGATCGTTGCAACCGGCATCACCAAAGTCGGCGGCCGCATTGTTCTCGGTGCATCGAACGAAGTCGCGAACAGTGGTCGCATTGATGCAAGCAGCATCGTTGCTGATGGCGGCAATGTTCGCATCAATGCCGACAGCGTGAACAACACCGGCAGCATCAACGTTGAAAGTTCAGCGAACAATTCGAGCGCGACCGCAAAAGGCGGCGAGATCATCATCACCGGTCGCGACCTTGCGTTGAACGATGGCACGCAGTTGATCGCAACAGGTACAACCGGCGGCGGAAAAATATTAGTCGGTGGTGATTGGCAAGGTAGTGGTGATCTACCGCAAGCAACTCGCGTGACGATGAGTAACAACGCATCAGTTGATGCAAGTGCAATTCAATCGGGTGATGGTGGCACCATCGTCCTGTGGTCTGATATTTTTAATCGTAGTTCTGCAACGCAAGTTGCCGGCTTGTTGCGCGCGCGTGGTGGACAGGTCAGCGGCAATGGCGGCCGAATCGAAACCTCGGGTTACCACTTGGAGACTTTCGGCGCCAGAGGTGATGCCTCTGCAACAAACGGTAACGCTGGCGAATGGTTGTTCGATCCATATAACGTCTCAATCGAAGCTGTTGACAGCAGTTTCAGTACAAGTGGCTCCAACCCGATTACTTGGAACCCGACTGGCGACTCGTCGAGAATCAACGTCGCGACCATCAACTCGACGCTGAGTAATGGTACGAGTGTCACGATCAATACCGGCAGTTCGGGCGCTGCCCAGCTTGGCGATATCTTGGTCGATGCAGCTATCACCAAAACCGGTGCAAGCACCGCGACGCTGAGACTGCAAGCAGCGAACTCCATCGTCATCAATCAACCCATCCAACAGACGACTGGTGGCGGTAACACCGGCGCACTAAACATCGATCTCGATGCTGACAACAACATGAATGTCCGTGATAGCGGGGGCATCGTCATGCTGAATAATAATCTCAGCACCAATGGCGGTTTCGTCAGGATCGGTGGCACATCACCGTCGAGAGGCGGCGGTGATTTGTATGTCGGTGGAGGATCAACGGCAGTAACGGTAACGACCTCGGGTGGCAGCTTCACCACGTTTGGTCAGACCATCATCGGCAACGCAAGTGCAGATGGCTTCACAGTCAACTCGGGTGGTGGCGCAATTACTTTTGGTGGTTCGATCGACAGCGGTAACCGCTACGACTATATCGAGAGAACTTCGGGTGGTTCATGGTTGCAAGCAGCACAGGATGCAAAGAATGGTACGAATGGTGGTGCTGCTGCAGGCGATAGCTACCTAATCAGCATTAGTTCGAAACTTGAAAATTCGATTGCAACTTACTTCACCCGATATCGCAGCGCATGGATCGGTGCGTATCGCGATCCGAACAGTACTAGTTGGTTCTGGGTTGGTGGCCCTGAAGCCGGTGGTACTTATGCGGTGTCAGGTTCGTCGCCACTGACAGCCGTGACAGGTGCCAACGGTACTTCATTCTTCACGCAAGGTGGAGGAACGGGCGGCAGTAATGGTGTGCTGACATCAACAGGCACCTATCAAAATTTTGGTAATGTTGAGCCCAATGGTATTGGTACTGGCGGTGAAAACGCGGGTCAGTTTTTTGGTTCGCTGGGTCAGTGGAATGACCTGCAAAGATTGACTGCATTCAGCACCGCTAACGGCCCTTATGATGTCCGTGGTTTCGTTCGTGAGACCAATGCAACACCGTCCAATGTCACGCTCAATGCCGGTACAGGTAGCGTAAGTATTGGTGGTGCAGTCGGTAACGCGAAAGAGATTTCTAACTTCAACATCACATCGGATGGACTGACGGCCAGCGCGATCAAAACTTCGTCATCGCTTCGCATCAACAACAACACCAATGTGTCGTCGGGTGTCGTGATTTCTGGTGCTGGCGGCTTGACCAAGGAGGGTCTTGGCACATTGACCCTCACCGGCATCAGCACCTACACCGGCCCGACTAATGTCAACGCCGGCACACTCAAAATTAACAGCGGTGCAGCGATCTATTGCGACAGCACTTGTGGTAGCGGCGCACAATTCGGCAATGTCTTGACAGCGATCACGACGGTGAATTCCGGTGCAACGCTTGATTTGGCGAACTGGAACTGGGGCGGCGGTCTTGGCGAGCGTTTTTATGAAGCGTTCTCGTTGGTAATCAATGGCGGCACCTTGCGCTACTCCGGTACCAGCGGCGCGCCGTCAACTGGTGGACGCGGCTTTACCGTCGGTGCTTTGGGTGCGACCTTCGACTCGGCCACGGCCGGTGTTACTTGGGATATGTTCGACTCTGGACAACCGGCATATGTCTCCGTCTTCAACGGTAATGTGAACTTTACCGGTGCCGGTAACATCTCTTTCGCGCATGCGATCACAGGCAATCGCTCGGTGACCAAATCCGGTACGGGCACGTCGATACTTTTCGGTACGAATACCTACACAGGTACCACCACGATCAATGCTGGTGGCCTCACTCTCGGTGCAGGCGGCACCACTGGTTCGGTGGGCTTGGGCAATATCGTCAACAACGGTTCACTCGTCATCAACCGTAGCAACACTTATGTCATGCCGAACCTGATCTCGGGTTCAGGCTCTTTTACTAATCAGGGCAGTGGTACGACCTCGCTCACTAATAACAATACCTACACCGGTGGTACAACGGTAAACGCAGGCAGGTTAGGTATCTATAACAGTGGCAGTGTTGGCTCGGGCTCGATCACTGCCGCGAATGGCACCTCACTCGTATTTGGTCGTGGTCTCACTAGCTTTGCCAATAACTTTGTATTGAACGGGAATGTCACTTTTGATCTCGATACATCCATTGAGTATTTGATTGTGGGTGGTGGTGGTGGTGGTGGTGCGCACGTCGGCGGTGGTGGTGGTGGTGGTGGTGTGCTCTCAAACACTGTGGACCCGCTGACTGCCACCAGCATGGCTGTGGTCGTGGGTGCAGGTGGCACGGGTGCAATAAATAATTACGGCACGGTCACTGGTGGTACGAACGGTTCATCCTCCAGCTTGATTTCGGGATCTGTAAATTTGGTGGCGTTGGGTGGCGGCGTTGGTTCTTCTTGGGTGAGTCAGGCGGCAAATATTGGTTCAACCAGCGTTAGCTCGGGTGGCGGTGGTAGCTCTGCTTCTGCAGGTGTGGGTACGGCTGGTCAGGGTTTCGCCGGTGGTGCTGGTGTTACCTACACACCATTTGGTGGTGGTGGTGGTGGTGGTGCCGGCGGCGTTGGCGGTAACGGCTTTGCTAACAGCAATACAAATACGGATTCCGTTGGTGGTGCTGGTGGTGTAGGTCGCGAATCTTCCATCACTGGTGCAGCACAATTCTTTGGTGGCGGAGGTGGTGGCTCAATACACGGTGTCAACAACGTCTTTGGCGCGCTGGGTGGCGCTGGCGGAAACGGTGGCGGCGGGATGGGGACGCCATCCACGAGGACCGATTCGAGTTCGGTAGTAATCGCTTCTTCTGGCGGCACTAACACCGGCGGCGGCGGAGGTGGCAGCGGTGGGCATTTGTCCAACATCTACAGCCGTGGTGGTAATGGTGGTTCTGGCGTTGTCGTTGCGCGTTATCTCGGTGGAAGCGCGGCCACTGGCGGTACGCAAACATCGGGCTCGGGCAGTGCAACGGGTTATACGCTGCACTCATTTACGACTACAGGCAGCAGCACACTGAGCTTTAATCCGATTGCGGTCACACTCAGCGGCAGCATCAGCGGCACGGGTGGTACTACTGTAGATGCCAGCGGCGGCACCATCAAATTTACGGGTAACAGCAGCTATAGCGGTACAACGTCAATTACCGGTGGCGTAGTACAGACCGATAATCTGAATGCACTCGGTAATAATTCTGCTGTCACTATCAGCAACCTCGCTAATACACGACTCGAGGCGCAAAGCAGCGTCACTCTAGGCTCGCTCGCCGGCGGTGGTACGACCGGTGGCAACGTAGTGGTGTCTTCTGGCTCGACTCTCACAGTGGGTGGTAACAACACCAACACCACCTACGCGGGTGTCATTTCCGGTAGTGGCGGACTCACTAAAAACGGTACGGGTACGTTCACGCTAACGGGTACTAATACCTATAGTGGGACGACGATCATCAGCGCTGGTGGAATACAGATCGGTACTGGCAGTACCCTGGGAGCGATCAGCAATGGCGACATTCTTCTGAATGGGATGTTGATACTGAATCGTAGCGACAATATTCTGCTGCAGAATAATATTTCAGGAACGGGACGTCTGACCAAACTGGGCGCTGGAACGGTCTCCCTTACCAATGCCAATACATATAGTGGTGGCACTACCTTGTCGGTCGGCACACTTGGCGTTTATTCAAATACTGCATTAGGTACGGGTACGGTCACGGCAGCGGCTGGCACTACCGTGATCTTTGGTCGCGCCGTATCGACTGTCGCGAATAACTTCTCACTCAGCGGCAATGTCACCTTCGATTTCGATAACTACGTTGACTACCTGATCATCGGTGGTGGTGGTGGTGGCTCGGGTGGCATCGGCGGTGGCGGCGGTGCAGGTGAATTCATCAGCGGCGGTGCGCAACTTACCAGTACAAGCTATGGTGTGACGGTCGGTAACGGTGGTACGGGTGGTGTCTGGGCCAGCGGATCTTCAGGTGGTGCGAGCTCAGCGTTTGGTATTTCTGCCGCTGGCGGTGGTGGTGGCGGCTCCGGCTGGGGTAATCGGGGCCTCAACGGTGGTTCGGGCGGTGGTGGCGGTGGCGCGATGACGAACGGCTTCGGTACCTCCGTGAAGACCGGCGGTGGCTTTGGTTTTAACGGAGGGAATGGCTCGCTCGACGGTAGCGGCGGAAACCTTGCAGTGGCCGGCGGCGGCGGTGGTGCCGGTGGCGCCGGTGCTGCGTCAAGCGGACAGATGGGCGGCAACGGTGGTGCAGGTCGCGCAAGCGACATCACCGGTACCAGCGTGATGTATGCAGGCGGCGGCGGTGGTGGCGTCAATGGTCAGGCCGGATTTTCCGCGGGTCCGGTAGGCCTCGGGCAGGCCGGTGGCGGTAATGCTGCTCCTATCGAAGTCAATGGTGTCCGAAGCGATGGCGGTAATGCTGCCGCCAATTCGGGTTCCGGCGGCGGTGGTGCCAGTAACTGGATTAATGGTGGTATCGGTGGTTCGGGCATTGTCGTCATGCGCTATCTAGGCGGTATTGCATCGAGCGGTGGCACCGTGTCGGCGGGAACCGGCAGCGCATCCGGCTATACCGTGCAGCGGTTTACGACGACCGGCAGCAACACCCTGACGATGAACCCGATTGCGGTGACGTTGGCAGGTACGATCAGTGGCACCGGTGGCGTGGTCACCGATGCCACCGGCGGCACGCTCAGGTTCGATGGGGCAAACAGCTATACAGGCGCGACCTCAATCACGGGTGGCGTCGTGCAGACCAATCATGTGAATGCACTGGGTAATAACTCTGCGCTGAGCATCAGCAATGTCGCGGGTGTGCGGTTGGAAGCACTGACTAGTTTGAGCTTGGGCTCGCTTGCCGGTGGCGGCACGACAGGTGGCAATGTGGTGACTGCTCCGGGGTCGACGTTTAGCACAGGCGCTAACAATTCATCCACGACTTATAGTGGCGTGATCTCTGGTGGCGGATCTTTGGTGAAACAGGGTTCGGGTACCTTCATTCTCGGCAATGATCACACCTTCACAGGTTCCACCACGATCAGCAGCGGCACATTGCAACTCGGTGATGGCGGAAGCACCGGTGGCGTATTAGGCGACATCATTACCAATGGTACGTTGGCGCTCAGATTTGGTGCCGACAAGACCCTGAGCAATAACATCAGCGGTACTGGCAACCTTACGCTGACAGGTGTTGGCAGCACGTTGTTCTCACAGAATCTGACCACTACCGCGCAAACCATCGCAACGAATACTACGGTGGCTGAGGTACTGTATCGATTGTCGGGTGGTCGTTTGAGTGGTACGGCGATGACGGCAAACATCATGCCTAGGGAAGGTGGCATCCATATCAAGCGCTTCGACCCACTGACAAATACCGGCACCTTCCAGATACAGCACTACGACACGGGTTATACGAAAGGCTTGTTCGTCAGACTGACCCAATCGGGCAACAATGTTCAGGCGGTTATCAATACCTCAGGTCCTCATACCAGCGGTACTGTTTATACAGTGCCTAATATCGTGGGTAGCGACTTATCGACAGGCCTTTCCTATGGGATGGATCTGGCGACTTGCTACACCTGCAGTGGTTATGGTGTAGATCGGCTTGATCTGGCCTCGAAAATCACCTTGACCGGCAACCTAAGTTACACCGGCACCACCACACTGAATAACACCACGACGACTGTCACTACGGGCCTCAATCAGTATAGCCAGACCGCAGTAGGTACTTTGCAGTGGAATGGTGCAGTGCCATCGGCAGGGAATTTCACGAATAATGGCGTGTTGATTCTTAACGGTAGCAGTGCGCAGACGTCGGCGTTGGCGATTGCCGGCACGGGTACCGTCATTAAGAATGGCAGTAATACCGTCACCTTGAATGGTGCACAAACCTATACCGGCGATACGGTGGTGAACGCGGGCGGCTTGACGATTGGCGCAGCTGGCACCACCGGTTCGGTCTCATCCAGCACGAATCTTTACTTGCCTTTTGCTTCAGCGACGTTGACATACGATCGCAGCGATGATGTGACACTGCCTAATTTGATTCGGGGTGTTGGCACCTTCCGCAAAGCGGGTAATAACAACTTGACGCTCACGAACAGTTCACCTGTTGCAGCGTTTGGTATCGCTGGCGGAAAACTGATCATTCAAAACAACACCCCATCGTTGTCGGGGAATAGTTTTTCGGGTGCGGGTACGTTGGAGATTGTCTCTGCGGGTACCGCCTTCAGTTCAGCCTTTAGTCCTTCGGGCATTACGTTTGGTAGTGATCTCGGCGGACTGACGATCGGCCGCACGACTAACACAGCCGACATTACGCTGGCCAATGCGCTGAGCATTACTGGCCCGATCAGCGTCTACGGCAACAACATCACCGTCAATGCGAACCTGAGCACCAGCCGTGCCGGCGAGGACATTCTGCTCAGGGCTCGGGGTGCTGTCGAACAGGGGTCCAATACCATCGTGCAGACCAATGGTGGTGACATCACTTACTGGTCTAACAGCGCTGTGGATACCACCACCAGCACGACGACGGGCGGCATTCTTGTGAAGGTAAATGCCACCATCGACAGCCGTCGCAGCGTGGATCGCACGGCAGGAAACATCACTACGGCGACACTGGGTGGCGCCATCACGCTCGGTGGCGGCACTGCGACTACAACCACTGCACAAGGTAAGACAGTACCGAACAGTTTTGCATTGAATTTTGCGAGCTCGCCTGCCGGCCTCATCCTTGGCAACAACACCATTGGTGGGCAAGTTACCGGGATCAAGGTGTATTCAGGTGGCGGCAACATCTCGATGATGGGTCGCGCGACGCAATCTTCAAACAACATCACCGTCGGTATCCAGCCGTTTGAAGGTCTGACGGTCAATGCTGGAACGAACGGTAATTTGGCGATGCGTGGCGCTGCAGCGGGTGTGGTGAGCAGTGCGGGTATTGACTTCCAGTCGTATCGCACTGGTGGTGCGGGTAGTGCATCCGTTCTGCAAACGGCGGGTACCGGCAATATTCTTGTGACGGGTACCAACACGAATACCGGTCAGGGCCTGCAAATACCGGCACACAGCACCAGCGCGCCCATGACGATCCAGGCGCTCGGCACTGGATCAGTCACGATTACTGGTACGACGGCAGGCACGACGGCAAGCACAACGGACATCATTCTGAATAACACGAATGTGTTGGCGGCCAGCGGTGATATTTCGATTAATGCTGATCGCACTGGTGGCGTGATCAACCTCGGTGGCACTGGCAATGTCTTCGGTTTGCTGTCCAGCGCCGGCGTGGGCGCTGTGGTTCCTTCATCCAGCAGCAGAATTTTCCTGAATGCGGACAATTTCACTCTTGCAGGAACCTCGACGATTAATACCAGCGGCACGGTGACCGTTCAATCTTTTGCCAACAGCTTCGCCAGCGCGCTGAGCTGGCCGAGCGCTAACTTGAGTCTCGCTAGCTCGGTGTCGGGACTGACGCTTGGCAAGACGACGAATACTCAGGACATCACGCTGGCATCGAACACGACTCTCGCCGGCTTGCTGAATGTTTACGGCGGCAATATCAACGTCAACGCCAACATCAACACCAGCACTGGCGGCACCAACGGTGATGTGTTGCTGAAAGCAGCTGGCGATATTACGGTCGCGCTTGGCAAGTCCATCACTACCAATGGCGGCGACGTTATTTTGTGGGCGAACTCGGATGGCGGTTTGACCAATGGCGGCGTGTTCTTTGACCAGGGCAGCAGTGTGACCACGAGCAGCACCACCACCGGCGGCGGTCACATCTGGATTGGCGGCAGCAGTACCAATGGTGGCTCGACGCTGTGGAATGGACTGACGGTCGGCAATGGTGCTGCTACCAGTGGCAAGCTCGTGTCAGGCTTTGGTAAACGCGGAGCAGCCAACATCGATTGGCAGGCGGGTGTCTTGCTGGATGAAACGACGCTCAGCTCGGCGGGCGGCAATATCTATATCGCCGGTACGCGTAACAGCGGCACAACGTTTGGCGCCGGTTTCGTTAACTACAGCGGCAATGGCACGCTGATCGATTCTGGCAGTGGAACGATTGTGCTCAGGGGCGATTCGGTTGACACAGCCTTTATCGACTTTGGTTTGATGACCGGATTGCATTGGGGGGATTACTCGGGCAGGTTCACGCTGCGATCATCCAACACGAGTGCTGCCACGGCGATCTCGGTCTGGGGCTCGACCGCATCGGGTGACGACGGTGTGTTGATTGAGAGCACTACGCGCATTCTGTCGACTGCTGCGACCAATGGCGGCGGCATAACTATCACGGGTAACAGTGCATCGCGTAATGCGTTGTCGGTTGGTATCGCCAATCATGTCGGAATATTGGAAGTGCTGAGCGCTTCCGGTGACATTCTGGTCGATGTCGGTACCAAGCCGGTGCTAGTGGCGGCGCAAGGTATTTTCAGGCTCGGTTCGATCGCAGGCGATGCGGCTGTGTCCAGCAGCACGGCTGATGTTACTTTCACCTCGGACAACCCAAGCTGGTCTGGTCAGGTGCCGATCAGGACCAGCGGCACGCTGACAGTACAGCCGTCGGCCGGTCGCTCGTTCAGCGCGGCGTTTAACAGCAGTGCGCTGAATTACTCGGGCATCACCGGCCTGACCATCGGCAACGCGGCCAACACAGCAGCCGTCACTATCGGTAGTACCACTACCGTCGCCGGTCCGATCACGGCTTTGGGTGGCGACATCAACGTGAACGGCAACATCAATACGTCGACCGGCGGCACCGCTGGCGACGTGCTCCTGAAAGCACGCGGCAGCATCACGCAGGCAGCGAATGTATCCGTCACGACGAATGGTGGCGATGTCATTTACTGGGCAAACAGCAGTGGCCAAACCAGCAATGGCTCGATCTTCGTGCGTGACGGTTCATCTATATCTACCAGCGGCGGCCACCTGTGGATGGGCGGCGGATCTGCCAATACGACATGGAACGGCCTGACCGTTGGCGATGGTTTCGCCGTATCCGGTGCTTTAGTGCAGCCGGTCTGTACTGCCGCGTGCGGGACCATCACTGCCGGAATTTTTCTGGAAGCAGCCAGCCTGAGTAGCGGTGGCGGCCACATCGGACTGCGCGGTCGCTCGGCCGGCGCCGGATATGGCATTACCACCATCGGCAACGTGCTGCTGAATGG
>JAIXYM010000004.1 GCA_027490255.1 Oxalobacteraceae bacterium | reverse complement strand
GTGAATGGATTGACCAAAAAGTGTCGCCGTCAATCCGCCAGCGCCGCTAGCAGCTCTGCCTGATGCTCGGCCATCAGCGTATCAGTTAATTCGTCCAAATCACCTTCCATCACCATGTCCAGTTTGTACAACGTGAGGTTGATGCGGTGATCCGTGATCCGTCCCTGCGGAAAATTATAGGTGCGAATGCGCTCGCTGCGGTCGCCCGATCCTACCAATGATTTTCGGGTCGCGGCTTCCGCAGATTGCTGCGCGCGCAGTTGTACATCCTTGATGCGGGTGGCTAGCACTTTGAGTGCCTGCGCTTTGTTTTTATGCTGACTGCGGTCATCCTGACATTCGACCACGATGCCGCTGGGCAGGTGCGTGATGCGCACAGCCGAATCGGTTTTGTTGATGTGCTGCCCACCTGCGCCCGAAGCGCGATAGGTGTCGATACGCAAATCTGCCGGGTTGATATCGACCTCGCCAATTTCATCCGCTTCAGGCATCACTGCGACGGTACAGGCCGAGGTATGAATCCGTCCCTGTGCTTCGGTAGCTGGCACACGCTGCACGCGATGGCCACCGGATTCGAACTTCAGTCGCGAGTACGCGCCATGACCGACGATGCGAACGATCACTTCCTTGTAACCCCCCAGTTCCGAAGGTGACTCGGAAACCATTTCCACCTGCCAGCGTTGGCGCTCTGCAAAGCGCGTGTACATACGCAGCAAATCACCGGCGAACAGCGCCGATTCATCACCACCCGTGCCAGCGCGTATCTCGAGGAAGATGTTGCGATCATCGTTGGGATCTTTGGGCAGCATCATTTTCTGCAAATCGAGCTCCAGCGCAGCAGCGCGCTCCTGGGCCGCATTGATCTCTTCTTGCGCGAAACTTTTCATTTCCGGATCGCTCATCATTTCCTGTGCAGCGATCAGATCGGCCTGCGACTGCGTCCACTCTGCGTGCAGAGCCACCAGCGGTTCGAGCTCTGAATGCTCGCGGGTGAGCTTGCGGTAATGCTCCATGTCGGCAGTCGCACCTTCCTGATTCATCAGGGCGCTGACTTCTTCCAGCCTTTGGGTCAGCTGATCGAGCTTGGAAAGCAGGGACGGTTTCATGCGAGGTGTGGTTGGAGCAAGGGTTGGATCAGGGGACGCCGGCAAAACTGCCGGATACTGCGAAGCGCTGAGAAAGACCTCGCTAGCGCTTGGTACGGAAGAGTTGTGGCAGCCACTGGGCCAGACGCGCGCGCTCGTCGGCATCGGCCTGATGCAATGCTTGTTGTGGACCGTGAAGGAATTTTGCGGTCAGTCCTTTGGAGAGTGCTTCGAGCACCGCCTCCACATCTTCGCCACGTGCCAGCAGCTTGCGCGCGCGTTCGAGTTCCATCTGACGCATTTGCTCACTGCTTTCTTGCAGGTCTTGAATCAGCGGCACAATCGCGCGACTGTCGAGCCAGTTCATGAATCCCTGCACGCGGGTTTCGATGATGGCTTCTGCTTGTGCCACTGCGGACTGACGGTTTTCCATGCCGATTTGGACTGCAGTACCCAGATCATCGACGGTATACAGGAAGACATCATTCATGCGACTGACTTCGGATTCGATATCGCGCGGCACGGCAAGATCGACCATGACCATGGGCTTGCGGCGCCGTGCCTTGATCGCGCGCTCGACCATGCCCAATCCGATGATAGGAAGTGAGGACGCAGTGCAAGAGATGACGATATCGAAATTCGCGAGCTGGTCGGGCAGCTCGGCGAGGCGCATGGTTTTGCCACCGAGACGATTCGCGAGTTGTTCAGCGCGATCGACAGTACGGTTGGCAATCGTCAGTGTTTTGGGATGATGCGCCGCGAAGTGGGTGGCGCACAATTCGATCATTTCACCGGCACCAATGAACAGTACGTGCTGGTCGGAGAGCTTATCGAAAATTCGTTCGGATAAGCGCACCGAGGCCGCTGCCATCGAGACACTGTGCGCACCAATCTCAGTGGTGGTGCGCACTTCTTTGGCAACCGCAAAGGTACGCTGAAACATTTGATGCAAATAAGTGCCCAGTCCGCCGGCTGCTTCGGCCTGACGGACCGCATCTTTCATCTGGCCGAGGATCTGAGGCTCGCCAAGCACCATGGAGTCCAGGCCGGAGGCAACGCGGAAGGCATGGCGAACCGCATCATCCTGCGGCAGCGCATATAGGTAAGGCCGAAGTTCTGCGTAAGGCAGCTTGTGATAATCCGCCACAAAATGCGCAGTCGCATCTATGGCTGTCTCTATTTTTCCGTCGTTGGCGCTAGCGCCGTAAATCTCGGTTCGATTGCAGGTAGAGAGAATCGCGGTTTCATGGGACTGCTGCCCTGATTCGCCAAACCACGCGCACGCGGATGCCACTGCCTGACCGAGCTGGTCGGCCGGGAAGGCTACTTTCTCGCGGAGCGAGACGGGAGCCGTGGTGTGATTGAGCCCTACGGCGAGCAGTTGCATGCGGGGTTGCCGTGAAAGATTGATTCGGGTCTATTATAGCCGCTGGTCGTCAGCACTCAGAGCGGTAATGACTAAATAAAACCAGAATCGTCGGCGGCCGAAAAAGGGGCAAGGTCCCTTACTTTTCTTGCCCATGCGTCGCACTGGCACGTGGGCGAGCTGCAAAACGCGGATTTATTCAGCGTCTCCCCAACCTTTAATTTGCTCAAGCCGGTAGCCATAACTGTAGACCGGCGCAAGTCGGAATCCCCGCGCGGGCTGCAGGCCTAGTTTGGTTCGCACCCGCGACACATGGGTATCCATGCTGCGGGATGAAAACTCCGCATTCTCCGGCCATACCGATTCGAGGATAAATGCACGCGACAGCGGTTTGTCCATATGTCGAAAGAACAGCAGGGCAAGCCGGAATTCTTTTTCGGTCATGCGTATGACTTCGCCATTCAGGCTGACCTGACCTGCATGCGTATCAAATAGATAAGATCCAAATGCATGACAATCTTCAGGCTTGGCGCTGGCTGCGTGAAATCGCTTTTTCAGCACGCTGACTCGTGTAACAAGATCCGCCTGCCTGAGGGGTTTGAGCAAATAATCAACGGCCGGATGGTTGAGCAAGACGGTCTGCGCATCCACCTTTGCTCGCTCCGTCACCAGCAGTAGAGGCACGATAGGAGATCGCTGGTCGATTGCGTCCTTGATGCGTTGTACATCGGTAGCCGTTGGCCAGTGCACCACCATCACATCAATTTCGCCTTTGCGCAGGCCTTGGAGCATCGCCTCCAGGCTGTCAAATCGATGCAGCTCAGTCATTGGGCTGCTCAACCAGAGGCTCATTTGCTCGGCTTGAGCAGCATCGTTATCGAGGATGGCTATACGCATGGCGCTTAAATGGGCTGATGTGGCGATCAGGTCTGAATGACGGCGTTACTGGTTCGCGGGCGGACGGCATGCAGTCCGAGTGCAGTTTAGATGCAGCTCGAATCACCTGCTTCAATCTTATCCTCGACCTAATCCTCAATCAAATCCGCTTCGACTTTAGGTTGCCAGAATTTTTGATTTGCAGATGTACCATAAAAATTTACTACGCACACCATTGAGAAGTTCGTCATTGGCGCAAAGGCTCGTCTTTCTCCCACAATTTTCAGACTAATCGACATTCATTGTTGCGTTTATTCATCATCGCCTCGCATCTTCCAATGGAAGGCGTCTTGTCGAAGTGAGTTTTAAAAATTAGCCTGTAGGTCAATTAAAAAATAACTGACTAATGGCATGAGGGGGCTTGGATTGACTGAAGAATATTCCAAGTCGACAGACAACGCGCTGCCGCCTGTGCTGCAAGCCATCGTGCGTGCTTCTCGGTCTGCTGTTTTTTCGGCAGCACTGTTCAGTATGTTTCTCAATTTACTGATGTTGGTGCCCTCGCTCTATATGTTGCAGGTTTATGACCGGGTGCTTTCCACCGGCAGCGTTCCCACGCTGGTCGTGCTGACCGTTATCACGGTGTTTCTATTCATGGTGTTCGGTGGGCTGGAGTGGGTGCGTTCTCGAATCATGATTGTGGCTAGCACCCGCTTCGATACCATGCTTGGACCTGCAGTTCATGACGCGATTTTTGCGCGTGCGATGGCCAGCGCTGGCCGACATGCCAGTGCGCAGCCGCTGGATGACATTGATCGCGTGCGTCAGTTCGTCACCGGTGTTGGTTTGTTCGCGCTGTTGGATGTGCCCTGGGTGCCGCTGTATGTTGGTCTGATGTTTCTTTTTCACTGGTGGATGGGTGTGGCCGCCGTAGCCTCAATTGTGGTCCTGGCCATTTTGACGCTTTGGAATGAGCTAGCTACCAGGCACCTGTTGCAGGAATCTAATCACGCCAGTCGGGCGGCAAATCAGCAGACGACCTTACACCTTCGTCACGCCGAAGTCATCACGGCGATGGGTATGTTGCCTCGTCTGCGTGAGCGCTGGCAAAGCGAGCGCGTTCATGCGTTGGATGCCCAGCATGATGCCAGCGCGCGCGCAGGCGTGATCAGTGCGATCTCGAAAACTTACCGCCTGACGTCGCAATCGCTGATTCTGGGGTTGGGCGCTTATCTGGCTTTACGACGTGAAATCTCTCCCGGTATGATCATCGCAGGCTCTATTTTGCTGGGACGCGCTCTGGCACCGATCGATCAGTTGATTGGCAGCTGGCGCAGCCTCGACACCGCCCGCGATGCTTATCGCCGGTTACGCGAGTTGCTGGGCACTTATGCGCCCCGTGCTGAGCGTATGGCGCTACCGCAAATTCGTGGTGAGTATCAGCTGGAGAAAATAGTCGTCACGCCCGCCGGTGCGACCGCGCCGATCATCAAGGATCTTTCCCTGCACATTCCCGCTGGAACTCAGGTCGGCATCATCGGACCCAGCGCCGCCGGCAAATCCACGCTTGTGCGTACCTTGCTAGGTTTGTACCCACCCACGGCCGGCGCGCTTCGTCTCGATGGTGCGGAACTGACCCAATACGAATCCAGTGCGTTGGGTGATGCAATGGGATACCTGCCACAGGATGTCGAACTTCTGGACGGTACACTGGCCGAGAACATCGCACGTTTTGGTGAGGTCAACGCAGAAGCGGTAGTGCGCGCGGCTAGGCTTGCCGGTGTTCACGAAATGATTCTCGGGCTACCCGAGGGTTACGACACTCGCCTTGATGGCAACCGCACAATGTCAGCCGGGCAGCGTCAACGCGTTGCGCTGGCACGCGCGGTCTATGGCGACCCGGCCGTCGTGATTCTAGATGAACCTAATTCCAATCTCGATGATGCTGGCAGTGCAGCGCTTGACAGGGCACTTGCTGCATTGCGTAGCACTGGTGCGACCGTGATCATCGTTACCCACCGCAGTCGGGTACTTGAACAGCTGGATAGGGTGCTCCTCCTTATTGATGGCAAGTTGGCGTGCTACGGTCGACCTAACGAAGTGGCCGCTGCCCTCAGTCAGCCTGCGCTAAATGCCACCACGGCCCGGAAAGTTGCCGCATGAATGCGCCAGAGAAATCGAGTGTTCTTCGCGCCAAGGAGCGCGCACCTGTTGGGGAATCGATGCGTGGTCTTCAGCATGGACGTCAGGAGCGCTGGCTAAAGATAGTGGGGCTGGTCGTGTTGTTCGTGCTCTTTGCTGGCGTTGGTATTTGGATGGCGCTCGCACCCCTGACGAGCGCCGCTATTGGAGCAGGTGTCGTCGTCGTCGAGAACTATCGCAAGTCCGTCGGCCATCTGGAGGGCGGCATCGTGCGTGAAGTGCGGGTGCGCGATGGACAGCAGGTCAAAAAGGGCGAGATATTGATTGCTCTTGAGGACGTTCAGGCGCGTGCCCAGCTCGAGCAAGCGCGCGGGCAGTTATTGGGGGCGATGGCGCGCGAGGCGCGATTGATCGCACACCGCAATGGATTATCTCGGGTCGTTTACCCAGCGCCATTGATGGTGCTGACCCGCGATCCGCGTGCCCGCGAGGCTATGCTCGTGCAAGACCAGACTTTTCGTGCGCGGCGTTTGGCACAGCAAGGTGAAATGATGCTGCAAGAGCGTCAGGTCGCGCAGCTCAGAGAAAAGGGCGCCAGCCTAGTCGAACAGCGGTTGATGCGCGAGCGTCTGCTCTTATCCTTCGAAAAAGAGCGCAACGATTTTGAGATGCTCGCCAACGAAGGGTATCTGGAGCGCCAGCGCGTGCGAGAGATGGAACGCAGCGTCGCGCTCAATGATGGGCAGCGTGCAGCACTGGTCAACGACATCGCTTCCAACGAAGCCGAGATCAGCGGCCTACAGATAAAAATGCTGCAGCTGGAAAAAGATCTTCAGCGTGAGGTGGCCAAAGAACTGGCCGAAGTGCAGACGGAAATTTTCTCGCTACGCGAGCGTTTGCGCGGACTGGAGGATGCGGTACAGCGCGCCGTCATCACTGCCCCCGACAATGGAAAAGTGCTCGCGCTCTCAGTGCATGCGCCCGGCGAGGTGGTCCGTCCCGGCGCGCACTTGCTCGACATCGTGCCAGTTGAGCAAAGCCTTATCGTCGAAGCTCGGCTCTCTCCCCAAGATGTGGATCAGGTACGTGTTGGGCAGATGGCCGAAGTGCGTTTCAGTGCTTTTCGTCAGCGAGATATGCCAAGGGTCGAGGGACAACTGGTCGCGTTGTCTGCCGATCGATTGGTCGATGAGATCAATGGTTCACAGCAACCGTACTACCTGGCCCGCATACGCGTCGTAGAAAAAGGTATGGCCGATCTCGCTAAGCTCAAGCTTGAACTCATGCCCGGCATGCCAGCGGATGTACTCGTCACGACGGGGCAGCGTACGCTGTGGCACTACCTGACTGCGCCGTTGTCGGACATGATGGTGCGCTCCTTGAAGGAGGAGTGAATGTATCCGGCCAACAGCATTCGTCTGATCTGGATGATGACGCTCACTGGCGTGCTCTGGTCGGCATCGGCATCGGCTGCGTCGGCGGATTTACTCAATTTGTACCGTGCAGCTGCCAGCGACAATCCATCGCTGAAAATACGATCTCTGACGACCGAGCGACTCCAAGCCGAGGCACGTGTTGCTGAGAGTCGACTCTATCCCCAAGTCAGTTTACAGAGCTCTTATTCGCAAAATGATTACCGAGCCGGGGGAGCAGATCTGACCTTTAACGGCCAGCGCAACGTGCTCATGGTGCGTCAGCCGTTGGTGGATATTGCCTCAGCGCGCCGACGCGACAGTGCGCGGGTGGCGATCGATCAGGCTGAGCGTGAGGCCCAGCAAGCGCGCGGCGAGTTGTTTGCGCAACTTGCAGACCAGTATCTTGTCCTGCTTGAGTCGGGTGATGAGCTGCAGCGATTGCAGGCTGAAAAAGAAGCAGCGATTCGGAATGTCGATCGCCTGCGCGCTATGCGAGCGCGTGAGATGGCACGTGTAAATGATCTCGCTGAGGCAATTGCGTGGACGCAGCAACTCGCTATCCAGGAAATCGATGCAATCAACAAGGAATCGGCCGCTCGTGTATGGCTAAAAGAGATCGCAGGCATTGATCCAGGTGTGCTGCCCGTGATGACCCGGCAGAGTTTCCCGGGCGTGTCGGAGTCTGAGCAGTATTGGGTAATCAGTGCGCTCGCCTCTCATCCCGGGCTGAGTGCGCGGCGACATGGTGTGGAGGCGAACCGTCAGTCGGTAGCGGCTGCCCGTGCCGACCATTTGCCACAACTCGTTGCGTTTTATCAGCGTAATGAGACAAATCAGGATATTGATAATTCGCCACGGCCAAGATTCAGTGTCGACTCGGTGGGTCTTGAGCTGAGGATTCCGATTTATGAGGGTGGACGTACCAGCGCAGCAGAGCGGGTCGCGCAGCGCCAGCTGGATATCGCTAACGAGCAGCTCGAAGGGATAGCGCGTCAGGTGGAGCGCGAGGTTCGACTCGCTTTTACTAGCGCCGTGGCCAATCGTGCGCGGATTGATGCCTCAGATGCCCAAGTGGATGCACTGGTGCAAACCGTGAAAGCACAGGAGCGAGGCTATGAATTGGGGGTGGTGACGGTGGTGCTGGTGCTGGATGCACGCCGGCGTCTTCTGCGAGCGCGTACTGATCAATCGCGGGCACGTTACAACTACCTGCGTGATCTGATCGCATTGCGCATCCGCGCCGGGGTATTGACTGAAGCGGATGTTGCAGAATTCAATCGATGGTTTGGAGTGCAGCCATCGTGAGCAGTGCCATCGTGAGCACCGCGATCAGCCAGATCCGCCCACTATTCGCAGACATGATTGAAGAGCTGCTCTGCGCGTGACCCTGGTCCTGCCTCGGTGAACGCCATAGCGCCTGCTTCTTCTGAAACAGGCTTGCCGGCGCCCATGCCCTGCGGATGTCTTGACGTGCCCAGCACCCGCCATTTGCGCGCGCGGCATTGATACTCGACTGCATAAAGTACTGATTGATAAGGCTTGCCAGCGGGGTCTGTGGCGGCGCTTTTTAGATCATGCAAGTCCCACACAAAGGCGGTATCACCCATCTTTCGGGTGCGCAGGCTGTCGAAGTACATCAGGCTCTGATCGCTTTCTGCATAGCGAACCCAAGTCTGGGCCAGTACTGTTGTGGGGATGAACGCAAGCAGAATTATCAATAAGGTTTTCATGTCGGCGACCATCAGGGAAAAGGCATATCCGTTGCATTGTATGATGCGCTAACACTTTTCCGGATGACTGAGATGAAGTTTGCCATTCTGCTGAACTCGTTGGTGGGGTTGCTCCTGCCGCTGGCCGCGCTCGCGGCGGATGTACAGTACGACTGTGAGGGCAAGCGGCGCTTCGAGCATCGCGGTGCGGCATCAACAGTACCGGCGGATGCGCGTCATCTCTACGTGGTGACAGGCCTGAAGATGGAGGGTCTTGACTGCAAACTCAGCGATGCGCTGATCAGTTGCATGGGTTTGACACGCGAGAGCGCGATGCGCAAGGTGTTGATCGATCGTATCGCCCTCACCGTCAGCGATACTATGGAGATGCCAACCTCGCTGCTGATTTTTGAAGGTCGCTGCAAGTAATTCGTCTCTTGGCACACTTGTCTTCTTCACCCATCGTCATCATCGGCGCCGGCATCGCTGGTGCGAGCATCGCTCGCCAGTTCGCCAGCAGAGGTAGGGCCGTCATCGTGCTGGAGCGTGAACAGCCCGCCTGTGGTGGGTCGGGTAATCCCGTTGCGGTGGTGCGGCCCGAGCCCGGTGGTGCCGATAATCCTATTGCCGAATTTTCTGCGGCCGGTGTGCGTTGGCTGCAGCACTGGCTTACCCAGCACGGTGCATCAGTGCCGCATGCATTTTGCGGTGCATTTCGCATGACGCGCGATCAGCGACGTCATGACAAGCTGCGTGACTACGCGAGCGCACGCCCGCATGACGAGATCATGGAAGTCAGCGGCGCGGCAGCGGATAAGCTCTGCGGACAGGCACCAGCTAGTTCGGGATTTTTTTTGCCGCAGGCCGGATGGCTGGAGCCCGTCGCACTCGTTCATGCCATGCTCGATCATCCACTGATTCAGGTGCATACCCGCGCTGAAGTCACCAGCCTTGTTCAGCATGTCGATGATTCATGGCGCTTGAGCCTGTCTGACGGTGAAATTTTTTCTGCTGCTCAGGTCGTGATGGCAACTGCCTATGCAACGCAACTGAGCCCGCTCCCCTTGGCAGTTGATCGTGCGCGTGGCCAGTTATCCGTTGTACCCGAGCAAGCAGATCAGGCGATTCATGTGATTGTTTGTCGCGACGGCTACATCACGCCAGCCATCAATGGCCTACATACGATAGGCGCGACGATTCAATATGACGACGAGGATGCGTCTGCTCGCAAGACAGATGATCTGGAAAATTTCCAGCGCTTGCAGCGTTTGTTACCTAGTTTTGCGAAGGATCTTGGGATGGTTCTCAGTGGTCGCGTCGCATGGCGAGCGACGACGCAAGATAGATTGCCGCTGGTGGGCAAGATCGCCGAAGGTCTGTCTGTGAGCGTGGGGCATGGCTCGCGTGGCATAGCCTGCGCGCCGCTTTGCGCGGAGTTACTGGTCGCAGCGCTGTGCGGCGACCCCTTGCCGATGGCGCGTGAATGGCTGAGGCGGCTGGATCCTTTACGCTTTGCTCCGCGTTGAGTCGGATTGATCCGTACTGATCCGTGTGGATCCTTGTCTACTTGGGTTGACTTGTGGTGGTAATTTTTAGCTGAACAGACGAGCCAGCTCGGTACCGGGCTCTGGGGCGCGCATGAATGCTTCACCGACCAAAAAGGCATGAACGTCGGCGTCACGCATGCGTTTGACGTCATCCGGAGCGAGGATGCCAGATTCGGTGATGACCATTTTGTCGGGCGATATGCGAGGCAGTAGATTGATCGTGGTGTCGAGACTGGTTTCGAAAGTGCGCAAATTACGGTTGTTAATACCCAGCATTGCTGTTTTCAGTTTGAGCGCAGCGGAAAGCTCATCGGCGTCGTGAATCTCGACCAGCACCCCCATACCCAGTTCATGTGCACAGTCTTCGAGTTCGGCCATCAGGCCGTGGTCTAGCGCCGCAACAATCAGCAAGACGCAATCCGCGCCCCAGGAACGTGCCTGATAGATCTGGTACGGATCAATGATGAAGTCTTTGCGTAGCGCAGGAATATCGCAGGTCGCACGTGCCTGCTGCAAATATTCTTGCGCACCTTGAAAAAAATGGACATCTGTCAGAACAGACAGGCAGGCCGCGCCGTGATGCGCATAGCTTTGCGCGATTTCGGCGGGCTGAAAATTTTCGCGCAGCACGCCTTTGGAGGGGGATGCTTTTTTTACCTCCGCAATCACGGCTGCCTTACCTGAGTCGATCTTGCTACGCAGGCTGGCTTCGAAGCCGCGAATCTGTGCTCGCGCAGGCGTGTCAGATTCCACGTCGCGGCGCAGGCTTGCCAGATCTTGATGTTTTTTTGCGGCGGCGACCTCGTCGGCTTTTACATCAAGAATTTTTTTTAGAATGTCAGACATGGTGATTGTATGTATTATTTTGCGATGGCTTTATGAAGTAGCCAGTTTTTGAGTGAACTGCGCGAACTGATCGAGTTTTGCGCGCGCAGCGCCGGAGGCTAATGTTTCCTTTGCGCGTGTAACGCCAGCCGCGATGCTACTGGCTGCGCCGGCAGCATAGAGTGCAGCGCCGGCATTGAGCATGACAATGTCTCGTGCTGGTCCCGCCCGGTTATTGAGTGCTTCAAGAATTTTTTCTTTGGATTCTGCGGCCCCCGTGACCTGCAGATGTCGACCGGAGGTCATTTGTAAACCAAAGTCTTCCGGATGGATATCGTATTCACGAATTTCGCCATCAATAAGCTCGCCCACCATGGTCGCTGCACCCAGTGAAATTTCATCCATGTTGTCACGGGCCCAGACGACGAGCGCATGTTTTGCGCCTAACCTTTGCAGCACGCGCACTTGAATGCCGACCAGATCGGGATGAAACACACCCATCATGATGTTGGGCGCGCTTGCTGGATTGGTCAGTGGCCCAAGGATGTTAAAAATAGTTCGCACGCCCAGCTCTTTGCGAACCGGCGCAGCATGCTTCATCGCTGCATGATGGTTGGGAGCGAACATAAAACCGATACCGGTTTCATCGATGGAGGCGGCGACCTGCTGAGGTGATAGGTTGATGTTCACGCCGAGTGCTTCCAGCGCATCCGCGCTACCGGATGATGATGAAACGCTGCGCCCGCCATGTTTGGCGACGCGTGCACCGGCTGCCGCCACCACGAACATGGTCGCGGTCGAAATATTGAAGGTGTTGGCACCATCGCCACCGGTGCCGACGATGTCGACTAATTGGTCGGCATTAGCCACGTCGACCTTTGCGGCGAACTCGCGCATGACTTGGGCTGCTGCGGCGATTTCACCGATCGACTCTTTTTTCACACGGAGTCCCATGGTGAGCGCGGCGATCATCACCGGCGACATTTCGCCGCCCATGATCTGGCGGAACAGCGCCAGCATTTCATCGTGAAATATTTCGCGGTGTTCAATAATGCGCAGAAGCGCTTGTTGCGGTGTGAGTGTCATGTGCCGCCTACGGTTCAGGTAGTGAGAAAGTTTTTCAAAAGCGCATGTCCGTGTTCGGAAAGGATGGATTCCGGATGAAACTGCACACCTTCGATAGCAAACTCTTTGTGACGCACTCCCATGATTTCACCATCCTCAGTCCATGCCGTGATCTCAAGGCAGTCAGGCAAAGATGCGCGCTCGATTGCAAGCGAGTGGTATCGGATGATCGTATAGGGGCTGGGCAAGTCTTTGAAAACGCCAACGCCCGTGTGCGTGATGGGTGAGGTTTTGCCGTGCATGACTTCCTGCGCGCGAACGACTCTGCCACCGAAGGCCGCGCCGATGCTCTGATGGCCAAGGCATACACCCAGTATCGGCAGTTTGCCAGCAAAATGCTTCAGTACGGGTACCGAGACGCCGGCTTCGTGCGGCGTGCAAGGGCCGGGTGAAATACAGATACGCGTTGGGCTCAGTGCCTCGATTTGCTCAAGGCTGATTTCGTCGTTGCGATAAGTGCGAACGTCTTCGCCGAGCTCGCCAAAATACTGCACGAGATTGAAGGTGAACGAGTCGTAGTTGTCGATCATCAGCAGCATAAATCCTCTATCCTATTGATTTGTTTACAGCGCTTTACTGGGAGTTGCTTTTGATGCCCCCAAAAGTACCCCCAATTTGGTTTGGTGCCCTTGCGCTGAGGCTGTGCAAATTCAAAAGTCGCCATTTTCCCCCATTAAGCATAGCGATGAAACGCTGATTTACGGATGTCACTTGATGGGGCCTTCCTGCTAGCATCGGCAACGGCAGTCAGCCGATGTCAAGTTCCTGGGCGGGCATCCCGAAGCGCATCATCATGCTGGCAAGCGAGGCTTCGACATACGCATCGTGTTCTTCCTGCAAACGCTCGAAGGTGTGCCAGTGCATTCCTTTCGGCTTGTCGCCGTCCCCATTGAGGATGCCGGGCTCCCACCCCAGTCTCTGCCGAATCTTGTCCGCCCTTCGGGCCAAACGATCACCTCGCCTTTCGCGCTGTGTGTCAAAGGCCAGTTGATGACAATGACGGCAGGCGAAGATGGTGCCACCGTAAAGCACAGCCACTCGCCGGGCGCAGCCGCATGCAGGACAGCGAAACCATGCACGCCGACCACCGAGGCTGCAGTCCGTCCAGTCCAGATAAACCGGATAGTCGAGCTGCTGCCCTCACCTTGATTGCGGGCGCGGTAATTGAGCGTGACCCGATCCCCGCCGACACGAATCTGAATCGAGACGATGACATCACCTTCGCGCGACCAGTTCCAACCAAACCACTTTCCTGGCGCTAACAGACCATCTCTTGCCAGCTGGCGCACATCTAGCGTCCGGTACGCGCTCGTCGTGTCCTTGCCACTCTGCCAAGCTCCGCTACCCCATCCGCCCATGATCAGCCTCTGAATCTTTTGCCGAAATCATTTGGCAAATTGCGTCGGTATTACTTCGACGGATTCCGTCGAGACCTGCGCCGTCACTTTGATCTTCAGCGATTTTTGATGGCGGCAGTTTTTTTCAGTCAGTTCCGACGCGATTGCGAAGCGAATACCCTCCTGCCAAGCGTCGTTCTGGTGCATGGAGGGGTAGAGCTCTCGATCAATCATCGGTTTTGCCAGTCGGTCCGCTACCGGATATTTTCCGATCCACTGATTCGCGACCACGGACAGCGGGGACGGCGCTTTTGCTTCAGGCTTGCCGACTAGATATTACGCTAGCCAAACGCGTGCGGCTGAGTCACCGCGCTTGGCCAGTTGCAGCGCTTCGATTATGACGTCACGCTAGTCATCAAGGCTAACGACATCGAGTGTCACCCCCATGTAATCACTTTCGGTGCGGCGATGCGCGCCACAGCCTTTCAGTAGTTCACTCTTTTGCTTCGCCATCGTGCAATCCCATCTCCCGGAAACCGGGCTCTTGCCACCCGCCCTGATGGCGGGTCAGGAATCAATGGACTGTATTTTGCATAAATGCTGGAAGCACTGCAAAATCTTGTTCGGAGGGGGTTCCAAGGACTTCCGATAGCGTTCGCACTGCGTGCTCTATCGCCGATCTAAAGATGGCTTTTTGAATTCGACTTCTAACTTTGCCACTGCAGCAGGGAAACGCCGGCGAAGACGAGGACGATACCGGCAAGTTGCTGGAGCGACAGGCTGGAACCAAGCAGATGTGTCAATAAAGTAGTGCACAAGAAGTTGATTGCCACAATCGAAATTGTTACTTGTGCAAGGGGTAAGGCCTTTAACAACAAAACGTAGGCGATCATGCCCACTCCGTACAGTGCTGCAAAACCGTAAAATGACCATGTAGTGATCGTGTAGTGAAGCACAGTCCGAAGATCCAAGGGCATAGGCAAGCCCCTAGCATAGAAGGTTAAACAACCTTGCCCTGCTGCAACGGTGATTCCGCTGAACACGATCAATCCGATTTGAACAAGGTTCGGCGCCATCAACGTTCCTCTCCATCGATGAATGTCCTGAACCAGATCTCAAGTATCACCAGCGCGAAAAGCTTTTTGCCCTGCAGGTAGTCGCCGGCATCGGCCTGCTTCCGCAGGAAGGCAACATAGTCCGGATTGACTAGCCCGCGTCGGCGCACGCGCGCCGGCGAGAGGTTGTCATCGACCATGTCCCGCACGCGCTTGTCGTGGACCAGTTGTCCCAAGGGCAGATGGAACGGCACCTTGCGGCCCGTGACGACTTCGGCCGGCAGGTCCCAGCGCTGTGCCGCCTGCCGCAGCAGGATCTTGTTCCGGCGGCCGTCCAATTTGACGCGCAACGGAAACGATGCCGCCAGCTCGACCAAGCGATGGTCGAGGAAGGGCACCCGGGTCTCGACCGAATGGGCCATCGCCAGCTTGTCCTGCTTCAGGTTGATGTTGGCCGGCAGCCATTTGCGGTATTGCAGGGAGAGCACCTGGTCGGCCAGGGTCGCGCCCGCCGGCGTACCGGCGAAGCTGTCGGCAGCGAAGTCACCGGATTCCCGGAAAAATTCCGGCGAATAGGCCGCGGCCAGCTCGTCCGGGCGATGCAGGGCGAGCAACAGGTCGTAGTATTCCCCGGCAGTGGCGTCCGGAAGGCGCCGGATCATCCAGGCCAGCCGATTGCGTGCCTCGGCGGCGACACCGAGCGGCAGGTCGGCCAGGGCCTGCACCAGCGGCAGTGGCACGTGCCCGGCGATCGTCGCTAGGGCCTGGGCAAGGCCAGCGGGAATCCACCTCTGCCAGCGCAGGGCGCGTATGGTCGCCGCGAGGAACTGGTAGCCGCCGAGGATTTCGTCGGCGCCATCACCCGTCATAACGACCTTCACCCCAGCATCGCGCGTCGCGCGCGATAGCGCATATTGTGCGACGATCACTGGGTCTCCGACTGGCTCCTCGAGGCTGCGCACGACCTCGGGCAGCGCCAGCAACTCTTCGGCGCCGCAGAAGAGTTGCTGGTGCTCGCAACCCAGCCGGCGTGCCGTGCGTTCTGCCACAGCAGCCTCGCTCGCGCTACCGGCGAAGTCAACGCAGAACGTGTGCAGCGGCTTGCGGGCGTGCTGCGCCATCCTGGCGACGATCGCCGTGGAGTCGATACCGCCGCTCAGGTAGGCACCGACCGGGACGTCCGAGACCATGTGCGATGCGACGGCATCGCCGAAGGCCTCATCGAAAAGTGTGTCGAAATCGCGCTCGTCATCTGGGCCGCCTATCACAGGATTTGCGTAGTAGCGCCGCACCTGCCACTGGCCACGCCTCCAGTCGAGCAACGATCCCTCGGCTAGGCGGTAGACGCCGCGAAAAAGCGTCTCGTCGCCGTGCGCAAAACGCGATTGCAAGTAGAGATGGATGCCCTGGCGGTTCGGCTCCGCCACGTAGCCGGCCGCGATCAGCGGGCGAATCTCCGAGGCGAAGTATAGGTCGCCGTCGCGGACATGGTAGTAGAGCGGCTTGATGCCAAAGCGGTCGCGCGCCAGCAGCAGCCTGTCGTGGCGCACGTCGTAGAGCGCAAAGGAGAACATGCCGCGCAGCTGGTCTAGCATGCCTTCGCCGAGATCCTCGTAGAGGTGCACCAGCACCTCAGTATCAGACTCGGTGGCGAAACGGTGCCCGCGGGCCTTCAGTTCCTGCGCCAGCTCCCGATAATTATAGATTTCGCCGTTGAAGACGACGACAACGCTTCGGTCTTCGTTGTAGATTGGTTGAGCCCCGCCAGAAAGATCTATGATCGATAGTCGCCGGTGGCCAAGGCCAACACCCCCTCGCGCATAGTGCCCGTCGCCGTCAGGTCCTCGATGCGACATTGCCCGGGTCATGGCAAGCAGGGTGGCGGGGTCCACTTCGCCACCACCGCCCAGAGCTATCCCGCAGATGCCGCACATGTTGTCAGTCGTCCTGCCGCTGCCAGTGGCTGCCGGCGAGCGTCATTGAGCCGGATAGGCGAAGTTCTCCCCCCCCGGCGGCGATCGCCTGAGTCGTTGCCGAGCCGCAGGGCGAGCGCGCGTCGCAATACATCGCCGAACCCATGTGGATTGAAGTGAACTGGGCAGCCGCCGTGAGCTGGCCAGCGCCCTCGGGTAGGCGGATGCAGTCCTCGACGAATATACCGTCGTCTTCTGCGCGCAGGGTCCGCACATGGGTGATCGGCGGGCGCCGTTTGCGGTGGATGAGGACGCTTACCAGCAGGTTTTTGACCCAGCGGCTTACAGCGGGAAAGCGGCCGAGGGTCAAGGTGAACAGGCGGAAGGCAATGAACAGCAGCGGCGTGAATAGCGTCTGCTCTAGCGACTTCCACGGCACCTGCAGGGTCACCTTATCGCCCGCAGCCCATTCCGGTAAAGGATGTGGCGTATGGTCTTGGCTGGTGTAGGCGCGGTCGCGCCAGACTAGGAAGTGCCCGGCGTGCCGGGCAGCGATGCGTTTGCCGGCCTTGTCGAAGACCGACACGGTGCCGCCCTTGGAGAGGCCGACGACGGCGTAATAGCGCTCGCGGTTGATCAGCCACAGGCCCGCTTTCGGAAAATGCACCGAGCTGGGTGGCTGCTGCCAAGGCAGGGGATCCACCTGTTCCCAAGGGCGTGTCGCTTCGGCCGCGAACAGGAGGTTGTTCAACATCGGCATAAAGTTGAACGGATCCATCGCCCACACGCCGCAGGCCCGCCCCTGCTCCAGCGAATCGCGCATGGCCACGGCGATGGCTCGGCAGTTCGGGCAATGACCGGCCAGCAGCTCGAAGCCGGCCGGATAGTAGAACTCGGTATTCCGGCTGGAATACTCGCCGCCTATGGTTCCATCGGGATGCACGAAATGCGCGAGAAAGCCGGCGAAGCGTTGCAGCGCGGAAAGCGTGTCCGCGCAAGCCGTCATGCGCCAATACTCGGCCAGGTAGAAGAAGCCATGAGTGCCGTACCCGATGTCGGCGCCATCGTATTCCTGCATCCATCCCTCGTCAGACTGGTGGGCCAGGATGTGCTCCAGAAAGAATCGGGCGCGTTGAGAAAAATCCTTACAGGCGCAGATGCGCGCCAAGATTTCCAAGGCCGCCACCGCCACCGCCAGGTGGTTGGACAGAATGCCGTGCGTCTCGTCGTTGCGGCACAGCCATTGCCCTGCCAGCCGCAGCGAGGCAAGCACGCGGTCACGCAAGGGGGCGGGCAGGCGATCGCCCCAACGCAGGAAGGCGCTGCCGACGTAGAAGGCGGTAAAGGCCGTCGCTGCGAGGCACTGTTCATTGGGGTAGGCCTCGTCGAAGGCGCCGTTCTTGTGCTGCAGGCGGGTCCAGTAGTCGAAGGCCCACTCGACCCAGCTGGCAACTGATTCCGAATGGTAGAAGGGGTTGCCCTCGGCATCCAGATCGTAAAGGCAGACCAGCGCAAAGACGCCCTCCTGCATCCGCGGATAAGGGAAGTCGTCAAACTTCCACGCCCAGTGTGTCCGGGACAGGCTACCGCGCGTACGCGATACGGGATTACGATCAATCAGCGAGGCGAGGCGCCATACCTCATCCAGCGCGGCTTGCCGATAGGGGATTTGTTGCAAATCGTGTAGTCCTGCGGGTTGAGAGAGCATCTTTTTAGAACAACGGTGAAGCTTTAATCAATCGTTGGCGAATGACAGAGTTGTTCCTACTGTCAGTTGCCGTAGTATATAAGCTGCGGGTCTTTTTAGCGAATTCCAACAGGATCACAGAACTCAAGGTCTGCGGCAACAGGGGAGGTAGAACAGAGGCTTCATGCGGCTAGCCACGAGGCCAATTTAGTCGATACTTCTGAGCCACATCTATGGGCTTCAGCCAGCCTACTCAACCCATAGGCTTTCGCGCCTCGAAGTTGATTATCCCAGTCTGGCCAAAAAAATACGCGAGCAACTCGAATGGCACGACAGCTAGGAGCAATAGAGAATACACAGGCGTCTTCCCGAACTTCATCTCAGGGCGCCACCCAGATCCAATCAATGTATTCTGTACGGATAAAGCTGATTGCAAATGAGGGGCAGACATAATTTTGACATCAGCAAAACCCGCATCCTCAAGCAAGGTCCTCAAACCCGGACGAGAGAAGCATTGAAGATGCCGAGGAAAATGATAGCCGGCCCAATATTTTCCGAAAAATCTGGCCTCCCAGCAGGAGTTGGACGGCAACTGCCCCACCACTGCGCCTCCCGGCTTTAACATCTGGAAAGCTCTACATACCATGACGTTAGGCTCAGAAACATGTTCGATAACATGATTCATAGATATGACGTCGCAGGACCCGATCAATTTCGCTATGTCTATTGTTTCCAAGGTCCCCGTTGCGACGTTGTAGCCGCGACTACGCGCTATTTCCGCAATTTCCGGATTGATTTCAACGCCCAGAAAATCGAAATCACCGTGAAGCTTCAGTGCATCAAAATGCCGACAGTCTCCGGTACCCACATCGAATACCCTTGTGCTGGTTGCTGTATCAGTGAACGTTCTATAGTACCTTGCACGTAAGCGTGAGCGTATCGAAACCAACATTCGTGCCACAAGACCGTGGTCATCATGATATGCATGGTAATTTGATGGATAAAAACTCCGGATTTCCTCATCAGTTGGTCTTGGAAAAATAAACTCGGACGTGCAGGCTTTGCACTGGCCTTCAAAGAAATTCCTAGCGGGCTTGACTGCGTACTCAAAATCTATGACGTCCGCTCGAAATAATCCCACCTCAGGCGAGTTACATACTGGGCAATTGGAATCGGGACTAGGGGGCGCCACATCAAACGGCGATGGCTCATTGTTTTTCATTGCTTGCCCTCTGAGAAAATATTAAGCGGCTAAGAGCCGAAGTGAAACTAGCACCATGTGTTTGAGGGCAGTCCCGGAAGAAACCTCGCTCGGTAAGCAATCGATTTAGAGAGGGTAACTTGTCATAACGTACACTTGGAAAGGCATGATGTTCAAGATGGAAGCAGAAATTGCCAGGGGCTAGGAAAAACCGCTCAATCCAGTTGCCGTGCACACTTCTTGTAAAGCCCGGTTCTAGCGATTTTTCATAGTCCTCGACGCGTGAAGCTGCATATTCTTCGCTCTGGTGTTCTGCGATGACGCTCAAAGCCGCAAAGTAGGGAAAAAACGTTAAGAGCGGCAATATCCAAAGATGAAAATAGGCCCAAGGAGCCTCGACCCACGTACAATAGAAAAAGAGACCAGCCTGAATAAGCATAATCATCATTATTGATCTTGCCCTCCGCTTGGGATTGCGCTGCTCTAGCTCGGTTCCGTATTCGCGCGCAGCCTCAAACGCCGCGGATCCGCACAGTATTTTCGCCGTTCGCTTGAGAAAGCTTCTTCCAGATATCTGGTATCTATACTTCCGCTCCGTATCGGTTGATGGATGTCCGAGGTGTGTGTGATGCCGCATATGCTTTCCGCGATAACCATCAGTAGTGATTCCTTGCGGAGCAGCAAAAAATAGGTCGGATAACAAGTCGTTGAGCCGTTGGGACTGACTGAGTCCCAAATGTGACGCTTCATGAACCATGCAGTTGAGTGCATGCTGGCGAGCGGCTATCAGCAAAAATGCAGTGACCCAGACTATCCAATGCTCCAAACTGGACCACAACGCGATGGCTCCCAATATAACAGCCCAGATTGCAATTCCGTCGAAGAGGAGTCGGGCGGAACTTCGGGATTGAAAACTTCTCAGCTCTTCCTTGCTGATGTACGCGCGCATCCGCTTTGCGGGATCACTGTATTCTGTCTGCAGTCTAGCTTGTTCGTCTGCCATGGGGTTTGTCCTATTTAGATTTGACTAGGTAGTCTCGCTGCCCGATGCGCCTGACGCGATATAGCTGCTTTCGCCCCTATAAGACCGGACCATCGGCGTTAGTAATTCACCGCCTGTTTTTCTCGAAACAACTTTGGGGGTAAATATCCCAAGGCACTATGCGGATGCCGCGTATTGTAATGCTCGAACCAACCCGCTAAGTGTCGCATCACCGTTTGCGCATCAGGCCGATCTGCAAGATCAGCATAACCGCGTATGAATGTTCTGACGAAGCTCTCTGCCATCCCGTTACTCTGCGGGCTGCGGATCCACGTCGTCACCGGCTTCAATCCGAGCTCCCCAGCAAACGAGCGCGTCTTCGCCGCCGTACAGCAGCTGCCATTATCGGTCAGCCATTCCACATTACCGATGGCCTTGCTGTTAGCGCCGAAGCGCGATTCGACCGCTTGCATCATCAAGTCACCGACCAAGTCCGCGTCAATGCCCTTGGTCGTGGCGACCCAACTCATCGCTTCCCGATCGCAGCAATCCAGCGCAAATGCGACCCGCACCCGCTCACCGTTATCACAGCTAAGCTCGAATCCATCGGAACACCAACGTTTATTGCTGGTGTCGACCGCAATCCGGCCATCATGCCGACGATCCGACACCGGCTTGTCGCCACGGCGATGAAGCAACAGCTGGTGATCTCGCATGACTCGATAAATTCGCTTGTGATTCGTCTGCTGGCCATTGAGCCGCAGCACCGCCCATACACGCCGATAGCCATAGCTGGCACGATCCCGGGCAATCTCCTTGATCGCCTCCAGCAATTCACCATCGTCAGGCCGTGGCGGCGCCTTGCGCCGATCCTGCCAGTCCTCGGGTCGATTGAGCCGTTGCATCACATGACTGCGCGCTACACCAAGGGCCGAGCACACGGCTCTTACTGTTCGTCCCCGGGTAATGCTGGCGAGCGCGCAATCCACTTTTTTGCCTTGGCAAAGTCCACGGCTTCCTTGAGGATCTCGTTTTCCAGCGTCTTGCGTCCCAGTGCGGCTTCCAATTGCTTGATGCGCTTTTGGGCATCCTGCAACTCTGAAGCGGGCACCACGGGTTCACTCGCACCCACGGCTACCAACGAGCCCTCCAAATAGGCTTTGCGCCACTGGAAGAGCTGGGCGCTGCTGATGCCTGCTTCTCGCGCCACCAGCGAGACCGACATCCCCGGTTCGCTGGTTCGCCTCACCCAGGCTAGTTTCTGTTCCGGGGTCCAGCGCCTTCGTCGCTGCACCCCGGTGATAATCTCTATTTTTGAATGGCTTCCTGAAGACATAGGCATATCCATAGTCATGTTTCTATCCGTTAGTTTAAGGAATACCGATGGATCAGTCTTCCAGGGGGCTACCTCAATAGCGGTCTGCTAGCAAAGTAGGACGTCAGGCGGGGCAAGCCCAGCTCCCCGAACGTTTTCGTAGGCAGCATTCGCATGGGTACTGTCCCGACTTTTGCGTGCAAAGCTTGAAGCCACTTTCAGCGCAAGCAAAGTTGAGGAAAGTATCGCCCTGAGGGGCTATAAAAAAATCCCGAATAATTATGAGCTTCAAACTGCCACAAGTGGCGGCGAGCCTTTCCACAGTGAGCGCATGTGGGTGATTCCTTTGTGAAGATCGGGTCGTGGCTGCTTTCCGCGAAACAGTCCTCAATATAAATTCGATCATGTTCTAGGAACCATTTCCGGGCTCTTGGTTCGGCTTGTCTCTCGCCAGTGAACAAAGGATTCTGGCTCCAAAGCTGGCGCACATCGTCGATAGTCTTGTGATTGGTTATTTTGATCGCTTCGCGAGCAAATACTGCTCCGTGCTTGAGCCCAAGAGTTTTTGCATAAAATAAACGAGGCGCAATCCAAGAAGAATCAGTCTGTTTTCGTGCAAGCGGTCTAGCGGAAACTCATAGCGTTTGTGTTCCAGTACATCAAATTCGCAGTGCCGCACGACGCCGGCCAGCGCCTGCTCGTTGAAATACCAATTGTGCTGATAGCAATAAACCCGCTCCAGCAGGTAGCGAAACTTTCCAGCGATCCGCGCCGCCTGCGCCAGAAGGGGACTAAGCCCATAGAGCAGGGAACTGCTGTTGACAGTGCAGATAAATAACAGCCCACCCGGCCGCAGCAAGCCCCGGGCCTTGGATATCACCGCCCGCGGATCGGCGGTGTGCTCGATAATGTCCATCAGCACCACCGCATCGTATGGAAGATCTGGCGAAAACGCCTCGAAGGGGGCTTCTATGATGGTCTTGCCAGTTCGCTGACGCGCACGCGCCGCAAGGTGCGGCGACGGTTCGAGGCCCTCGACATTGGCAAAGCAGGTTGCCGCAGCCCGGACGAAATCGCCAGAGCCGGCACCGACGTCGAGGATGCGCGCTTCGCGCGGCAGGTGCGCCGCCAGCGCGTCAAGCGCAAGTCGGTGGATGTCGTGGCTGCCGCTATCGGCGACATCCTCGCCCGCCGTGAAGTAGGGATGGTCGGCATAGTCGCGCGACATATGCCGCTCCACCATCTGCGCCTGCGTCGGGTAGGGGTGGACGAAGATCAGCTTGCACCGAGCGCACTTGTGCAGCTCGTCGCCGTATACCGCGATGTAGGCGCGGCTCTCACCGCCGCAGAAGGGGCAGGCGGACATGGCTCAGACCTGCACCGGACGCCCGCCGTGCATCGACTCGACTGCCGCCAGGGTGGCCCGGCTGACGGCATACAGTTCGGCGAAGGAAATGGGCGGCGGGCCGCCAGCGCGCAAGGCGTCGACAAAGGCTGTCGCTTCCTCGTTGAATCCCTTGACTTGGTTCAGGTAGCGCGACCTGGCGCCAAGGCGGCCGCCATGAACGCTGACCGAGCGGAAATTGCTGAGCTGGATCGCCAGCCCGCCCACGAACACCTCGACGTACTCCTTCGGCAGCGAAGGATCGCCATTGGCAAAGTAATGCACGGTGCCAATCGAGCCATCGGCAAAGCGAACGGTGATCGACGCGATGTCGTCCACGGCACGGCCAGAACGCAGCATGGGTAGGGCGAACACCTCGGTCGGCAATGATCCACAGAAGTAGGTCATAAGATCAATAAAGTGGCAGACCTCGCCGATTATCCGGCCGCCCCCCTGGGTTGGATCCTGGACCCACTCGGTGCCGGCAACGAAGCCGGCATTCACACGGTAGACCATGGACAGCGGCTCGCCGCGCTGGCGCACTAGATTGTGCACGGCCAGCGACAATGGCGAGAAGCGGCGATTAAAGCCGACCATCAGCAGCGGCTTCCTGCCCGCGGCTTCGCTGGCGAGGTAGGCCTCCCGTATGGCATCCAGGTCCTGCATGGTCGTCGCCATTGGCTTCTCGACAAAGATAGCCTTGCCCGACTCAATAGCCTTCTGCACATAGCGTGCATGCGAGTCGTGGCGGGTCGCTACGAGGACCGCATCGATCGCGGGATCGTTGAAGATCTCGTCGGGATTCGAGGTCGTCTTGCTGGCGCGATACTTTTGCGCTACTGAAAATGAAGACACCCCGGAAGCCGTGCAGATAGCGTCGAAGCGGACACCCGGCCGCGCTTTGAAGGCCGGCAGCAGAAAGGCCTTGGCGAAGTTGCCAGCGCCGATCACGCCAAGGGAAATATCGTTGTTGCTTGCGGTCCGGGCAGCGGCTTGCGGCCGCAGTTGTGCGGTCTTACCCGCCGTGCCGGCGGCGGGATAGTCGATGACCACCCCGAGGTATTTTTCTCCGGACTTGCCCTCGATCAGGTCATAGGCCTTGAGCGCATTGGCGATTTCATAGCGATGCGAAACAAGTGCCGCCAGATCGATCTTGCGCTGCGCAGCCAGGTCCAGCACGGCGACCATGTTGCGATTCTCGGTCCAGCGCACGTAGGCGAAGGGGTAGTCGGTGCCACCTTCTTCGTAGGTGGGATCGTAGCGCCCGGGGCCGTAGGAGCGCGACAGGCGAATGTCGATCTCCTTTTCGTAATAGTCGCGCCTCGGTATGTTCATGGACACGTCACCTACCACCACGACCACGCCTTTCTGACGGGTCATGGCGGGGATCCGCTCTATCGGATCGTTGCTTTTGGTTGCCGCGCATAGCAGTACCTTGTCCACTCCGTAGCCGCGAGTCGCCTGCAGCAGCGCCCGCTCCGTCGAATCGTCCAGCGGAACCGCCGTGCACCCCATGCGGGTCACCATGTCCAGCTTGGCGGGATCGATGTCGACGCCAAATACCCGGCAGCCCGCAGCCGATGCTAGTTGCGCTGCGACCATCCCGACCAGGCCCAGGCCGTATACGAGTACGCTTTCACCGAGTTCAAGGGAAGCCAGACGCACGCCCTGCATTGCGATGGCACCGAGGGTGACAAACGACGCCTCATCAAAGGCAACGCCGTCGGGGATCGCCACAACGAGATTGCGCGGGACAGAGACCACCTCGGCATGGGTGGCGACGAACAGTCCGGCGCAGGCAACGCGCTGGCCCGGGCTGATGTCGCCGACCTCCGCCCCGACCTCGATCACCGTGCCGGCGCAGGAATAGCCTAGAGCGATGGGTTGGTCGATCAGGTTGCTAACGATCTTGTAGGTCTGCCAGAGCCCTTCGTTCTTAGCCCGGTTTAGAACCTTGCGGACCAGATCGGGACGTTTGCGGGCTTTCTGCAGGTAGTTCGATTTAGAAAAGTCGAGCACAGCCTTTTCCGTTCCCGCTGATACTAGGGAACAGACGTTGCGCACCAGGACATTGCCCGGCTTCAGTATGGGCTGCGGAATCTCCTCGATGGAGACGACGCCGGTCTTCACGTTCTGCAGTACTGCCTTCATTTCTGTCTCTTTCGTCGGGATGCGGCTGGTTTCGCAGTTTCAATGGAATGTTGGCCTAGGGAATATGCGGGAATACCTGCGCCGCCTTGAGAGCGCCCGGCGGAATGCAGCCGACAGTACGGTATGGCATCAGCCACTGCTCGCGCATTACCTCGCCCAACTTGACGAAAAACACCGAGAAACCGGCGAACAGCAGCGAGGATAGCAGCATAAGTAGACCGACTATGGCGAGGTAGGCTGCTGGCCCCCCGAAGAACAGGTTGTGGAACGCCCAGCCGACGAGGCCCGCGCCGATCAAAAGCGACAAGCCCGCGGCAGCGGCGAAGTACTGGGTCGGCCGGGCCGTCGCCAAGAAGCGCATGTGCGTGCCGATGGTCTTAAATATGCGGGTGGAAGACACCCGCTTTGGAGCACCAGCCGCGGCCAGCTTGTGCTCCTGCCAAGTTATGTGCGCTGGGATTTCGCGGACACGGAAGCCGAGCCCGATCAGCTTAAGCAGAACCTCGAGATGGAACTCCTTTCCATCCTCCCACGTCTCGAGCGGCTGGATGACCTCGCGCCGGTAGGCCCGCGTCATACCGGTGTTCATGGTCACGTTGGGAGCGAAGAAAAGGCGAATCAGGCGGTTTCCGATCGCCGTCAACAGGCGACGGCGAAGCGGGACGTTGATCAGACCGCCCTCGGGCAGGTGTGGCGATGCCACCACGAAGTGCGCATCGGGATGCGCCAACAACTCGTCAACGAGGCGCCGGGCGATGTCGTCGCCCCAGGAGCAGTCAGCCTCGGTGGTGACGATGATGTCGCCGCTCGCGGCATCGATGCCGTTCTTGAGTGCCCGGCCCCTTCCTTGGTTAATTGCGCAAGAGATGACTCGAACCCGTTTTTCACTTTGATCCAGCGTTGAGCAAAGAGTATTCAAAGTTCGGTCACGGGATCCGTCGTTAACCAGTATCAACTCCCAGTCGTCGAACTGCGCCCTCAGGTTTGCAATCATTCGTTTCGTAGCCGCGACAATAATTGACTCCTCATTAAAAAACGGACAAACAATTGTAACTCTCATAAAATTAGGCTCCAATATGATCGCAGTCGTAATAATATTTAATGCGGGATGGTATAAATAATATAGCTATCGTTCTCAAATAATATCGGAAAGTTCAGCGGCGACCCGTTAAATGGGTCACATCCCCATTCGTATGGCATCACGCCACGCTTGAATCCAACAACATAACCCAAACTGGGCCACTCACTTCTTAGTGACATGATCCTATCTGCGTCTGAAATTAAATTGTTATATCCGCGTTCGTATAGACATAGAATACCCCCGCTAGCGGCAATAAATTTCGGAATGCTGCTTGGCTCAATATTAGAAATGTCCACGCCATAAATCGTTTTTAGTATGCGAATCTCATAAGTGGCCAGGCTTGTTAAATAAACAGAAACTCCGGAATACATATAATCTAACGGCCACGATCTCTGTGCAGTAGATGTTGCATATGGATAGGGTGGCATCAAGACCATTTGGGATCTGTCGGACTTCTCCCTTAGAAAAGAAGTTAATTGTTGCCAATCGTGCGGGGGGGCTTTTGGCATTATATTTTCTTGCACTTGCAACTTCTCGGGTATTTGCGTGAGTGTCCAACCAAGGCCACCCATTAACGGGATTATGATGAAAGCTGCTACTGTTCTTGCCGAGTACACACGATTGATTCCAACGTGAGGTATCAGTGCAGCAAGAAGATATGCTGATCCCACAATCGACTTAGCAATAATAGATGCTGTGGGAAGCATATAGCCAATTAGCCCCACCATCAAAAAAATTACACGCCAAGCATCCTTCGGGTTCTGATTCTGCCACCAAGCACGAGCAGCCATAAATGGTAATGCCGCCACAATTCCAGAGATCAAAAAAAGTAGAAGCAATGAACCTCGAGACAGCACCATTCCAGCTAGTCGTGGGGTCGGAAGCACTTCGACAACGATGTAGCTGACCATTAGTAGCCCCGTAGTCACGATGATTACAGATCCAAGACGAACTAGTAGTAGTCGCGTTGCGTAGGTAGCCAAATTGAGCCACAGCAAAATAGAAACAAGTAGCAACCAGCCTGCCCCGGAAGCTACACCGTTTTCGCCCCATATGAAGACATGAAAGGGTTTGCGGAAAGCCATTAGCCGCCACCAATCTTGTGTGATTGCTGGTTGTACAGCGGACGCAAGCGGGATGCTGCGGAACATCTCGAATAGCTGGGGAGATACAACGGTCAAGAATATTGCTAGCCCCATTGCGAGCGTAACAGCCTCGCGCCGCCAGTTTGGACCGATGCAACGCAGTGCTTCCGCCATAAGGACAATCGCAAACACGATAGCACCATAGGTCAAATGAACGCAGGCCGATACCCCAATGGCTGCGAAGGTTGCAACCACAGAAAATCTTGTTCGGGGTAGCAGTAACCATGTAACTAATGTGGCACAAGCCATTCCCAGTCCCCAAGTTCCTAACAATAGCGTTGGGCTGAACAATAGATATGGGTAACCAAGATGCGCTGTTGTCAGCCATCCCCCAGTGGCTATGGGCAATGAAATTGCTCCCGCCCAGGGGCTCCGCGCCAGCATTGCCGGCAGCATGACGGCACTTGTGATAGCTACCCCAAAGGCGACGGCTGAAAATGCGACATGGAGATCAAGGATGGAGATACCACTAAAACTTGCCAGTCCTGCAAATACTGAGGGCAAAAGTAGGGGGATCCCCGAGAATGCATACGCCTGAATCGACCCATCAACAGGGGTATAGATACCGGCTTTCCACAGGCTTAGTGCTACCGTATCTGAGTAGTCGGCTACAGGCTGGAACTTAATCCACAGGATACTGAACCATGCGCTAGCGACCGCAATTAATGTTAAGACCCCGAGTCGGGATAATAAACGCTGCGTCAATCTATTAGCGCGAATGGAATTGTGAAGAGCAAATAGGTAGTCGAATACGAGCCGCCAAAAACAAATCGCTGTACTTGCCAGTAAGAAAAACGCAACTGATTTTCCGGTCCAGTCGATCCGAGCAACGGTTGCAAAACGAACAACCAAATCAATGAGTCCCGCGGAAATTATCGCGAGAAACCCCGCGGAAAGCGCAGACGAGGAAAGTCTTCTGATTAGGGAATGGTTAGACCTCCGATTAGGTGAGTCACTCAAGAAGTAACTTTGAGATTGGGGATAAAAAAATAGAAGCACGGCCGCCAATATGAGAATAATCTTGTTCTCCAAATACGCCTTGAGTACGTAGCTACGCTGGTTACCTATTGGATTCGAGTTGTCAGAAGATGAGAATCTGAGGTGGCCGTTATTTAGCGCAAACACACCTCCTCCAAAGTTGCGAATATTTTCATGTTGGGCTCTCGATGGCCCAATGATTCTTTCATCTTCGAATAGTTGTGGATAATCTGGACGAGAATCGGAATCATCGGCTAGAAAACTCCTAAAGACCCCTGGAGTCACAACTAAATATGCATTAGCAATTTCATGATTAATGCTCGACTTAGAGACTGGAATGTTTACAATAATTCCCGGCCACGGCAGGGCTAATGCTGCTCCAATTATTACCGTAAGCATAAGCAACCAATGTCGAATACTAGGCTTATCCACGGGAGGAGTTAACCTGAATAAAATGGTTTTTCAACATCACGCGCTTTCAAGTACGAAGTGCAACACGGTTTAAAGATTTATGAAACACCTGATGCGGGGTTTTAAATCCCAGTCTTTTTCTCGGACGGTAGTTCAATCGATCTTCGATCATTTTAAGCTCCCCATCAGTGACTGTAGATAAGTGGCGGTTTTTAGGAATGTATTGCCTCAGTAAGCCGTTGAAGTTTTCATTCGACCCACGCTGCCAGCTGGCAAACGGATCGGCAAAGTAAGTCGTTGAACCCAGAGATTGATCGATCAGTTTATGGCCCGCAAACTCCTTACCATTATCGAAAGTGATTGTCTTGGCCCGCGAAGCGAGCGGTGTAAGTCGCTTGATAATGGCAGCACTGACTTGCTCGGAAGTCTTTCGATGAACTTTGGCCACCACTGCGTAGCCGCTTTTTCTCTCAACCAGAGTGACGATTGCGTGTTGGTGCGCTGCCCCAATGACGGTATCGCCTTCCCAGTGACCGACATGAGCGCGTCGCTCAATCGATTCGGAGCGCTCAGTAATCGAGCATCTATCTGGGGTTTGCCCTCGTCGATCATGGCCACCGGCATAGCGCTTGCGCTTTTGCTTCTGGCAACGCAAGGAGCGCCATAAATGACCGCCCATCGCCTTGTCTGCATAAATCTTCTGGTAAATCGTTTCATGGCTAATTGGCAACGATACCCCCAACTTTGTCGGATGGCAATGGAATCTACTATCCGCTACGGGACGCGAAATTCCTTAACTAGACTTGATTTTGCTGACTTTTTAGACGCTCTCGGAATTTTCCGGATGCCGGTGATGATTTTCGATCATCAGTAGCATGTCAAATCTCCCCGTCTAGTCCGTCTTGCACTTGCTCTGCGGCTCTCAATACGGCGCGCGCCTTATTTTCTGTCTCCTGCCATTCCATTTCGGGGATGGAGTCGGCGACGATGCCGGCAGCGGCTTGTGCGTACAACATGCCGTCTTTGATCACGCCGGTGCGGATGGCGATGGCGAGATCCATTTCGCCGCCGAAGGACAGGTAGCCGCAGGCGCCGCCATAGATGCCGCGCTTTACGGGTTCCAGCTCATCGATGATTTCCATTGCCCGGACCTTGGGAGCGCCGGAGAGGGTGCCGGCCGGGAAGGTCGCTCGAAGGACGTCGAGGTTGGACATGCCTTCTTTGAGCGAGCCTTCGACGTTCGAGACGATATGCTGCACGTGCGAATATTTTTCGATGATGAATTTGTCAGTCACACTCACGCTGCCGATGTCAGCAATACGACCGATGTCATTGCGCGCAAGATCGATGAGCATCACATGCTCGGCAATTTCCTTGGGATCGGCCAGCAATTCGGCAGCGAGCTGCTGATCCTGTTCCGGCGTCGCACCTCTTGGACGCGTGCCGGCAAGGGGACGAATCGTGACTTTTTTCTTTTGGTCGGGCGTTGTTTCGTTACGCACCAGAATTTCGGGCGAGCTACCCACGATCTGCATATCGCCGAAATTATAAAAATACATGTAGGGCGAGGGATTCAACGAGCGCAGCGCACGATATAGCGAGAGGGGTGAATCCACATAAGGCTTGCGGATGCGCTGACCGACTTGCACCTGCATCAGATCACCGGCCATGATGTACTCCTTGGCGCGCGCGACTGCTGCAAGATAATCGGTTTTCGAAAAATCGCGAATAGCTTCTGTGCGAACTGAGCCCGAGGTAACAGGCGCATCGACCGTGCGGCGAAGCATGGCGCGTAGATCTTTCAGTCGCTGCCGGGCGCGCCCGTAGGCTTCTGGCTGTCCGGTGTCTGCGTACACGATCAGGTAGAGCTTGCCCGAAAGATTGTCGATGACGGCCAGTTCTTCTGTGAGCAGAAGTTGTATGTCCGGCAGCTGCAAATCATCTCTGGGTGCGGTATTGGCGAGTCGGTGCTCAATGTAACGCACGGCGTCATAGCCAAAGTAGCCGGCCAAGCCACCGCAAAAGCGTGGCATGCCGGGACTGACGGCAACTTTGTAGCGGGATTGAAATTCTGCGATGAAGTCCAGCGCATTACCGGTGAAGGTTTCAACGACTTTGCCCTGCTGAACGACTTCGGTGCGCTGACCATGCGAGCGCAGTAGCGTGTTGGCTGGCAAACCGATGAAGGAGTACCGACCGAATCGCTCTCCACCGACGACAGATTCGAGAAGAAAGGTGTTTTTACCTTGGTTTTGGGTTTGCGCGAGCTTCAGATACAGCGTGAGGGGGGTTTCCAGGTCAGCGAAGGCTTCGGCGAGCAAGGGAATGCGGTTGTAGCCTTGCGCGGCCAGCGATTTGAATTCAAGTTCAGTCATGTTTCTCTCCGGGCCGCTATTGTAGGTGAGCGGCGAGGTGTCTAAAAAACCGCCAGTCCTCATCGGACCAGCGATAGGCAGCGGTATCAGTCGATACAGGGTTGCCAGCGTCGCCATAGCCAGGCCTCGAAGGCACCTGGCGGGATGAGCTTAGTTTTTTTGACAAGAAACATGGTGGTGGGCATCAAGCGACCAGCAGAACAGCCGCAATATTCAATCATTAAACTATAACATCCGGACCGAGACTCCGGATCGGCTTTCATTGATTCTGACCTAGAAGTGGTGCTTAGGCATGGTTTGCACCGGCCCATGGGCAAAGATCTTCGGTTTTTCTCAAACCTGCGCCAGTTGCCCACGCATCGCATCAATCACGGCCTTGTAATCCGGTTTGCCGAAAATTGCCGAGCCGGCCACGAACGTGTCAGCGCCTGCTTTTGCCGCCTCTGCAATGTTGTCGGGCTTAATGCCGCCGTCGACTTCAAGCATGATGTCGCGTCCGCTGGCATTAATCAGTTTGCGTACGGCAGCAATTTTCTTCAGCGCCTCGGGAATGAATGACTGTCCGCCGAATCCTGGATTGACCGACATGATGAGTATCAGGTCGATTTTGTCCATGACGTGCTCGAGATGGTGAAGCGGTGTGGCTGGATTGAATACCAGTCCCGCTTTGCAGCCCTGATCGCGAATCAATTGAAGGGTGCGATCAATGTGCTCAGATGCCTCAGGATGGAAGCTGATGATATTGGCGCCGGCTTTTGCGAAATCGGGGATGAGTCTGTCAACCGGCTTGACCATTAGGTGAACGTCAATCGGCACCTGTACATGGGGCCGAATCGCTTCACAGACCAGCGGGCCGATTGTCAGATTGGGAACATAATGATTGTCCATCACATCGAAATGGATGATATCTGCGCCGGCCGCTACGACATTGCGGACTTCTTCGCCCAAACGAGCGAAGTCGGCAGACAGTATGCTCGGAGCAATGCGGTAGGTCGTCATGTTTTCCCCCTGTTGGCAAGCGGGGAATTCTACCTTGATGAAGCGGCTTGCTTGCCACAGGGCTGAAATTGGTGTGCAATCGATAACTTCCCGGCCGCGCAAGCTTGCGGCCGCAAACTCAAACGAAGGAACGGTAGAACATGGCGGCATATGAGATTACTGTTACGGTGCGCACCCAGTATCTGGAGGATCAATCCAATCCGGACGCCTCACAATATTTATTTGCGTACGCGGTCACGATCAAAAACACGGGCAGCGTCACGGCGCAGCTGATCTCGCGCCACTGGCTCATTACCGACGCCAATGATCAGGTGCAGGAAGTACGAGGGCTCGGTGTGGTGGGTCATCAGCCATTGCTAGCGCCTGGTGAGCAGTTTGAGTACACCAGCGGCACTTCACTGGCCACACCTCAGGGCACGATGCGCGGTATCTATTTCTGCGTGGCTGAGGACGGTGAGCAATTTGAATCCAAAATACCCGAGTTCGTTTTGTCTCTGCCGCGCACGCTGCATTAGTCAGGCGCTGAATGAAACTTCGTGCACGGCCGTATCGCATGGCGATCTGAAAGAGTAGGGGATTGGCGCTACTTTTCAGCGGGGAAAATTAGAGGTTTTATCCAGACTGTGCGTGCTTGACAAGGTTTAGTCGTCATCTTTGCGTCCGGAGAACATCGTCCACCAAACGATGAAAATCAGTAGGCCCAGTGCCAGTCCTGCTTCAAGAAATAACAACCACATGACATCGCGCCCTCGTTCAATTCAATTTCTCAGTGTAACCGGACTGCTTTTGGTCATGGCCTTGCTGCTTGGCGCCTGCGTTACACCGCCCAGGCCGTCCAAGCCACCGACCGCAACGCTCCCAGCGCCCCCAACGCCCTCTGTGCCAGTAAAGCCTGTTACCAAAGCCGAGACCATTTCGCCAGCTGATTATTTGCGCGTGGTGAGTTTTGACCAGTTGCCCGGCTGGGGTGAGGATGATCTCACGAAGCTCTGGCCAGCGTTTCTTGTTTCGTGTGATGTGATGATTCGACGAACTGGTTGGCAGGAGGTATGCGCCGACGCCCAGCAATTGAGCGCCGTCGATGTCGCAGGTCTGAGAAATTTTTTTGAATCCCGCTTCCTGCCGCATCAGGTGCGCAATGCCGATAGCAGCGTATCTGGCATGGTGACTGGGTATTACGAGCCGCTGTTGCGTGGGTCAAGAACACGAGGCGGTTTGTTTCAGACGCCGCTGTACCGGGCGCCTAGTGATTTGCTGACCGTCGATCTTGGCAGCGTGTATCCCGAACTCAAAAACATGCGCTTGCGCGGCAGGTTGTCCGGCAACAAGGTCGTGCCTTATTACACACGGGCCGAGCTGATTCAGAAGGGTTTGGCCCCAGGAACAGAGCTGGTGTGGGTGGATAACGCGGTCGATGCTTTTTTTCTGCAAGTACAAGGCTCGGGCCGGGTCACACTGGAGGAGAGCAAAGAGACCATACGCATGGCCTACGCGGATCAAAATGGGCACCCCTACAAATCCATAGGTCGTTACCTAGTTGACCGTGGCGAACTCAAGCTTGAGCAGGCCTCGATGCAAGGCATCAAAGCCTGGGCGGCCGCCAACCCGCATCGTTTGCAGGAACTGCTGAATGCCAATCCAAGTTTTGTATTTTTCAAGGAAGAAAAAATCACCGATGCAGGTAAAGGACCGCGCGGCGCGCTGGGCGTACCACTGACAGCGCAACGCTCGATTGCGATTGATCCCCAATTCATTACGCTTGGTGCACCGGTGTTTTTATCAACGACCCGGCCCAACAGTGACCTCCCACTGCGCCAACTGATGATGGCGCAGGATACGGGAGGTGCGATTCGCAATCCTGTACGCGCGGATTTCTTCTGGGGTTTTGGTGATGAGGCGGGTGAGTTGGCGGGAAAGATGAAGCAAGCTGGTCAGATGTGGTTGTTGCTTCCCAAGGCTTTATCCGTCGTGCCCTGATCTGCTTGGGTGGTCATTTTTATCGGCCCGTGCGCTTGGTTGCCATGGCGCTAGTGCCTTACTACCCGGATTCCGCGTGATCTCGTGCCACAATGTTCCGCGCGGTACGTTCAAAGCTGTTTGACCCGACTGCAGGCATTCAAGCCAAGCAGCAAGACAGGCATCCAACGTTTCATTATGCAGTTCAAACCAGTGGATGAGCAGGTGCGAACCCACGTATCGCCCTTTTTGCCAAGCGCCGCACATGACTTGCGAATGCGTACGGTGTAATCCTCTGAGTGCTCTGGCGTGCTGCTCTATATGACATCGTGACGCCGGAAATTGATGTTGTTCCATCAGACTGTGCTCAAAGGCAAACAGCTGCTCCAGCGAATCAAGCAAATCCTTGAAAACTCGTGGTACTTCAATATCCGGACACAATGCTAGATGTTGTGCTTGGTCACGGAGTTGCGTAGAGCGTTGATTCAGAGTGTTCAGTGAGGCTTGCATGATTTGATCGTCAAAGCGATGGGCAATCCCATATCAAATTCACCATAGTGGCATTACCGCCCAAGTCAAGCCTTAAAAAAGCTGGCTCAAATCGGGGCAAGTAAAATCATGACATCCCTTCAACAAAACAAAATGGAGCTAGACATGAATTACGAGAATATCCTCGTCGAGACACACGGCAAGGTTGCTCTAATACGACTGAATCGGCCAAAGGCCTTGAATGCGCTCAACGACCAGTTGATGAATGAACTCGGGCATGCGCTACTGAGCTTCGAGCAGGATGCGGAAATTAGCTGCATGATCATCACCGGCAACGAAAAAGCCTTTGCGGCTGGCGCGGACATCGGGGCGATGGCGAGCTACACCTTCGCGGATGTCTACAACGGCGACTACATCACCCGTAATTGGGAGCAGATTCGGCGTGTGCGCAAGCCCATCATTGCTGCAGTCGCGGGCTACGCGCTGGGTGGCGGGTGCGAGTTGGCGATGATGTGCGATTTCATTATCGCAGCCGATACCGCCAAATTCGGGCAGCCGGAAATCAAGCTCGGCACCATTCCCGGTGCGGGCGGAACTCAGCGCCTTCCCCGGGCAGTATCCAAAGCCAAGGCTATGGACATGTGTCTGACCGCGCGCTTTATGGATGCGAGCGAGGCAGAACGCGCTGGCCTCGTTTCCCGTGTCGTTGCGTCTGATCGGCTGATTGACGAAGCGCTTGAGGCCGCGACCATCATTGCCTCGATGTCGCTGCCTTCGGTCATGATGATCAAGGAGTCAGTCAACCGAGCCTATGAGTCATCGCTATCGGATGGCATACATTTTGAGCGCCGCTTGTTCCACAGTACTTTCGCTACCGATGACCAGAAAGAGGGAATGAGGGCATTTATAGAAAAGCGCTTGCCAAATTTCCGCGGCCTTTGATACATTACGCCTCCCGCGCAGATGAAGTGTTTTCAAAACGATCAGAAATGATGTGGCGAGCGCGGGATAGTCGGCAAGTTAATAGGGGAATCCGAAATTGCGCTCAACAAGGCGCTTGACGGTGAGCAGAAAGCCCTCCATAATCGCCGGCTGTGCATTTGACGGGCAAAACAGCCCGACAGCGCAGACGGATAAAGAATTAGTCGATGCAGTGCTTGACGAAGTTCTGGAAGTGCCGCATAATTCCGCTTCTTTGCTGCTGCGAACACAACGCTTCGACAGCACGGCGCAAGCCAACAAATTTGCAAGTTCTTTAAAAATTAACAGCCGATAAGTGTGGGCGCTTGATGGCGTGCGACGATGAAGCTTCGGCGACATCGTAATACTTTAAAAATCAAGTGCTCACGAAGAAATATAGGAAGGTTCGCAAGAACATTCCTGTCAGTATTTTGAGTGAGCGACGGTTCTTCGGAACCTGCCAGAAATGGCACAAAACAGAGATTGAACTGAAGAGTTTGATCCTGGCTCAGATTGAACGCTGGCGGCATGCCTTACACATGCAAGTCGAACGGCAGCACGGGTGCTTGCACCTGGTGGCGAGTGGCGAACGGG
>JAIXYM010000022.1 GCA_027490255.1 Oxalobacteraceae bacterium | reverse complement strand
GCTTTGCTCTGATTCACGCAAAAAGTTCGCGCTGTTGCGGCGCGACTGACTGGCCGTGCTGGACTGGGTTTCAATCGTCGTCAGTTGCAGATCGCGCTCCGCAATCAACTCGGTTTTACCGTTACCGGTATGACTGACCTGGGCGCCTGCCAGTGTCAGATCTCGGCCTGCGTAGACGACCAGATTGCCATCGCCGCTGACTTGCAGTGAGGCCTTGCGATCAAGGTTTGTACGTGTCGCTGTACTGGTTGTTTTGTGATTGAGGTCGGTACGACGGCTGCTTTGTGTGGTGCTAGTCAGATTCACATCGCGACCAGCGACGAGTGTCAGGTCGCTGTCTGCGCGAACGCTGCCACCTTGATTATTGATATCGTCAACGGCGGTGATGGCCACTCGAGTACCAGCGATGTCGCCACCGTCATTATTAAGAGTGCCCGTATTGATTCCAACGGCGCTGCGCCCAATAATCGTCCCTGAGTTATTTAGCGTATCTGTGACGAGAAGATCAACGCGCTCGCCGCTGATCAGTGTGCCATTCGCCTGTAGATCTCCCGCGCGCGGTAGCAGATAGACTTTAGGAATCAGTACGCGCTCGGTGCGGGATGGCTGACCCTCTTTGCCTGGTATCGTTATTTCCTGCTCGACTAGCCAGACCAGATCACTCGTGAGTCTTGCCACCTGTTCGCCGGTCAGTTCAATCCCGGGTCGCAGCTGCAGACTTTCTGCATGATGTAATCCGCTTTCCATCAGCGCTGCGAACTGGATTTCATCCGCGGTGTAACCGGGCAGGAAGCGACGGCCCGTCAATTCAGCGATTTGTTCGCGTATCAGCCTTTGTTCAATGAAGCCATCGCCGATACGCTTTTGCGTCATCGCAGGGTCATAACTGAGTTGCGTGAACATCGCATCCGAACTCAACCAGCGACGGTACTGCGTGAACCGTGGATCAGTCACAAGCAACGGGCCAGTGTCGGGATTCAGACTGGCCAGCGACTGGTTTATCTCAAGTATTTCTTCAGCTTGTGTCTGGAGCGAGTTGGCATCGAGTGATGGTGATTTATCTTCTGCCTGATAAGTACCCAGCGATTTGGTAGTGACAATATCGGCCGGCTGATAGTCCAGTACCGGGCCCCAGTCTCTTTGGTGATATCTTTTGAAGCCACCGCGCCAACGGCTTTTGGTGTGTTGACTGGTGCCTGTTTCCTGAACCCGGTGTGTGCCACCAGTATCAATATTCGTGAGATTGTCGAGATTGCCCCGAAGCGTGCCGCCCGCGAGTAGCTTGCTTCGGTCGTTAAGCAAGTCCTCACCCGTGAGTGTGAGATCACCACCTGCAATGATTTTTCCCGGATGCGTTTCAGTGACGACGGTCTCGAATTCCGAGCGTTGCAGATTGATGTACTGCGTCCAGCTTGTGAAGTAGGAACCTGAAAAACCTTGGTTGTAATTTTGAATGGCTTGATCAAGTGCTTCGCGGCGCGCATCAGTTTCTGCGGTCCAGTCGTCGACTGCCTTGACTCGCTGGTCATAGCTATTCTTTGCGAGGTTGTAGTTTGCCGAGGCTTGGTCGTACGCATTTTTTTGCGCTAGCCAGGACTGGTATTCCGCACTTTGTTGATCAGTGTTGTTGGCAGGTGGGGGTGGTGGGAGGATCGCCGGTGGCGTTGGTGCGTCACCGGGTGGCGGCGGCGCTTCATCGGGTGGTGTGAGCCTGAAGTAAGCCCACGCCGGATCGTCACGCAAATACAGTGCGCCCGCTAAGGGCGTGCAGGTCTCTTGTCCGGTGCTTTCTTCACAGTACTCCTCGCTGACGCCCGGCAGGGGTGTTTGTCCCAAAATGCCGTCATTGATTTGAGACGGGTCGGTTATCCAGCGATAGCGTCCGGCGCGACTCCAGCCTTCCCAACGGAAATTGGAAATAGGACTTTTTTCGCTGCTACCCTGCGGTTGAAGGTAGCTGAGTGTGGTGGTCTTGCCGATTTGGCGTTCTTCAGTGGTAACGCCTTTGTTCAGGTTGCGAAGCCGATCAGCATGAATCGTCATCGATCCGATCGATTCGATCGTGGCATCCGCATTCGTCAGCAAGGTAGATGAGCCGACTGCTCTATCGCTGGCATCTAATGCGCCACCGATGTACATCTCGCCGGCTGAAAAAATCAATGCCTGATCGGTATTGAGGATTTCCTTTGCACCGATCTCCAAACGATTGTCTGCAGCGATGAGCGGCGCAGCATCGGGATGTCCTGTGTTACTCAAGCGCTGCGTGCCGATGGCAACATCACGTCCTGTGATACTGCCGGCGGCAAAGTTATCTATTTCGGTCGCGCGCACGACGACCTGTTCTGCTTCCAATCGCCCGACGTTCTCCAACTTGCCATCGAGGATGAGTGTTAGTTTGGTTTGCGCAGCGATAGCGCCGGCGTTGCGGACACCAAGACCGTGCGATGAACCGACGAGCCAGATTTTTCCAGCGTACATGCCACCTAGTGCGGCGACATCGAGTGCAAAGACCGGTTCGGGATTGGGAGTGTGATTCTGTGCTTCATCCGTAGCGGTGCGGGCGAGGTTGATGCTCAGGTGTTTCGCCCAGAGACCGGCATTGATTTGTATGGCTTGCGATAACAGCGTGACCGCATCAACGCGCTGCCCATCCAGACCTTGGCCTTCGATGCGCAGCCCACCTGTGCCTGATGTAAAGCCTCTTAGCTCCACTCCCTGAAAGTCGGGTGTGCCTGTGATCAGTTGAGTGTGAGACGCATTGATGAAGCCGCAGCCATTGCAGGTAATGCCCGCGGGGTTGGCAATCACCAGTTCTGCTTTACTACCGGCAATTTCGAGATAGCCGTGGAGCTGACTCGGATCGCTGCTGTAAACCTCATTGAGAATCACGCGTGCGCTGCCGGCAGCCATGTTGGGGTTGGGAGCAACCCAGCCACCCAGTTCAGTGAGCGAGGCATTGCGGCCGTTGTTGATGATTGCCCCGCCGGCATCGATATCGAACTGCTTGAAGCTGTTGCGCGATACGCCTGCCGCTGTGGGTGCTGTGATATCGATTTGCGGCAATCCGTTTGAGGTTTGCAGCACGATGGGGCGTTGGTTTGCCGGAGCATCCGGTGAAGCGATCACTTGTGCCGCAACAGGCAAAGCAGGCACCACCAACAACACACTGGCCATCGCTAACGCGACACGACGTAGCATCATGAAATTTCCTTCAGAAATTGAAGCTGAGATGAAAGCCGGCTGTGGTACTCGAGGTGCGGAATCCCTCGGGTTTGTCTATGGGGCGAGCAACGAAGAGATCCCAGGACATGCGCGCCGCATTGCCACGCAAGCCGACGACGGCGCCGGTCAGGCGGTTGCCTAGTAGTGTTGCGGTCGATCGACCGCCGATTTTTGCGGTATCGATACCTGCATAGAGTTCGCTGGCGATGGGTGCCATTGCAAGTCCTAGCTCCTGACGCAACAGCCAGCCGTTATCGCCGCTAAGGAAGAATTCGCCATCAAAGCCGCGCACGGTGTATCGGTTGCCGATAGCAAATCGATCCTGCGGTGTCAGTGGCGTGCCATTCCACTGTGCGCGCCAGCCGAGGCCATAGCGAAGACGCTGTGATGCAAGGCGAAACGGTACGGAGAGTGTCGCGTCAGCACGCAGGATCTCCATACGGGATGTACCTTCGCCGAATGCCTCCTCTGGTGCAGGTCGTGATCCAAAGGCACCCGTGCCACGCCGTGCAGCGAGATTGGTATTCATCGAGGCAGTGCCAAGTTGCAAGCGGTGATTTAGCCCGAGTTCCCAGCCACCGTTGTCGCGTCGCTGAGGATTGACTTCGGCATCGTCGATGAAATTGCGTGATTCGCGTGACCACCAGCGCAGACTGGCGCTGGTCTTGCTGATACTGTTGCGATGGAGCAGACGCGTCAGGGCTAGTTCATGGTTGTTACCGTTGCCGTGGTAGTTGTAGCTTTGATTGAGCCCCGCCACTGCTTGGTGATACTCAAATGTCGTGGCAGTCGCCGACACCAGCCATTCTTTCCATGGCACTGAATAATGAACCGTTTGGGCTTGCGAACCGCGATCGCCGGGTAATCCACCACCCAAGGATTGGTTGACGCTGACGTAGAAAAGATCATTGATTGTCCACCAGTGGTCATAGGCTAGTGTCAGGGACGCCTGATGTTTGCCGGTGAATTTACTGCCCGCATCGTCGAATGAGAGGTTCATGCGAAACGGTAGTGCTTGTTTCCACTTGATGATCACATCGCTTTCAATTCGTGCGGCATTAGTATTTTGTACCGCGTCGATGATCAGCTCTGCGTCGGCACTGGGAATTCGTTTGAAGTTATCGAGTCCTTGTTCCAGCACGCGCACATTGAGCAAATCGCCTGGCTCGGCCGGCATGGCGTTCCAAAGGTTGGCACGCGTCGATGTTCCGTCTGCAAAGCGGATATGACGAATACGACCAGGCAGCAGCGTGAGCGTGAGCGTGCCGTTGCGAATTTCCTGTCTTTCACTCAGTACGCGGGTCGTGGCATATCCGCGTTCGAGTATCGCTTGTTGTATTCGGTGAATGACAACCCCGATACCCGATATGCCCAGACAGCGACCGCGCACTGGATCATTTTCCTGATCAGCGGCTGCAAGTGCCCATTGAAAATGTTCACTCGCTTCGCCTTGCAAGACCAATGTGTGAATGACGAGACAGGGTGTTTCTTCAGCGGGTAACAGGCGAGTCATAAGTTTGGGTGTCGGTACACGTGAGGATCTTTGCGCTTCATTCTGCTGACGCAGTTCACGTTCGCGCTCTTGTTGACGCAGTAGCTGTTCAGTTTCAATCGACTGGGCAGTACACAGCGCCGGTGCGATGAAACTTAAAACGAAAAAAACAATGTTGGAGCAGTGCAGGAGTCTGGCCGACATGATGGTTAACAAAAAGTTAAATCAAGGCGGCGGAGTTTATTCGCTGCTGGGACTCGTTGTCAGTTGAATTAAGTGAGGTGTTGCGAGGACGATAAAGAAAAGACGCTGAGAAG
>JAIXYM010000118.1 GCA_027490255.1 Oxalobacteraceae bacterium | reverse complement strand
GCTACCCGCCACAAGAGGTCAAGCTCAAAAGCGGTGACAAACCTGTGCTCGTTGATAGCCTTGAGGGAGTATCGGATTTCACCATTGACCATGAGCAGCAGCTGATTACCTTCAAGGTCGGCAAGCAGCGGTCGCTGCCGCCGGGCGCGATCGACATTGGTGCCGGCAAGCCGATTGACCCGAAACCACTGCAACAAGCCCTGCTGCGGTACGCGGCCGACTTCATCGCGGTGAAAAAAGGCAGTAGCAGCCGATACCCAGCTATTTCCGCATTGCTCCGTCGGGATATTCCATCGATCACAGGTATCACACCCGGGCAAGCCCTGTTGCCCGAGCAGCCCACAACCGCGGATATTGTCTCGGTCGTGAGTCGCTTGAACCAAAGTGCGATTTTTATACAGGGGCCGCCGGGCGCGGGAAAAACCTATACAGGCTCCAAAGTAATCGTATCGCTACTGAGAGCCGGCAAGCGCATCGGTGTTTCATCCAACAGCCACAAGGCGATCGTCAACTTGCTTCAGGCCGTCGAGAAAACTGCAAAAACCGAGGGATTTAAATTCAAGGGAGTCAAAAAATCCGATCCCATCGATCCCGGTCAATTGGTCAACGGCGAATTTATTGTGGACATCAAAGAGCGTGATGGTGTCATCGGCGCTAATGCGCAACTGATTGGCGGTACGGCATGGTTGTTTGCCGATCTGGATCTGGACCAGCAACTTGATTACCTGTTCGTTGACGAGGCAGGGCAGGTGGCATTGGGCATGTTGGTACCCATGGCAACTTCGGCTAAAAACATCGTGCTACTGGGCGACCAAATGCAACTGGCACAGCCAGTGGAGGGTGTCCACCCCGGTGACTCGGGCGATTCAGTGTTGGACTACCTGCTGCAGGGACAGTCCACCATACCGCCGGAGCAAGGTATTTTTCTCGAAAACACCTGGCGCATGCACCCAGCCGTGTGCGGCTTTATTTCCGAGGCTATTTATAACGGCAGATTGAAAGCTCATCAGGATACCGAGCTCCGGTATCTGGTGTTGAATCAACATGCTGACCCAGCACTCAAGGCGGCAGGTATTCATTTTGAAGAAATTCATCACGAGGGCTGCTCGCAAGACAGTGAAGAAGAGGCGGTACGTGTAAAGCAAATTTATGACAGTTTGTTAGAGCAGCATTTCATTGACGACAATGGTGTAAAGCAGCCCATGAGCCCAGATAACATTCTGGTGGTTTCGCCCTACAACATGCAGGTCAATTTATTGAAACAGCGGCTGGGTCCTGATGCGCGTGTTGGTACGGTGGATAAATTTCAGGGGCAGGAGGCCGAGGCGGTCATCATCTCCATGGCGACGTCCAGCGGTGATGAGATGCCGAGAAATATCGATTTTTTGTTTAGTAAGAACCGATTGAATGTAGCTATCTCGCGAGCCAAGTGTCTGGCGGTGTTGGTGGCCTCACCCAAGCTATTGGCGGTGAATTGTCGGACGCCTGAGCAGATCGCGTTGGTGAATACTTTGTGTTGGCTATATCACGCATATGGTCAGGCAGACTGAATTCGTTGACCGTAGTGCTTGCTAAAAAATCAGGGGTAACGATTTTTTCGGCTATTTACAAAACGACACTGGATCCCGGCTTTCGCCGGGATGACGTTTTAAGGTCTGCTTGCCTAAAAATCGTGACCCCAGCCTACATATCCTTACGATAAACCGCCACAGATTTCTTCAAAATCTCTTGGTGCTCTTCAAACCGTTTTTTCTGATTTTGTCTTGCCAACAAAATAGCCTCCATCGTCGCCGTCTTGACCGGAATACCATCCAGGTTTCCCGGCTTTGCCAGTAACATCAAATCCTCAATCAGATCTGAACCAGCAAATGAAAGATGCAAAGTCACACCCGCAAGGTTTGGCACATCATTCGAAGGTTTTCGGAAAGCAAAGGCATCTGAATCTATGATGAGATCCCTTGCATAATGCTTGTTGATGATGATCAGTGCCTCAGGGTGATTTTCTGGTGTGCTTGCGGTAAGCAGATCCTCCGGAACGTGTGAAGCTTTTTCTCGCAGAATAAAAACATTCTCGCTGACGACCACAAAGTCATTTGGCCGCAAGCTGGAAATGCAGCGCTTGACTTCGCTGAAGCCGACCACATAAGACTCAATCAGCATGATTGCCTTTATATAAAATCATTTGACCGAGAATACGACAGACGATCGATGATCTGCCCTGACGACTCGGATAGCTTCAAGCATTTCCGGATACATATCCGGCGAACATTTACGGCTTGGATATTGCACAGTCAGTTTGCGAGAAACTTTCATCAAGTTTCCCTCCAATTGGTAGGTGGCATGGTAGTTAATATGCTCGGTCTGGTGCTGCACATTGATTGGCATACTACTGATTGCAATATGCTCAGGCAGATTGATTGTGTATCTGTCTTCGGTCGATGTCGAATCGCAAACGTAGGGGAACTCTCGACGGTCGAGGGGCTTGTAAATCGTCATGGAGGCGATGTATCCGGGCGACACCCCAACTGGAATGATGATTGCTCCTGAGCGCGTAAAGTCGGTGATTGAATCTAGCTTGAAATCAGAGCCCCAGGTATAAGCGGCGTCAATATTTTTTGGCGGCGTATATCGAATCTGTCCTGAGCCTATCTCATTAAACCGATAGAGCAGGTCATTAACGGTCTTTTCCATGGTCTCAGTTTGTTCCGAAAAACGGAAAATTCGTGAATTGATTTCCATCGTCCCGGTCAAGGCAGATTCGTTTTTACCCTCAATACTGCCGTCCGGCTTGATTGTCATGTGGGTATCAGAAATAAGCGTGTTCTCTTCTGCACGCATTTTTGGCGTGCGACCATAGCGATTGAGCGCCACCAGAATCGTAGGCTTGTCTAGGACTTGATCATCCAATTTTCCGAATGGGACAAACTGCGCTGTGGAGTCCAGATACAAATCCCGGGATGGAATGTAAGTAATGACGTGATTGATAGGGCCGCTACCTGCAGGGCCATCGCGGAGCTCGAAGGCATCGCCTAGATTTACCAGTGCCGCAGTGCTTTCAATGCCTACAGATTTCAGCAGTGCTTCCAGCAAAACCACATGGTCTTTGCAGTCGCCAAACCGGCGGCTCAAAATATAGGCCGAATCTCTTGGAACAAAGCCGCCGTCGTTAACGGTTGTTGAAATGTAGCGAATGTTTTTCGACACCCAAATATAAAGTGCTTTTATTTTTTCTTCTTCAGTAGATGCCTGAGCCGTCAGCTCATTCGCGAGCTTTCGTATCTCGGCAGTGACCCTGACTTTAGGTGCCGCCGAGCGGAGGTACTGACGTCCGGTTTCAAGGTAGTTTTTTGCCTGGGTAAAGACAAGAAACGGAGCGAAATCAGAAGAATCAATGCTACCGTCCTCGCGCTTGTGCGCAATCACTTGTCGAATGCGATATTGATAAGTGATGTGCGTTTTTGTTTCGGCAATCACGCCACCCTCAAAGCCGCGCTGGTTAATGAGAAGCTTCAACGATTTTGGTGCACGGACGGTATTGACTATGTCTTCATAGGTACCGTGGGGTGATGGGCTGAATGTGAGCTGAAATTCACCGGGTTTTTCAGGCTTGAAGTGATTTAAAACATGCTTGCTATAAAGGCGACTGCCAACGACTACTTGAGCAAAAACGATTGTTGTGGTTTTCTGATCATCAAAATTTCGGCCATCCGTTTTTCCTTCTTCGGATTTTTTGATCCAATCGGACTCAAGCTGAAGGATCTTGCCGCTAGGGAGTCGGTTATGCGCGCTTAGTATCTTCAGCGTCTCTTGTGTTGTCTTGTGATCAAACGAATGCCGCCCCAGTCTATCTGCGCCATATTCGTTTGTAATGCGAGAAACATGTTCGACGGTTTCTGTGTAGCGGCCGCGCTCGTCAATGACGATCGTACGGTGAATTTTTTCATGGGCGATTGGCGGCTCGAAAGGCTCGGCAAACGATGTGACGGCATAAGCAAGCCAAATTGAAATGATCAGTGATTTAAAAATTATTTTCATATCTGATTATTTTTTCTTCTGATAGGAATAGACGATCGGTATCGGCGCGCTGATACCCTGCCGAGCTGCGTCAAGAATCGTTTCTGACTTCAGGCTGGGTGCCGATATCTTCTGCAATATGTCGATTGCGCGGTCAAACTGTCCAAGCTCGCGGTGCAGCTCCGCGATGGTGATCGCGCGAGAGCCACCATCGGCAAACTCAAGCAGGGCGAGTAGCGTTCTCATGTTGTTTATTTGAGTCTCATTCGGCTGGAAAGCAGAATATGGTAACTGTCTTTTTTCAGTCAGCACTTTGGCGGTCTCGCGATAGGCATCGTTAAGATACACCCAATAGAGAGTGCGGGCTGCCTGGATCAGATTTACGGAATATTTTTCCTGATTTTCAAGAATACCGGCCAGATCTTTGTCATTGACAGACTCCAAGCGTGGGTATTTTTTGGACTGCTCTCTCTCCTCTGCTGGAGCATCTTTTGTATTTTCTGGCTGAGGTTGATCGTGGGGTGTACTGCGCCACCATTCTTTTAATCGCTTTAACCAGGATTGACCGGTGTTTGGGGTGTCACTGCTTGTATTGGGTGTCGAGCTTTCACTGCCAATTTTGTGCCGGAGAAATGGCGGTATGTAGGGGGGTGGGGTCTCTACCAGGCGCGACGCTTGCTCACTGGTGATGTGACCTATGTATGGCGCATCACTCTGCAGATAAAAGTCATGACAGGCGGTGCATCGCCTCAGGCCTTGCCGATTGTCAAACAGCGAGGAAGCGCTGTAACTGTCAGACCAATACTCTGGGGCCATGAAGTTGAATGAGACGATGTTTACCGTGGCGTGAATGGTGTGGCACAGGGGGCATGCGAGGAGGCGGTAGCCGTCGAATCGGGTCATTTGGGTGCGGTGTTATTTTTAATGGGTGCGTGGTTAATGGTTTTGGATATTAACTTTTGGCTGATAGAAGTTAGTAAATAAGCTGTTTGTATGCAACGAAAGACGCTGGATCCCGGCCTGCGCCGGGATGACGGGAGTTGATGATGCGTCGGTAACATTCCCACCGTCATCCTAGGTAATTAAGCTGTTTGTATGCAACGAAAGACGCTGGATCCCAGCTTTCGCTGGGATGACGATTTTGAGGTCAGTGGTAGATTCTTGCGCTGGTTCGGGATCACGATTATTGGGCCGACTTGTGTTCAACGAAAGACACTGGATCCCGGCCTGCGCCGGGATGACGGTGGGAATGTTACCGGCGCCTCAACAAATTACCGTCATCCCGGCGTGCGCAAGTAGAAATTTGAAAAAATCGTTAACTTCAAAACTGTCATCCCAGCGAAAGCTGGGATCCAGCGTCGTTAATCGATAACCCAATGACTCCAGCAATAACGAACAAGCCCTGACTCAAATACTCTGCCGAGCAATCAACGCCTCAAAATCCAACTCATCATCACCCGAAGCAAGCGTCCCCCAGCCACCTTCAGTAACCCCTGGCAGTCGCTTACTCAGATCTCGATGGATATCGTCTTTCACATCATCCATCACACCCGACAGCGTATGGTCCAGCAGCCGTTTCACCTGCCGCGGCGCGAGTTTGTACTGATTGAGCGCTTTGATCAGCCATTCCAAAAACACTGCCCAAGCCAGCACCCGATCACTCAAGGTATCGGCCACTGATTGAATCACATCATCGATTTCCGAAGGCAGATCGCAATTCAAGAACCGCGTCATGGCATCTTCAAAATCCGTACACGACAGCGACACATCCTCCAGCACACTTAGCAAGGCCATAGGCTCCATGCCGAGCATGTCGGGTTCATCAGCACGGCGCATATAACGCGGTGTTTCTCTCTTCCGCGAGTAGCTAACGGCACTCAACAAAAGCGACGAACGCGACATTGAGTACAGCACGCGACCAGCCGATGCCTGTGAAGGTCTGACTGACCCCATCCCGTGCCAACCCGCAGCCACCATCTGTTCTATCTGATGCGGTGCCGGCAAGCCCAGCGCCTTGTCGTCAGCGGCACGGTTTATCACCATGAAGAGATTCGTGTGCTCTGTCACCAGCTGGTACTTCACCGCCAGCTGACCTGCGGCCTCGGTCGTCGCTGCATCGCGTACACGCTTGGCACCCACGATACGCGTGAGGGCTGATACCGGAGTGCTTGAACCCGACAAAGCTGCAGAGCCTTCTGCCAACTCAGCCACTGCAGAAGGAGATACACGCGGCGTACTCTCCGCTGGGTCTGATGGCGAGGTGCTTGACGCTGTCAAACCCACCGCCCCCACAGCCATATCAGCCACTGCCACCAGAGATACAAGCGACGCACTCGCAGAAAGCACAGGCGCTTGAGCAGGTCGGCTACCCAACACCGCCGCAAGATGAATCGTCTCTCCTGGATAAATCACCTTCGGAATAGGCGCATGCCAGACAACCGGTGCATGCCAATCCACTGATACGCCAGCCACCACACCCTGACGCATGCGCGTCACCATACGTTGCATCGCGGCGGCCATATCTTCATTGGGTGACACCAGCTCGCACGCGCCATCGCTATGTTCAGCAATCTCACGTAAAAGACTATCGGCCGGCGAGCTACCCACACCGATTGCAAAAATCCGATGATTAGATTCTCTGGCGGATTGGATCGTGTTTTCAATATCCCAGACTTCGCCATCTGTAATCAGAAGGATATTCACCGGACGCTCGCTACCATCGGCCACAATCGCGAAGGTATCTTTCAATGCCGAATGCATCTCTGTGCCACCCAGATCAGCAGTAGTTTTAGCGATCGCAGGTGTCAATGTGCGAGCCTTGAACTCAGGCGTTGCCGCAGTCATGCGCGCCACCTTGCGCTGGGTATTTGAGCCAAACAGGCTGTAAGACACCTTATCGACAGAGCTCAACAGCGGCAGCAGCGACTTTAGACCCCTGCGGGCGAGCTCGATACTGTCACCCTCCATCGAGCCCGAGCAGTCCACCAGAATCTTGAGTTCAATTTCAGTGGCTTGCTGACGCACCTCTGCGCTGGCCTCAGCCGTGAAGCTCAGTAGCGCCGGATACTCGCCGCCATGTTCGGCCAGCGCAAATACACCGGCGCTCTCCACACCATCGCACACCAGCACGAGATCACGATCCAGATAGCCATCACGACTCAAACTAACGAGCGTCTTGCCCTCATCCGAGCGAACACTGACCTGATGGCTAGGGCAAGCAAGCGCGCCTTTGGCAAGCGGCCCTGTAATGGCGAGATCAAACGACAAGGGATAAGACGCCCCGCGGCTCGCACCAACCGAGGCAGGTTTTTTGAGCTTGCCGGTCTTGACGGGATCGCCATAGCGAGGTGCGACCGTGGTGGGAATGGAGAGCCGCACCTGTCCTTGTTCGATTCGCAGCAGTTGCGCGTATTCGATCTCGATGATTGCTTCTTCATCAGGCTTCAGATTGCCCATATGCGCCGTATAAAGACCTTTGCCGGATTGCTCGACCATGATGGGCGTGTCGCCGTCTTTGATGGCTTTTTCGTAGTTTTCTTCGGCTTCGGATTTGGATAGCACCGTGCCTTGCCAGACTTTGCCGGCCATCGTCGCCGTCAAACCCAGCAGCGTGCAGCCCCAGGCCAGTGGAAAGGTATAGATCGTCTCCACATTTTTGCTGGTGGTGTTCTTGTAAAACTGACGTGCCTTGACCGTAAAAATCAAACCATCAACGCTGGCGGTGATATCAACGCGTTGCAGCAGAACGGATTTGCCCATAGTGGTGCTGAGAAGGGCGTCGCGTGAGGATTCAGAAGTAGTGCTCATGATGTCTCCTTGATGAGAGAACAGCGAAAAGAAAAAGCGCGCAATAAGCCAAACGACCGCAAGTCAAGTCACAGGCTCAACACACGCAATGCATGCAACACGCGCAATGCACGTACCACTCGCAACACGCTTAATACGCGCAATACAGGCTCAAGCATTGAGACCCGGGGTACCGCGGCCGACAACAGCCGAGCCTGGGTCATCAACGTGCGCGACCGACCGACCGTCTTGCGGAACCAGCCAAGCACAGGGCAGGGTGGCGCCACCAAACATTGACTCGTACACACAAAAGTCGATCCAGCAGTCTTGCCCATCCACCTGCGCGCGACCGACCAGCCCAAGCGCAGTCCATTCCTCGACCAAGGCCTCAATGCCCTGCGGGCCCATCGCGCCGTCTCGGAACAGATAGTCGTCATACCAAACACGCCCACCAATCAGCGGAGCGTGGTCTTTGAGGCAAGCCTCCCAACCACCGGGGTATTTAGCGCGGATGGCGGCAACGCTGACGATGAAGTCAATGAATTCGGTTTGAATGGCCACGGCGATCCCTGGATGGTTGTTGAATTAAAAACAAAGGCGCGTTAATCTGGAAAGCGAGTTAAGGCGCAAGTAAACGTTTTACGGGATTGCTAGCTCAAAGAGTGAGCGACCCAAAAAACTTTTCCAGCGCTGCGATGATTTGGAGCCGTCCTCATCCAAGCGGTTGACGTGCCGTTGTCTGGCTTGGCCGCTACTGCTAATGCAGGTTTTCCGTCACATGCAGCTGCCCAGCTTCTCACAGACCCGGCTACCGTATGAGTTGTAAGCATTCGGTTGACAATGTAAATAGTTGCTTTACAATTTAAATCAATGATCTCCACATTCAAGCACAAAGGTCTAGAGTTGTTCTTTACGAAGAGCAACTACAAGGGCATACCTGCTCAGTACGCGGCAAAGATAGAGCGAATCCTGGACCGACTTGATGCTGCCAAAGGGCCGGAAGATATGGATGTTCCCGGCTATAAATTTCATCCCTTGAAGGGCGATCGCAAGGGAGTGTATGCGGTGTCTGTTACCGGTAACTGGCGTATTACTTTTGAGTTCGATGGACAAGACGCTGCCAACGTCAATTTAGAGGATTATCACTAATGAAAACACTACGCGATCCGAATCGGAGGCCGACGCATCCCGGTGCGGTACTAAGAGAAGATGTGTTGCCTGACTTAGGATGGACACAAGGTGAACTTGCTGCGCGTCTTTTGGTAAGTAGAGTCACGGTGTCAGATATCTTGCACGAGAAGAAAGCGATTACTGCCGAGATGGCTGTTCGTATTTCGCGGGCAGTGGGTGGATCACCTGAGAGCTGGCTTCGTATGCAAGAGGCTTTGGATATTTGGGAGGTGGAGATGAAATTCAAAAACAATCCTGAGATTGCACCTGCCATAAACTGACGCTACGCCACTCAATAGCGTTGTTAACATTTTGGTTCGTAACAGGATTAAACATGTCACAAAAATTTGTGTTGGCCACCAATAAATAAGCAGTTTTCTCAGTACATCCAGTATGCGAAGCTCATTATTTGAGCTATCGCCCGGTTAGTCTCTTCCCCATGAGACAAATCACCCGAGAATCCTGGCTAGAAGCCGCAGTAAAAGAACTAACACCCATCTTCACCAAAGCCGGCCACACAATCCCCTCATGCCGGGTCTCATGCGGCTTTGCCAGCACCGGCGCGCGAAGCGGCCACATCGGGCAATGCTGGAGCACCAAGTCCAGCAAGGATGGCGTCAACCAGATCTTCATATCGCCCGCCCTGGAAGATGCGGTCGAAGTACTCGACACCCTAGTACATGAGCTAGTCCACGCCGTAGATGACTGCAAGCACAAGCACGGCAAGGAATTTAAAAAAATAGCAACAAGCCTAGGCATGGTGGGGCCCATGCGCAGCGCGGGTGCCGGACCCGTACTAAAAGAGAAGTTGAAAGAACTGGCGACCAAACTAGGCACCTATCCCCACGCCAGACTATCCGTACCCCGAAAGGCAGCAGCCAGATCACCCCGCCCGCGAGCCAAGTGCAGTAAGTGTGGATTCACAGTGCCGATGCTTAAAGATTTTTTGCATTACGGACCACCCATCTGCCCCAAAGACCGCATCGACATGGAAGCGGTGGGCGATTGGGATATCGGTTGAATCAATGCTGATATTGCAAGAAAGCCGCCTCGTGTTCTTGGCGCACCTTGTCACGCAGCGCCTTGGGCGACAGCACCTCAACTGCTGCGCCGTGCTTGGCGATATCAAGCAGCAGCTCACGGTCATCGGAGTAGGGGAATTCAAGAATATAGGCACCAGACTCATCAAATGAGCCCTTCTGGTCCGGATGCCAAAGCTCAGCCGCTACCCAACGCGCGCGTTCAGGGGTAAATTTAAGCTTGGCAATATGTTTGGATTCGCCCGCAAAAATGCCGTAGCTGGCAGCGAGAAACTGATCGAGCGATTTGATGGGGACTTCCGTAGCTTTTTTGTTAACCGTCGTGATGGCGCGGATACCGTCAAGAGAAAACCCCCGCAGACCATCACGCATATGGCACCAGGCATCGAGGTACCAGTTGTCGCGGTAATGAATCAGGCGCTGGGGCGAGATTTCTCGCAGCGTGATTTGGTTACTGGCGCGAGCGTAGTACTGGATTTTGATGCGCTGGCGCTTGAAGAGTGCAACACCTACTTCGGAGAAGAAATGACTGCCCTGAACCCGGCGGCCCATCTCAACGAGCTTGATGCGTTTGCGGATTTCTTTGGACGAGGATTCACCTTCGCCGATGACGGCGTCGAGACGAGCAAGAAAAGGCTGTATGTGGGGACCGATGATGCTGCCCTGGTCAAGATTCTCAAGCAATTGCTGCATGGTGATTAGAGCAAAGATCTCTTGCTCTGAGAACCAAAGACCGGGCAGGGAGAATTTGGTTTTGTTGGATGAAGACTTCTCGTATCGGTAGCCGCGAAGTTCAGGGTCGTAGATGACGGGCGCGTTGAACCGGTCGCGCATGTATTCGAGATCGCGCTTGAAGGTGGCTAGGGAGATTTCAAGGATCGATAGAAAATCGTCTCGACTGATGACCTTGCGGTCTTGGAGGAGTTGGTCGATTTTGTAGAAGCGTTCTAGGCGGTTCATTGGTTTAATAGAAAAATTATCAGCACCTTTGTAATATCAAATGGAAGAATGGATCGGAAATAGTGAAACGCATTCTACCAACCTTATTTATTAATTATGTCGATGTAAAGACTATAGGCGAAATCGAAAAAATTAAATTAATTTTTTACGATAAAAAACAAAAGAAAAATATATAAATGTGAAGGTCTTCCTGAATCAACTTTTGGGACAAGCTGAAACGATTATGGAGCGTTACGCATTGAACTATTTCTGCGCCGAAGGGCGTCTTCCAATTAAGATTCAAGAAAGGTCTCACGTCAGTGCGTTCCGAACTAGAAGGAGTGCGCTAAGTTTTCTGGTCGTACGGCGGTATTGGTCTATTGTTTAATTTGGAATAGTCGCAGTCGTATTTGATTAAGTGGGGCATTATGGGAGCGCAAGCGCCTTTCATATATGAAAAGAGCGGTTTTCGACGGGCTGCTGCGAATGTGATTACGAACGCCCACCATTTTTGTTTGACACAAAAAATACGATTTGCTTCTAGCGTAAACCTGTTATTGGGAGATAACTTTTAATGAAGTCCCCCCGCCAGATTCGAAATGATATTCGCACGCTTGTCAGCCATGTGACCCAGGTGCGAGACGCCTTGACCAGTAAGGCGGATATCGAAATAGCGCAAATAGGGAAGGAGTGCAGACGAACGGCAGACATCCTTTCAGAGCTGCTGAAATCCCAGCAGCTGCCGGAGCATTACAAAGTAGCTGTTGTGGGGCGTTTTAAGACTGGAAAGTCGTCTTTTGTAAACGAACTGCTCGGAGCGAGGCTTGCCAGTGAGGACACTAATCCGGAGACGGCAGCAATCACGACGTTCCGGCACGGCCCGCGGGTAAAGGCAACGGTCCGCTTTGTTTCTCTGGAAGATTGGGAGAAGCTCCAAATTCTGTACCGAGAGGATCCCAAGCATATCGACGCTCATCGGATAAAAATGTGGAGTAGTTTTGAAAAACCTAGGAAAAACAAAGATGGCGAATTAGAGCAAGTGTTCGACCTCAAGGCTATCGAAGATCATTATCTGAAACAGGATGGTTTCAACTTGACCATTGAACTTGGTGCCGAAGGAAGCAAGAAAGATGAAACCGAATTTCGGCGACGTTTGAAGGAATTTACGTCAGGAACCAAGCCCCATCACTGCTTGGTCAAGTCCATCGACATCGAATCAACTGCGGCAATCCTAGATGAAGGAGTCATGCTCATCGATACGCCGGGGCTCGATGATACGGAGCGCTTCCGAGTCAGTCTGACCGAAAAGGCCGTTGAAGACGTTGATGCCGTATTATTTTTGGCGAAATCAGGGGAATCCTACGGACAATCAGACAAGGACTTTCTCCTTTCCCTGCTAAGGAAAGGCAACGTCAAACAGCTAATCATCGTAATTACTCAATTAGATGTCACCTATCAACAGCATCTTGATAACGCTGAAGCTAACGATGAGGATCCTGAAAGCGTAAGCTGCCGTATTGAACGCGAACGGCAACGTTTGGCCAAGGAGCTTAATGCGACGCTTGATGAAATGGGCCAGGATGATTCCCCTGCGATACGGCGCTACCGCGAACAATTAGGAGACGTAGAGATCGCCTTTACTTCCGCCAAGCTTCATCGCGACTGGGCAGCCAAAAAGCCCACATCCTGCGCAATTTACGACTCCGATCCCGGGGGCGTAGTTGAGCTCACTAGCCGATTGTTGCACATGCTGTCGGTCGAGTCTCGAATTGCAGTGGCAGCCCAGCGACTGGCGCTAGGTTCGAGAGCAGCATTGTTGGATCTCCAGCTCGTATTGGAAACCAAGTTGCTTGCAATCACCAACATCAAAGATAGGGAGGTGGCGGAGCAGAAGCTTCGTACCTTTCGTGAGGAATTTGAGCAGGCTAGCCAAAGGTTTGCAGGTGCCACCCATCAGCGGACGGAGCAATTGACCGCGTTGCTTCAAACCCAGCGGAAATACCATGCCATTTTGATTGAAAATGTATCCCTGTTGGCAGAAAAGGAGATTGCAGCCTTCGAGACGCTCGACATCGGGCGCCACTGGCGTTCCAGGCGATCCGGGTATTGGGGCTACATGTTCGATTTCCAAAAAAAGGTTGCGAACAGAATCTTTCCAAAAGTCCAGGAAATGCTCGGCCAATACACAGAAGCGTTCGCCGACTTTGCTAAGAGTTTCGAGACCTACTTGAAAGCACTGGCGGACGATGGAGAGCGAATTTCGGACTCTTTGGAACTGGGGGCGACAATACCGTTGGACGTGACCTCGAAGCTAAAAGAATCCCTGCAGCGAACCCTATCGCGGGCGCAGGAGATTACCGAAGCTGAAGAGCAACGGGTGATTTCTCTGCTGGATGATTTCGTGACAGAGGAAGTGTCGGAGCTGATTGATGCCGCGCGCTTCAATGTTGCGAGCGTGTTTGGCAAGGGAACTACCATCACGCAATCTGCCGAAGTACAAACCTTTTATCGCGAGGTCAAAAATCTGTTGACTGAAGCGCTGCAGCATCACTTGCTGGAAAGAATACGGGCGTTTGGTGATTTCCTTGTTGATGAGGCCAAAGGCGCGCCACGACATGCGTTAAACGAAGTTCATGTGCTCTTGGAGCAAGCAGACGACAACATACGTGCCGCTGCTGTGGCCCTCATTGCTGGTCAAAAGCAGTCGACCGAGGCTCAGGTGAATGTGATCAAGAATGAGTTTCGTGCCTTATTGGTTTTCGCTGGCGAGATGGCAGAGCCGAACGTAGGCGCTATTGAAGGGCCCGATGCGAGCCGGAGCTTAAGTGTCGAATCCGCAGAGAAAAATGTGGCAGAGCGGTCCGACGAGGATAAGTCTCTGCGATCAGCGAAATCCATCCGGGAGTTGGAACATTCGATGAGCCCATACCCAGATGGCAGTGGAAACGGTTTCGCTGGTTCGTTTATGAGTTGGGCCGATGAGATCCGCGAGCAGGCAACGGTGACAGTTCATCGACTTCGGTTGCGGGATGGGATGACTGGTTGGCCATTCGAAAAAGTCTTTGATCACAAGTTTCTGGCCGGTGCGAACCGAATCAGGCTTGTGGATCCTTATCTCGCCAGTCCACACCAGTTACGTAACCTCAGAGAATTTTTTCTCCATGTAGCCGAATCTGCGCATCCGCGCGAAATCGAGGTGGTGACTGCATTCGCCCCGGCTGACCGCGTCGAATACCAGAACAAAATTGTGGAGAACGTTGTCAAGGATTTGTTCAAGAATTACGGCGTCACTTTGTCGCTGCAACGTGAAGGTGGCCTTCATGACCGCTTCCTGATTCTGGATCACGGCATACTTTTCAAATTAGGCCGGGGCCTGGATATTTTCAAGCCCGCGGTAGGCTTGGCGGAACACCGCGCTGCTAGCCGGCGCGTCCGGGAGGCCGAGATCGATGTGTTTTGCCGGCCGGGTCATCGTCTTGCAAATGTCGCGTAGAGAAGTTTCAGGTGAACGGGCTGTAGTCCATGACCAAGCTATCCGAGCTGGGCAAAGCTTGGGGCATGTATGAGGGGATTTTAAAGATGGGTTTTTGGCACACGGGCTACGCGGAGTTTCATGAGCCCACTGGGCTTGGTGAAATGGTTTATGCGCCTCCTCCGCCAAAACGATATATTTGCGAAGTATGCGCAAAATCGTATACAAATCTTGAGAGGTTGCGAAAACATAGATTCGAAAAGCATCCGCTTCGTCAACCGACTTTGCTAATTGGTGGGCATCCACAAGGCTCGGCTTCCATAAAGATCTTGACCGCTCTCGATGTTTCGAGTGTATCGCTCGAGGATGTGACGGAATGCTTCCTTAATGGGAAAAAAATTGAGCCGGCCTCATTGGGCTGGCAACTATCAGAAAAAAAACTTGCATTTTTAGACCTTGAACTTCGTAACGGGAGTGCGCGGACGCGACTTAAGCTCGATTTCCGGATTGCAGACGGTTTCGACCTAGCGGGCGTTGAGGATGCATTGAGCCGCCTTGCTCATGGGCGAGACCTAAGCCTTGATTCTATAGCTCGCTTCATCAATGACTGCAAATCATTTCCGAGTGCCGGTTCATATTGCGATGGTGTGTGTCATTATCTTTACGGCGTAATGGCGAAGGAACGATTGCCGGATAGCGGCTTGAAATATGAGCAGTATGCGGAGCGCTACCTGCAGGCAGTAGATGAATTGTCCGGTATTGACCGTCCACTGGCGCGCGCCATTCGGAGCCTGATTGCATTTCATTTCAATCAATTCAACTTGGCTGAGGCAATAGCATGCGACGGCATTTTACGTAATGTCGCTGGCGCATTCGGCGGGCTCCTCGAGGGATTTCCTTGGCATTTTGATGAAACCCTCGATGCCCAGTCAGTAGGAACGGTAGAAAATCTGCTCACGGACCAGGATACCCTTGAAATCCTGACAGATGCCGGCTTGGGGCTGTTGTCGTTGAAGGGGAAGTCGGTAGAATTATTGAAGAGGACCCGTAGATACAAAACCGGCGGATATGATCGCATGAAGCGGATACTCCTGACTTGCGAGGCACTTGCGGCAACTAATGATGAAAGGTCGTACGCTGAGGCAAGAAAATTAGCGAGAGAGTTGGGTGCGATGGATGAGACGACCGTCTGGAATAAAGCAATTATGGAGCGACTAGAAAACCATGAACGATGAACCAAAAAAGCGAGAGGGGCGCGTATTCAATGTCAAAACTGGTGAGATGCGTTCGGTAAATGATGCGCTTGGCGCCGGCCACGATCGGGCGAAGCGCGACAGCAACGACTGCGTGCCTCCGACCATTTCGTTCGTCAGCGGGAATTCCGAGCTAGAAAGTTTTCCGGCGAAAAACGATTCTCTGGCGCGGCAACCTGATGCGACAAAACCGGTAGAAGCTATGGCCTCGGTTGCTTCTACCGGGCTTTTGTCCGAGGTAGAGGTTGTCAGTTCTGGGGATCTGCAGGGACGAGGAGGCCGGGAAGGCCGTCCGGTAACTAAGGTGCCCAAGAGCGAGGTCGAGACACTCGAGCAATTCATTGAGTATGCGTACGGCCGGAAGGGACAACGAATTTCCATGAAGCCGAGAGCTGAGAGGCGTATATCTAAAAACAGCCGCCTCGACGATTTAGCGACCGCACGGCTCCTTCAGTTGGCCTCCATGGACAAGGTTTTGGCAGTTCCGAGACAGCTTCTGCTGTTTACCCGTGAAATCAACGGGTTTCCGGAGATTAGGTCCTCAATCACCGATTTCGTTTTCAAAGTAATTACGGGACATCCAGCATTTTCCGATACCGGCATCCAGGCCGCGATACGAAACCTTCCGGATGGCCCCGCGCCATCTGCCGCGTTGGAGAAGATAAAAAATCTTGCAATTCCGACTGACAGCAGCTCCATGCATTTCAAGGAGTCGGACCTAAACCAGCTGAAGCGCAATGCGTGTTATTTGTTTGCCACCTGGACTGCGATCCACCGCGGCTTTGGTAGTGAAGAACTTGTTGCCCTGCTGTTCGAGGGGCTCTGGCTTCCGGCTAGTCGCATATTACCTGACGATACAGCACGATTTCAGGTACTTACCGAAATAGAGCATGTTGCCGGTGCTGGTTTAGCGTGCTATCGCTTCCGACAGCAAGCGATCGAAGCGCGAAATGAAAAAGAGATAAGTCAACGTCTGCAGGTTGATTTGCAAAACCAGCTATCTTTATTGGAAACTTCGCGTGATCAACTGGTAGAAAGTCGAGACCAATTGTTGGTTGAACTTCGTGCCCTGCGGGAGCAAAAGGAAGTCGAGGCGGCTGACTTGCGTCGCCAGCACGCGATTGAACTTACCAGGGCTCTACACCATTTAGAGCAGCTTCAGGGGAGGGTAGCGAATCGCTTGTCCGAGAGCATCGACATGCTGGAGGTGGGATTAACAGCGATGCGCAGTGATCCGCCCCGGTTCCGGGTCATGACGGAACGGGCCGAACATGTGCTCGATGAGCTTCGTAAAGAGATGAATAACCTTCAGGGGGTAGACCATGGCGGTCGTGGGATTTGATTTCGGAACAACAAACAGCCTGATCTCGATGGTCAACGGAGATGAGGTAATTACATTTCTCGACAACAATCGACCTATCCCCTCCGTTGTAAGCTTCGAGGGAGGCAAGGTTGAGGTGGGCCGTAAAGCTCGCGATAGGTTGACGTCGGCAGGTTTGGGCGTCCAGGGGAGCATCGTCCGCTCACCGAAGACGCTGCTGGGACGAGAGGAGCAAATAATCGAGGGAGTGCGCAGGGATCCAGTTAAGATTGTCGAATACGTGCTTACCCACGTCAGGGACTTCGCGCGCCAGACGAGCGCAGGTAGCGACAAGGCCTTTGATCGCGTTGTTGCCACCATACCGGTTAACATGGACGGACAGCGGCGTGCCCTTCTACGACAAGCCTTTAGACAGGCTGGCATGAGCGTAGTGCAGTTTGTTCATGAACCGCTGGCGGCTCTATACGGTTATTTCCGAACTTCTCGGGACACCGATGATCTCATCCGGCGTTATGAAGGAAAGCTATTGCTAGTCTTCGATTGGGGCGGCGGCACATTGGATCTCACGCTGTGTCGCGTCTTGAACGGACTGTTGATCCAGATTGCCAATGACGGGACAGAAGAAGTAGGTGGGGACATCTTTGATGAGGAGTTGCGCAATGAGGTTGAGAAGCGATCCCGGTTGGAGCTTGGCCTAGAAGACGATATCGAAGTTCTTCCTGACGCACGGAAACGGCTGTTGCACCAATGTGAGGATGCCAAGATACGCCTGAGCGAGCGAACCACATGGAATATTGATGTTGATCCTTACTATCAAGATGATGAGCAAGCGGCACTATCGGTGAATATGTCCCGCGATGATCTCCACTCAATCGTCGGACACCTCGTCAAAAAAGGAATCACCCGAATAGAGCGGCTACTGGAGCGCGAGGGGTATTCTACAGCGTCGGTCGAGCTCTGCTTGGCGACCGGTGGAATGGTGAACATGCCGCTAGTGAAAAATCGCCTTGATGAGCTGTTTGGACCCGGACGAGTACATGTTTCCAAGCAGAGCGCATCGGCGATTGCGGAGGGAGCGGCTTGGGTCGCGCACGATGAATCCCGGCTGCACCTGTCGAAAAACATCGAGCTCGCGTTGGCTAGAAATTCATACATTTCCCTGATCCCGGCGGGTACTGAAATGCCTACCGAGCGAGAGAGACGGAGCGACCGGTTCGACTTGTATTGCACAGATCCAAGCGACGGATATGGGAAATTCAACTTGGTCGCTCCGCACCGCCCTGGCCCGCGTGTCCCCGACAATGATCAGCGCCGTCCCCTATGCAATATGGTCGTTAAGGTGGACAGTAAAGCTAGTCCATTTCGCGAGAGGCTTGCCTTAGAAGTGAGCATCGATGAAAACCTTGTGCTAACGGCAATTGCCTGGTCATTGAACCAAAAAGGGCAGGCTGTTGCCGAGGTATACGATCTCGAATTTGCGTTGGCAACACCCGTGTCCCGAAGTCCTTGGGGCAGTGCGACCCCAATGGGCGAGGATGGAAAGCCGGAGGCTCGCGAGATTGGATCGCTGGCCATCCGATCCAATATTGCAGACCGCGAGGACTACAGCCTCATCCCCGGGGAGGTGCTTTATCGTGATAACCCTTTTTATTTTAGGGTGGAGCGGTGCCCTCCGAAAATTCAGATCGAGGAGCACCTTTATTACGTTCCCTGCTCGATTTGCGGCCGTTCATCAAATGACCCCCTTTGTCGATGTGCATCCGGGCTGCCCGTCGACAACGGTTCGGTAAATACGGTAGGCCATCAGGCAAACTGAAGATACGGCCGGTACCAGCCTGCATGATGATGGCGTATCAGCGGGAATGGCAAGTTTGGGTTTGGTCGCTCCCGACTGTCGTCCGATTTAACGGGTATCTAGGCAGCAGAACAGAAAACTTCTAGTCCGGCGATTTGCCGGTGACTGGATAAAAATGTTTCTTTGAATGAAAGCCTTAGGTCAGATACGAGCTAGCAAATTTTTCAGGTGGCAACACTCGTTAGCCGGCGACTATTTGTAGGGCCTAAGCGCGATAGAGAATAAGTTTGAGTTATGGCTGCCGAATTAATCATTGACCAAATCCGGACCAGGCTTTCCGAGCTGGAGCGTGCCGAACGCCTGAAAAAAGCTAATGCGGCCAGAAAAGCGGCACGCGCCAAAGCCGATGCTGCTGCTCTTAAAAAGCATGAGCTGGATCAGGCACGGGCAATCAGGTCAGTACTTAAAAAATGCATATCTGCGTCATATCTGCATAAACAATTTATCGATGCCACGTCCGAAGCCCTAGCGTATCAAGATCATCTCGAACAACTAGGTTTTGAGTTCAGGTCGGTAGCGATCTACCGAGATAATGATGAAGTGGGTTATAAAAACTTGGAGGGAAGGTTGGCGCTCATAAAAAGTGAGAAATCCCAACTCTGCGCCCAAAGTCGCGAGTGGATCAACGATTTTTCCGAAGTTTACGGCAGGGTTTATTCACCAATCAATATACAACCTCAGATCGACGAGGAAGAACCGATACATCAACTTTTTTCATCGCGAATGGTAGAGAACAAGCTCCGAAGGTTGTCGCAATGGGTGAGCGATCATCCTTTGACAGTCGAGCGCGACTTGCTCGCGACCGGATCAGTGGACGACCTGCGCTTGCACTATGGACTTCTTGGTTGGGACGACGTCCGTATGAGAAAATTTATCAGGGGGCGCCTTCTTGCTCTCAAGACTTTGCCGAGCGAAGAACATATTTTGCTCGACCGGGCGCGCAAAGTTATCGATGCTACGGCCCGAATCGTTGCGACGCACGATAAACTTTTGCGAGAAGAAAGATCGGTAGAGAAGTCTTTAAAAGACAGGAAAAAAAGTAAAATAATTGTCTGTTGGCGGCGTAAACCGAGGAGCGGAAAAGCATTCTCTGGTGATTATCGGAAAATCTACTGGTTTGCGGAAGGCGATTCCCATGAGCTACTTCTGGAAATTCGGCGGAGTCTGCTAGCAAACGTTAAGAAAGGCAGCCTGAAAATCTGGTTCAAGTTCAATGAGCACGGATTAGAGGGCGTACGCATCGGATCCAGATTCATGTATTTGCCAGATTTTGTCGGAATTGATGGCTTGATAAAATGGATCCAGCACCAAGGCTTAAAAACAAGCTTGACCGAAAGGCAAAATGACAAGCGGACGCTTCAAGTTACTTGGTGAATGAGGTTTTTAATATTCGCGCGGCATACTTTCAGCCTATTAAGGCATTTGTCGAGATCCTTGCTTTTGAGGTCATTGAAGTTTCAGCTTACCGTAGCCGACCTCGATTTCAGATAATTAAAATCGCCCCATCAGGTCCTCAGCCATGTGTGACGATACTGGTGATTATCAGATTTGCAGTTTCGAGATTGAACGTCTTCCTCTTTGGGTGAACCGCCCCCAGGCTCATCCGGTGAGCCTAGGAGCCAGAACAATATTTCAATCTCTCAATTACAGATTGAAAATTTTGCACTATGCTGTTGTTTTATACCAACCACCTGGCCAAGACCATGCCAGCGAGCCCAGCGGACAATGCCATCATGACCATCGGGGAAGTCGCCGACTACCTCAAGGTCACTGAGCGAACCATCTACCGATTGGCTGGGGCGAAGCAGATTCCGGCCTTCAAGGTGGGCGGTAGTTGGAGATTTTCGAAGGCCGATATCGATGGGTGGATCAAGATTCAGTCGGCAATTGATTCTGTGAACAGAGACCAGATCTGAAAGTAGTCATGGAACTCATTGACAACATCAGCCACCTGCTCGGTGACGACCTCAAGCAGACTCTCAAACCGGGAGCCCGGCTGAAGGTCGCGGCTTCCTGCTTTTCGATGTACGCGTTCGAAGCACTGAAGGCAGAGCTGGAAAAGATCGACGAACTGAGCTTCATTTTTACCGCGCCCGCCTTCATCGCCGATGAAGTGACCGATGAGATTCGCCGGGAGCGCCGTGAGTTTCACATTCCCCGACTCGACCGCCAACATAGCCTCTACGGCAGCGAGTTCGAGATTAAGCTGCGAAACAAGCTCAATCAGCGAGCCATCGCAAAGGAATGCGCCGACTGGCTACGGCGCAAGGCGACTTTCAAGAGCAATCGAAGCAGGGCCCCCATGCAGCCATTTGCATGCGTGCAGTCTGCGGACACCGACGTCGCCTACATGCCATTGCACGGATTCACGGCAGTCGATCTGGGCTACCAGCGAGGCAACGCAGTTTCTAATTTGGTAAACAAGTTGGATGACCCGCAGTTCACTTCCACCTACTTAAATCTATTCGAACAGATCTGGAATGACCCCCAGAAAGTGGAAGACGTAACCACGCAAATCTGCGAGCACATCTCGTCCGTCTATCAGGAGAACTCCCCAGAGAGCATCTACTTCTTGATGCTCTACAACATCTTCAATGAGTTCCTAGATGATATCGATGAGGACCTCTTGCCCAACGACCGCACGGGCTACCAGGACACGATCATCTGGAACAAGCTCTTCAATTACCAGAAAGACGCCGCGACTGGGATTATCAATAAGCTGGACACCTACAGCGGCTGCATCCTTGCCGACAGCGTCGGTCTGGGCAAGACCTTCACGGCTCTAGCAGTGATCAAGTACTATGAGTTGCGCAACCGCTCGGTGCTGGTGCTGTGTCCCAAGAAGTTGGCCGATAACTGGCTCAATTACAACCGCAACCTAAAGACAAACATCTTTGCACAAGATCGCTTCAACTATGACGTCCTTTGCCACACGGACTTGAGCCGCACTAGCGGGGAGTCTTTCGGCACACCGCTGAACCGCATCAACTGGGGAAACTATGACCTCATCGTCATCGATGAGTCACACAACTTTCGCAACAACGACGCCTTTAAGGAAAAGGAGACCCGCTACCAGAAGCTAATGAATAAGGTCATCCGTGAGGGTGTAAAGACCAAGGTGCTGATGCTCTCCGCGACGCCTGTGAATAACCGATTCAATGACCTGCGCAACCAGCTGGCGCTGGCTTATGAAGGTGACTCAGAAAGCCTGAACAAGAAGCTGCGGACCAGCAAGTCGGTCGAAGAGGTTTTCCGCAACGCTCAGAAGGCATTCAACGCTTGGGCCAAGTTGCCGCCGGAACAACGCACCGTGCGCGCCATTCTGGATGCTTTGGATTTCGACTTCTTCGAACTACTCGATAGCGTCACAATCGCGCGCTCACGCAAGCATATTCAGACTTTTTACGACACCAAGGATATCGGCCACTTCCCGGAGCGCCGCAAACCCCTATCGTTCCATCGACCCCTGACCCAGCAGACGGACGTGATGGGCTTCAACGAAATCTTCGAACAGCTATCCCGGCTAAAACTCGCTGTCTATGCTCCAGTAAGCTACATCTTGCCTAGCCGGCTAAAGAAGTACGAAGATTTGTACGATACGAAGGTCGGAGTTAAGGGCACATTACGGCAGGCTGACCGTGAAAAAAGCCTGCAGGCGCTGATGACGGTCAACCTGCTGAAGCGACTGGAAAGCTCGGTAGCCGCGTTTCGCCTCACGCTTCAATCCTTGCGCGAAAACTACGAGGGGAATCTGGCTAAGATCGCCAGTTTCAATCAAACCGGCAGCGCCGTGAGCGTGAGCGACCTGACCGATGCGCTCGAATCCCTGGGCGTCGACGAAGATGAACTGCCTGAAGGACTTGAAGGCGGCGGCGAGATTGGTGGCAAGGTCAAGGTGAGCCTTGCCGACATGGACTTGCCCTCATGGGAATATGAGCTCAAAAACGACCTCGAGGTAATCGTGGCGCTGCTTACATCGATGCGAAAGATCAGTGCAGATAACGACGCCAAGCTGCAGCATTTGAAGGCGCACTTGCTGGAAAAGATCGCCCACCCGATCAACCCCGGTAATCGCAAGGTACTGATTTTCACTGCATTTGCCGACACTGCGGACTACCTGTACGCCAACCTGGCGACCGAGCTTCTTGTCAACCAAAACCTCCATACAGCCAAAGTTACCGGCACGGACACGCCTAAATCCACCCTGACCAAGGGCTATGACTTTCAGGAACTCCTAACTCTGTTCTCGCCCCGCGCAAAGGAAAAGGCTGTCGTACTGCCAAACGAAGCAGCTGAGATAGATCTACTGATCGGCACTGACTGCATTTCGGAAGGCCAGAACCTTCAGGACTGCGACTACGTCATCAATTACGACATCCACTGGAATCCGGTGCGAATCATCCAGCGCTTCGGTCGCATAGACCGCATCGGATCGCCAAATGCCAGCATCCAGTTAGTGAACTACTGGCCGGACATTTCGTTGGATGAGTACATCAATCTCAAGGAGCGCGTCGAGAGTCGCATGATGATCGCCGACGTTACCGCCACCGGCGACGATAACGTGCTCTCCGCCCAAGCAAACGACGTTTCATACCGCAAAGAACAGCTGCGTCGTATGCAAGATGAAGTCATTGAGCTGGAAGAGCTTAAAACTGGCGTGTCCATTACAGACCTTGGCCTTAATGACTTCCGCATGGACTTGCTGAACTACGTCAAGGTCCACGGCGACCTCAACAACATGCCACGCGGCCTGCACGCGGTCGTGGCCGCGAATCCAGACTTGGGACTGCAGCCTGGTGTGATCTTTACGTTACGTAATCAAAATGCAGGCGTCAACCCGCCCGCCCACTTGCCCCAACATAATCGGCTGCACCCGTACTACCTCATCTATATCAACCACAAGGGCGAAGTTGTTCATGATCACACCGAGGTCAAACGCCTTCTGGATCTGGTGCGTAGCTGTTGTAAAGGACAGACGCTTCCCATCACGGAAGTATGCCAAAGGTTTAACCGAGAAACGGCCGACGGTCGGATGATGCAGCCTTATTCCGAGCTCCTCAACAAAGCTGTTCGCTCGATGATCGAGGTCAAAGAACAAAAGGACCTCGACAGTCTGTTCGCCGGGGGAAGGACCACGGCGCTAACTCAGAACATCTCCGGTCTCGATGACTTCGAGTTGATCGGTTTTCTGGTTATCAAGGGGACTGAATGACTCAATTCGGCACCTTGCACGCGCATCCCGCAATGGTCAGATACCCTGCCAAGGCCGCCTTCGGCCGGCCCCTGCCCAAGAATAAGCTCTACGAACACAGTAACGCCAATACCAGGCTCAAGGATCTGTTCGTTAAAGAGGTCGAGCAGATCGTCTGGCAATACAAGCTTGCCCCCGAAACCATCAACCTGCCGACAAGGCCGGGCGTTCCAGAGATCCAAGTATTCAGCATCCAGCTCAAAACGCCAGCGCTCAACCACGATGTGTTGCGCGCGATCGACGGTGCCGTGCAGTTCCCGATAGTTTTCGAGTTGGGTTTCGAGAGCTGCACGCAGGTCGTCGCCTGCTACAAGCGCCCGAGCGAAGCTGACGCCAGTCGCTGGGTGCTCTCAGACTATTTTTCGACAGACTGGGTGCCTACTGCGGGCAAGCGCAGCGCCATGCCGCTGGCGCTGGATCTTGCAAGCTTGTATCAGCAGCTTTTGTATCGACTGATTCCCCTGCCAGTTCGCACACTCGAACCGCTGGTCGCGCTGGTCGAGCGCTTCGAACAGGTACGAGCCCTTAAGCGGGAGGTGGCCACCGTCGCCGCCAAGCTGGAAAAGGAAAAACAATTCAATCGCAAGGTAGAGATCAACGCGACCCTGCGGCAACTTAAATCAGAACTTGAACAATTAAGCCGCTGAACCGCGATATCGGATGCACAGCGATCACAGGAATCAACATGGACAAATTGATATTGCAATCTCGCAACATGACGCAGGACAACATAGAACGCGTTCGCGATCTGTTTCCGGGCTGCATCACCGAAGCCAAGGGCGAGGACGGGAGCGTGAAGCTGGCGGTAGATTTCGACCAGTTGCGACAAGAGCTTGCTGAGGCGATTGTGGAGGGGCCACAGGAGCGCTATCAACTGAACTGGCCAGGAAAGCGCGAAGCCTTGCTTGCGGCCAATACTCCGATTGCCAAGGCGCTGCGCCCCTGCCGGGGGGAGAGCGTGGACTTCGATACCACCAAGAACCTGTTCATCGAAGGCGACAACCTGGACGCGTTGAAGCTGTTGCAGGAGACCTACCTTGGCAAAGTGAAGATGATCTATATCGATCCACCGTACAACACGGGCAAAGATTTCATTTATAAGGATAGTTTTGCATCAGGGCAGATCACACATGAGGTATCTTCGGGCGAGCGCAGTGAAGAAGGTGCACGTCTGGTTGCCAATCCAGAAGGAAACGGTCGGTTTCATTCCAATTGGCTGACGATGATTGCCCCTCGTATCCGTTTAGCCAAGAACATGCTCAAGCAGGATGGGGCAATTTTTGTTTCCTGCGATGAGGGTGAGCACCCCCGCCTGCGTTTGCTGATGGATGAGGCCTTTGGTCAGTCCAACTTTATTGCCGATATGGTGTGGGCCGCTGGGCGCAAGAATGACTCACGGCTGGTGTCGGTCTCTCATGAGTACATCGTTTGTTATGCCCGCAATGTCGAGTACCTTCGCGAGAAGCAGATCACTTGGAGGCAGCGTAAAAAAGGACTTGACGAAATCTACACTCAGTATGAACGACTAAAACGTCAATACGGTCAAGAATTCAAGGCAATGACTGAAGGTTTAAGGGATTGGTATCGAGCTCTTGCTGACGGTCATCCATCTAAGGATCACAAGCACTATAACAATATTGACAAACGTGGCGTCTATTTCGCATCGGATATTTCCTGGCCCGGCGGTGGAGGACCTAAGTACGAAATTCTTCATCCAATCACAAAGAAGCCCGTTAAGGTACCGTCCAGGGGCTGGATGACCAGTGACCCCAAACGCATGCAGGAATGGGTAGCTGATGATCGCGTGCATTTTGGCGAGGATGAAAGTACTGTCCCATGCATCAAGTCTTACCTGAAAGACAAAGAGCAGCAAACGCCCTACAGCGTTTTTTATCAAGATGGACGCGCAGCTTCGAAGCGGCTGCGCGCTTTGATGGATGGCGACTTGTTTGATTTTCCGAAAGATGAGCTCGTGCTTCAGGAAGTGGTCGAAATGCTGACGGAAAAGGAAGACATCGTGGTCGATTTCTTTGCAGGTTCTTCCACCACCGCACATTCGGTCATTCTGCAGAACGCTGCTGACGGCGGTAACCGTCGCTTCGTGATGGTGCAGATTAATGAAAAGACAAATGAGGATTCAACGGCTTATCAGGCGGGCTTTAAGACTATTCCAGATGTCAGTCGTGAGCGCATCCGCCGTGCCGGCAAGAGCGTAATCAGCGGTGCTTGTCATGAGGGTTGGAAAAAGGATGTTGGTTTCCGCGTCTTCAAGATAGATACTTCAAACATGGCCGACGTGTACTACGTGCCCGATGCGCTGGATAAGGCCAATCTTGACCTTTTCGTCGACAACATCAAGCCCGATCGCACGCCGGAAGATTTGCTGTTTCAGGTGATGCTGGACTGGGGCGTTGATCTTGCGCTGCCTATTGAGAAGGCGGCTATCCAAGGCAAAGATGTGTTCTTCGTGGACGACAACGTCCTTACCGCCTGCTTCGACGCGCGCGGCGGTGTGGATGAAGCGTTGGTAAAGGAACTGGCCGCCCGCAAGCCGCTGCGAGTGGTGTTCCGCGATGCTGGCTTTAAGGACAGTGCGGTCAAGATCAACGTGGGGCAGATCTTTAAGCTTTTGTCGCCTGTCACCGAAGTGAAATGCATCTGAGGAGGGCTTGATGCAGCTGAAATTCAAGACGCAGGTCTACCAGACCGCAGCGGTACAGGCAGTAGTCGAGTGTTTCAAGGGGCAGGTTCCGCATTGTGGCGGCATTCGTTACCGGATCGACCCCGGCAGCCAGAAAACAACTCCTGCGAGCCTGCAAGTGACGCTCGCGCTGGAGGCAGCTTTGCCTGAAGGTCTAGCGGAACGGGAAGCTGCTTTCCGCAACGCCGACTTCACGCTACCGGAAGCAGCTCTGCTAGACAACATCCGAGCCGTGCAGCACGGCCAGAACCTGCCGGTGTCAGATGTGCTGGTTAAGACCAGAGTGGCCAAGGTCAATCTCGACATCGAGATGGAAACGGGTACGGGCAAGACCTATTGCTACATCAAAACCATTTTCGAGCTGAACAAGCAGTACGGCTGGAGCAAGTTCATCATTGTGGTGCCCAGCATCGCGATCCGTGAGGGCGTGGCCAAGTCGCTTGAAATCACTGCTGCGCACTTCCTGGAGATTTACCACAAGAAGGCGCGCTACTTCATATACAACTCTAAGCAGCTGCACCATCTGGAGAGCTTCTCATCCGACGCGGGTATCAACGTGATGGTGATCAACGTGCAGTCATTCGCCGCACGAGGAGCCGAGAACCGCCGCATTTATGACGTATTGGACGAATTTCAGTCGCGCAAACCCATCGACGTGATCAGCGCCAACCGTCCGATTCTTATCCTGGATGAGCCGCAGAAGATGGAAGGCGCGATGACGCTTAATTCACTGGAGGAGTTCAAGGCGTTGATGGTGTTGCGATACTCAGCCACTCACAAGACCACGCACAACAAGATTCACCGCCTCGATGCGCTGGACGCCTACAACCAGAAACTGGTAAAAAGGATCGCGGTGCGCGGTATCACGGTTAAGGACCTGGCGGGAACGGCTGGCTATCTGTACCTTCAGTCGATCGAGATATCGAGTAAGACCCCCCCCGAGGCCCGCGTCGAGTTTGAGCAGAGGTTGGCGGGTGGCAATATCAAGAGAATCGTCAGGAAGCTTTCCAAGGGCGACAACCTGTTCGATCTTTCGAACGGGCTAGATCAGTATCGGGGCGGCTTTGTCGTGGCCGACATCAACGCCAACTTCGACACCCTGAGTTTCACTAATGGCGTTGAGCTGACCGTTGGGGACGCGACTGGTGATGTGACCGAGACCGCGCTGCGACGAATTCAGATCCGCGAAGCCATTAAGGCGCACTTCGACAAAGAACAGGCTCTGTACCAGCAAGGTGTAAAGGTGCTCACGCTCTACTTCATTGATGAGGTGGTGAAGTACCGCGACTACAGTGCGCCGGATGAGAAAGGCGAATACGCCCGTATGTTCGAGGAGGAGTACCAGCTCTACCTCAATGAGGTGCTAACTCTGGATGAGACGCCGTACATCAAGTACCTAAAAGGCATTTCTGTCTACAAGACCCACAGTGGCTATTTCTCAATCGACAAAAAGAGCAAACGACTGGCTAATCCCACGGTCGCGGCGCGTGGCGAGAACGCAGGACTGTCGGACGACGTGGATGCGTACGACCTGATCCTGAAGCACAAGGAGCGCCTGCTGTCGCTTAATGAGCCGGTGCGTTTCATCTTCTCACATTCCGCCCTTCGTGAAGGCTGGGACAGCCCGAACGTGTTTGTCATCTGCGCACTGAAGCATAGCGACAACACCATTTCGCGCCGCCAGGAGGTGGGCCGCGGCTTGCGGCTGTCCGTCAACCAAAGCGGTGAAAGAATGGATCACCCGGTTACGGTACACGAACTGAACGTGCTGACTGTGGTGGCGAGCGAGAGCTACAAGGACTTTGTCGCTGCGCTGCAGAAGGACATCAGCGAGTCGCTGTCGGCGCGCCCACGCGTGGCGAGTGAGGCCTACTTTACTGGCAAGGTGCTTAAGACGGAGTCTGGCGATGTCGAAGTTACACCGCTGCTCGCCAAGCAGATTTACAAGTACCTTCTCAAGCATGACTACACCGACGGTGCAGATCGAATCACCAGCGCCTACCATGAGGCAAAGAAAGACGGCGCACTAGCTGCGTTGCCCCCCGAGTTGGCACCGTACCCCGAGCAGGTATTCAAGCTCATCGACAGCGTTTTCAGCGAGAGCCTGTTGCCCGAAATCGGCGACGACCGCAAGCCCAAGAAGAACCCGCTCAACGGCAACTTCGAGAAGCCGGAGTTTAAGGAGCTCTGGAATCGTATCAATCGCAAGGCTGTATACAGCGTCGACTTCGACTCCGGCGAGTTGGTGCAAAAGGCGGCTAATACCCTTAACGACAAGGATGCTGGCCTTCGGGTGACTCCGCTGCGCTACACCATTGAAGTTGGCGAGCAAAAAAAAACTATAAGTGCAGATTTGCTCCAAAACGGGCAGGGATTCGAGGTTTCAGAAACCAGAATAGAGGACAGTAAGAAATCGAGCCATTCGACCGTCAAGTACGATCTAATCGGTAAGCTTACAGAAAGCACTCATCTAACCCGGCGCACGGTGACTGAGATTTTGAAGAGACTTAACGCTGCCGTATTCGCGCAGTTTAAGACCAATCCAGAGAGCTTCATTGCAGAGGCGACTCGCCTAATCAATGAGCAGAAGGCCGCTGTGATCATCGAACACCTGGCCTATGACCCAGTCGAGGACAAGTTCGACCTGGATATCTTCACTACGGGACAACTTAAACAGGATTTTAGTAACGCTATTAGAACGAGTAAACGGCACATTTATGACTACGTATTGCCAGATTCTGGATCTACGCCAGAGCGTAATTTTGCTTACGCTCTAGAGTCCAGCGCTGAAGTCGTCGTTTACGCTAAGCTTCCGCGGGGTTTCATGATTCCGACACCTGTTGGCGACTACAATCCTGATTGGGCCATCTCCTTTCGAGAAGGGTTAGTCAAACATATCTACTTTGTCGCAGAGACAAAAGGAACGATGTCAACTTTGAATCTACGGGAGATCGAAAAAGCCAAAATTGATTGTGCTCGAAAATTCTTCCGGTCCATAAACAATCCTGCTTCTCATGGAAAAGTTAAATATGATGTAATAGATAACTTCGATAGATTAATGGAGATAGTATGCAGGTTGTAATGAAAAATGGCTTGAATTAGGGTGCAATACACCTCCAAAATAATAATCAATCCCAATATAATTTGGGCTTCGAGTGACTAATGAAAAGCAAACTTAAAACCCTATCGCTATTTTCTGGTGCGGGAGGTCTTGACCTCGGATTCGAAAGTTCCGGAGGCTTTGAATCGATCGCCTGTGTAGAGGCCAACACAATCTATTCTGAAACTTTACGATTGAACAAAGACCTTCGAATTGGATCCGAATTTTTACTCGAAAAAGCATTAATCCTGAACTGCACTGTTAGGCAATTTATAGATGAACAGCTAAGTCAATTTGCCCTCAAAGATATTGATGGAGTTATCGGTGGCCCGCCGTGTCAGCCATTTTCAACTATTGGCAAGAGGCTTGGGATGGCCGACCCAAGGGCGACGACTTTATCAGATTACGCGGAAGTGGTTCGTATTGTAAGGCCAAAATTTTTTTTGTTTGAAAATGTTCCAAATCTCGCTTGGCAGTGGCATGGGACTGTTTTGAACGATCTAATTTCATTACTAGAACATAAAGGGCAATATAAGATCGAGTGGAAAATAGTGAATGCTGCGGATTATGGTGCATTTACAAAGCGTCGGCGGCTTATAGTGATTGGCATCAAGATCGACTGCTTGATAAACAGTGACGTACCATTTTTTCCTCTTCCTACGAACTTCAACCCCACACAAAAAAATCCGTTAGTAAGCGATCGGTGGAAAACAGTCGCCGACGCTTTACGACAACTTCGATCGCCAAATATCAACAGGAGCGACTTTCCAACCCACCACACAGCGGTAACGCATACGGAGGAGGTTGTTCAACGATTTAAGCAATTGAGACCTGGAGAGCAAGACAAGAAGAGAAAGAGATGGCGACTAGATAGCGATCAGCCATCTAATTCTCTGATGGCAGGAGGCGACGGAGGGTTTGTGTTCCACATACACCCCACCCTGCCGAGGGAGCTCACATCCAGGGAGTGCGCAAGAATTCAGGGATTCCCAGATGATTTTCAGTTCGCTGGAAAGCCGCTTGACGTAGCCAAACAAATCGTTAATGCTGTTCCAGTTCAATTGGGATTTACGCTGGCTAGCGCTATAGCCACACGTTTAGGCGTCACAGGCTATGAACACAAAAAGTAAAATTTTCTTTCGCCGAAAGCCTATAAACTGGAGTGACAGAGGGATTGATAGCTGGATTGCTGATATTGCATCGGCTTGCAAATTCGCAAGCGACAATCCCGCGCGGAACTACAACCAATTAATTGCCGCGTATAGTGAGCCCGGTAGGATTTATTTTTCTCTAGCGGCGCGTAGTCGCGCCGCTTCATGTGCTCCAGAGGAGAGGCTAAAGATCGATAGCCAACTTTTTCGCGCTCGAGTTCTAATCGAAAACTCCATGATTAAGGCTATTTCTTCGGATAGTGAGCCGTTCCATGAACTAATATTTAAAAGGGGATTTTTTGGTTATTCTATAAAGCAGGGGGTATCCGTAAGGTTCCCTCTTAGTACTTGTAAGCCCACTTCTAAATGCGGTGGTGGATGCTACGCGCATGATGGTCGAGATAAGCATTTGTCGTCGATCGCGAGAGGCGTATTTAACTATTTGGCGGTTCTGCAGTTCGAAAACCTCAATCTAAGTAAAGTTTCGCCTACTAACCTTCAGGCCTTTTATAATCAAATAGACAAAGCTATTAGTTACGCGAAAATAGATGCAAAAAATTCGGAATTAAATGGCTTCTCGAGGAGACCTAGAATTCGGCTATCCCACGTTGGCGAATTGGCAGCAATTCCAGAGGTGTCAAACTGGTTAGCCCAGAAAATTTTCGAGAGATCCGATGGAGAGGTGGACTCAATAATGTACACACGCCATCCGAACGCATCTAGACTTGACGCAAAGTTGATGATTGTAAATTTTACTGTTGAATCTGATCTGGACAAAAGAAGAAGGTTTGCGCCAAAGGGGGCGCACCTGGTTGCAAGTTCTTGGGGCGGCCATGCATATGAATCGGTAACTGTAAACTTCCTAGAGCACCATGGAAGGATAAATTTCAGAATGACCGGAGATGGGCCGATATGCCCGGTAACGGTAAATCACGAACTAACCCCCACCTGCGATTTGGCAAAATGCTCGCGTTGCTTCTCGAATAAAAGGTAGATTATCAAGCCTCATTAAACTGTTAACTCAGGCGGAGGTGATATTAGGCATACGCTACTGCCAAAAAGTAATCTTCTGCTAATTGGTGCGACTCTAAAACCCCAGTTTTTCTCAAAGCTCCCTCCTGTCGCACCACGGCGAAAACGTCAGGAGATTCTGAGGCAGGAGATTACCTTATCGAGTCATTTCCAATATTTCATTGACGGTTTCCCGGATTGGTTTTGCCATCGGCGCTTTTCGTGCCTCGAAGATATCTGCCAGACTTTCGTAATACCAAAGCGTGCCGTCTTTTTTTGTAGAAAACCGCTCAAATACTATTTGCCCCACCGATTTAAGATCAGAAACGATCGCTCTGGCGTTGTGCAGTTTGTCAGCACCTGAAATCAGCAATACATCGTCGTGCGCTTGTTTCAGATGTTGTAGGTAGCTTCGTTTGCGTTCGTGCCAGTCTGCTTTTTTGCCTTGAGCATCCGGTACGCCATCGGTGCATCCTTCTACTAGATAGAGCACCCGTTGCCCGAATTGCGCTTCAATCAACTGAGCATATTCTTTTCCGCCATCTTCGATGGCATCGTGGAGCAGTGCCGCAATGGCCTGATCTTCATCAGCGCCATATTCCAAAGCGATTGAAGCAACGGCGAGTGGGTGCGAAATGTAGGGGATGGTGGTGCCTTTTCTGAAGTCGCCATCATGGGCTTGGATAGCCAGGGATACTGCTTGAGAAAATCTGGGAGTAATCATTGGAGTGTCCTTTCACTTTTTGTATTGTTTTCAAAGTCACAGTTATTCTGAATCAAAAAGCTAATTCGTAGGTTCAAGTAGTAGCTGGTAGACCCCACAAATAATTTAGGATTCGCTTTCACCATGACGTAGTCCTCTTCCGAAATCGGCAATGAAATGCCTCTCCCCCAGAAATAAAACTTCCCGTCATCCTCGATGGCGAGCGCCCAGTAGCAATTCTCGGGGGTGGCTGGAGGGCGGGGGATGCTTCTGGCTAGGGAAGGGCTCAGCGGTTCAATCTTGATCAGTTGTATGTTCATGCTTGGCACTCAATGGCGTTTTGATGGTGATGTCAGAGGACTCTTCTGAACCTGATTGGGATGGCCTCGCTCTCGGCGATGGCGTTTGCTTCTTCGGGGTCCATGGTCAGCTCGGCGGCGTAATAGGTGCTGCCGGGGTGTTCCCCTTCGATGATCTCGATGTTGATCCCTGAGATACTGTCTAGGTCGAGATTGCGGAAGAAGTTCAAGGCCGCGCGCTGACCGTCTGCCCAATCGTCGAAGTATTCGTACTCATAGGCCCAATTGGGTTCGGCCGCGAGCCAGCGTTCTATGTCTTGGGCTACCGACTCGAATTCCCCGTGATTTAGATTGCCAAGCCATTCTTGGACAACCTCAGGGCAATCGCTGTCGCCGCAGTTGTTGCGAACGTTGGACATGATCTTTTGTGCGGCACCTGGGCAGCCGATTAATTCATGGAGGCTTTCGCTGATTGAGTCTAGCTTTTGTTCTACGGCTTCTCGGTGCAAATCAGCGGCGAACCATGACAGGGGAATACAGCTTTCAGCTGCGAGGGCTAATGCTGCCGGGCTCGCGTTCCAATCGGAGTGGATGTTGTAAACATCGCTTCGTAGTTTTGGTTCAGGGTAGTCGGCGACGGATAGGGTGCCGTACTCGGTGACATCGAAGAGCAGGGGTGTTTGATTGGCTTGCTGCCACACTTGATTGAGTGTGCTGGTGCTGGCTGCTTCAAGCTTGAGTGGGGCGATGGCGATTCCCAATCCTATGCCACTGGCGAGTTTGAGAAATTGCCTTCTCGAGATGGTGTTCATTGACTGCTCCTGTTTAGCCGTTTTGACACCTGTCTGGGCACGGCAAGTAGGAATAAATCCGCCCAATAAAAAAACCCTCCACAGCGGGAGGGTTGATTGACTCCCGCTTGGTTGCCTCTCGGCCGCATCCGCTTTTGCGAACCACCTTGCCCGGGTAGGCAGGTTGGTGCTGGGTGACCCCAGCTCTGGATGTGAGTGAATGTTATCTTGGATCAATGGTTCCGGCAAGGTCACTTGTTCCGTCCCTTTTTTAAGCTGCCGGTGCTGGATGGGGTGGGTGTGGGGTTTACTTTCTTACTGAAATGTCGGTAGTTATTGACTTTCTCCGACTTTTTAGTAATATCCGGCCATGGAATCCGCCCCTAAATGCCCCGTTCAAGAGCTCGCTCTCACCCAAGGGATCGTCCGTGCGCGATCACTTGCCGAGGTTGGCGTGTCGGGCGCGACCCTTCAGCAAATTCTCCGTAAGGGTGGGCTTGTTCGAATTGGCAGGGGACTCTACGCATCGCCAGATCGAACCGTGACTGAACTTGATCATCTGGCGCAAATCGCAATTAAACATCCCAGGGTGGTGTTTTGTTTGCTCACAGCACTACAGGTTCACGGCCTGACAACGCAATCTCCAAGCGAAGTTTGGGTGGCAATTTCGCCAAAGGCTAGAGTCCCCAAATATGATTTTCCACCTCTTCGAATCGTGAGAATGTCAGACCCAGGCGATGGCATAACGCAGGTTGCGGTTGATGGTGTCGTGCACATTCCGGTGACGTCAATCGCAAAAACGATTGCCGATTGCTTTAAATTCAGAAATAAAATCGGACTCGATGTTGCGCTCGAAGCGCTTAGAGATGCATGGAATCAAAAGAGAGTCACGATGGATGAACTTTGGGAATCCGCCGAGATATGTCGGATGACTAATGTGATGCGTCCCTATCTGGAAAGTCTTGCGTGATTGGTGGGTTCGATTGACGATTGATGTTGGCTGAATTAAAGTTAGCAGACGTTTTGATTAAAGGTTGTGCGATGACAATTTCTTCTCCAGAAAAGCCGCGTCATGGGCCGGTGACTATTAATTTGGACGATGCCGATCAGGATCGTCTTGCGTCACTGGCTTCGGCAAAAAATAGCACGCCGCATTATCTGATGAAGGCGGCTATTCTTGAGTATTTACAAAAAGAAGAAGCTCGACAAAATTTTGTTGCGGCGGCTGAAGCATCCTTCGTGCACTACAAGGAAACCGGGCTTCACATTACGTTAGATGAGTTTGATTCGTGGGTGGATCAAGTTCAACAGGATCCTAGTGCGCCACTGCCTACATGCCACAAGTAAGATTGTCGGCAAGGGCGCAATCTGACATAGCCCGACTTCATTCTTTTCTTCTCAGTAAAAACGCAAAGGCTGCCCAGAGAGCGACGCAGGCTATTCGTGGGTCGTTTGCGTCTTTGGCGAAAACTCCCTCGCTTGGCAGGTCGGTTGATGGTGCTGCAGATCTTCGCGAACTAGTCATTGATTTCGGGGCGAGTGGCTATCTTGCGCTGTATCGTGTGGATCGAGCTTTGGATGTGGTGATTGTTTTGGCGATAAAGCATCAAAGCGAAGATGGTTATAGGTAGTCTGGGTTTTGGTGGTTGGGTTTTTTACGCGTGAGTTGGTGGTTAGCTAGTTTTGTTCTTGGTGTGATCTGAATAGGTTTTTTTGTTTTCAGGGTCAGCTGCTGCATAAAGAAAAAGGCTGTGACTGCACAACGAACGACACTGGATCCCGGCTTTCGCCGGGATGACGGTAGGAATTTTATAGTCGCCTCAACAAGTACGGTCATCACTTGCATTTGATGACTGCTGAGTGGGCGGATCGCATTCGATCCGAATCACTCACTCGCTCCGTCCTAGTCTATTCACACCCTCAAGCATCTTGGCTTCGCTGATACCTCGAAATTGACCGCGCAACATGCCTGAAAGTTTTGGCTGCGGTATACCAAGAATCTCGGCGGCCTGGATTTGGGTTAGGTGACGATGCTTGATAATCTCACCGATCTTCGCGGCTAAAATCGCTTTGACTTTCATTTCAGCGGCATCGGGTAAACCAAGATCTTCGTAGACGTTGGTTGATCCGTTTTCGATTTCAATCATTTTCAGCTCCTTTGGCATGCGCTTGCGCAACCTTCAAACGGGCGCGAATCAAATCAATATCCTGCCGCGGTGTTTCGATTCCCTGCTTGGCAGGAGAATTTTGCATTACTGTCAAAAAGTTAATGGTGGTTTGTAGTGCCTCCGCTACGCTAATCGCTCAATTTATCTACTAGCAACGCAGGCGAGACCGCCGGCAATGTTGCTTTTTATCAAAGATACCTATTGTTTGAAAAATATGCTGTAATCAATGCTTAGAGTCAACTTCTGCAATTATTTTATTCAAAAAGCTCCTGGAGGTCTTGTTGCTGTTTGGTTTATATGCAATAGTTAACGTCAAATGCCATTTACTGAAAATATTTCAATCAGAGAGCTGATGACCCAGCTTGAGTGGGACAGGCCCTATAGCACCCAAGACTTGGAGGCTATGGGCATGCCCGCGACAAACACTGCTCGTTTAGCGGGATCTGGCTGGCTAAAACGTCTGGGTAGGGGTGTCTATAAGGTCCCGAACGGGACTCTGGACAGGGACAAGGTGTTGGTATTTTTGACGTACAAGCTGCCAGGAATCCATGTGGGCGGAAAGACCGCGCTGGCATGGCGGGGAGTGCGTCATAACCTTGCCCACAGGGAGCGAATCAACTTGTGGGGTCCGAAGGCTGTCCGTCTACCGGATTGGCTTCCAACGCTTTTTGACACCAGCTATCAGTCCACGCAAATCTTTGATGATGAGCTTCCTGAGGACTATGGGTTGTCCCCACTTCCCGGCGGTCACGCGAAAGTTTTAGTCTCCGTTCCGGAGCGCGCCTTGCTGGAGTTGTTTAGCGATACAGGGAAACTGCAATCTTTTGAAGAAACAGCAAATCTGGTCGACAGCGTACGAAATCTGCGAGCAGATGTGCTTGATACGCTATTGGCGCATACGAAGCGTGTCAAAGTCGCGAGACTGGCGAAAATGTTTGCAGAAGAGATGAATCTGCCGTGGCAAAACATAGCCAGAAAATATAGTGATCAATTGGGTAGTTCAAGTCGATGGATTGCAGTGACGCGCGACACGAAAACACTAAGTCTCAGTAAATGAATAAATTTACATGCAGACGGTCAAACTCTCGCCATTAGCATTGACTCCGCCCGTTCACTCATCAAGCACACGACTTTGTACTGTGCGCGGGTAAATCCCACAAAGAGCTTTCGTAATTCCCTCTCGCGCAGTTCTTCAAAATCTACCTCACACAGTACGACTACGGGCGCTGATTGCCCTTTGAATCGCGAGACGGTTTCAGCAAAGAGCTGGCCGTTTCTCCAGAGGGCGTTTTGGTTTTTATCGAAGGTGCCGGTGGCTTTGCGCAGTGGCCATTTGCCGAGGGTGTCTTTGGCGAGCAGGTGTGATTTTTCTTTGCCATGAAAACTGATCAAGGCGATTTGGTCGAGCGTGTGACCTTGAGCGAGCAGGTCGCTGACGCATTGAACGATGGCGCTCTCGGTGCCGGAGGGTGTGGGTGTGTAGTGCCTGAATTCGGGGTGGTCTCCGGCGTAGCCTGAGCGTGCTTTGATGGGGGTGGTGGCTAGTTGCAATAGGTTGATGATGTCGACGATTTTTTGTGGACTCCGAAAATTATCGTTGCAGGTAACGGAGACGGCGCCATCAAGTTCAAACAGGGGACGATCGTAGAGGAGTTGATCGGGGTCGCCCATGACATAGAGTTTGCCTTCGGGCTTTAGGCGATGAGTGATTGCTTGGATCCAGTCGGTTTCAAAATCCTGTGATTCATCGACGATGATGAGGTCGAGATCACTTTTGAAATTAGGGGCGTCGTTGATGTATTTTTCTGCGACTTTGGTGAATAGATGTTTGTCAGAGAAGTCGGGCTCGCCTTCGGTGTTGCGCCAGTGCTCTATGCCGAGTTGATGAAAATTGGCTACGTCTGCGTGGGTGGGTGCGATCTGGCGTATGTGATCGGCCAGTGGGCGATTAAAGCAGAGGTAGGCGCTGTGTTGTTTGTTGGCGGCGGCTTGGCGAAGGAGGGCGATGGCGAGTTGTGTTTTGCCGGAGCCGGCGGTGCCTTGTATGACGTAGGTGTGGCTTTGATGGCTGATGCGGGGCACCCAGGTGGCCAGGCCTTCGGAGAGGCGTGAGTTGGTGCTTTGTATCTGGCTGATGTGTACGGATGGATCGGGGATGAGTTCGAACCGGTTTTCTAGAAAGAGGGTGACGCGGTCTCGGGTTTGGCTGCTGAGGTCGGTGGTGGGGATGCTGCTGATGATGTGCTGGCAGAGTTGGTCTTGCTGGGTGGCGTCGACGATGCGCTCTCGGGGGTAGGCGATGCTGCCGTGGGTGATTTTTTGATCAGGAAGTACGAGCAGGTGGGCGAAGCGTACGTCGTGGAGCTGGTTGTTTTGTAATGCTTGCCGCATGGCGTTGACCTGGGCGTGGATTTGGTGATTGATGTTTTTGGGTTGGCTGGGATCGCTGCTGTACTGCTTGGTGATGCCGTGCTCATCGATGCTGACGGCGCCGGCTTTGACTTCAAGCAGGACTAGGTGGCCTTGGGGTGAGAGGACGACGATGTCGATTTCACCGAAGCGCTGGGTCTGGTCGTGCAGGCTGGACCACTGGACGCTGTGGTAGGCGTCGAAGCTATTGGGGAGTCCTTGCTGGAGCTGCTGGAGTATTTCGCGCTCGCGGTAGGCGCCGTTGTTGGTGAGTTTGATGTCGGGCAGGGGCGGATGGATGGTGGCCATGGGTGACTTTCTTCGAAATTTGGTCTACTTTACCCGATGTGAACGATCGATTACAATTGCGGTCTGATGAAGATTCTTCAAACAGAAACATTCGAAAAATGGCTCGACGAGTTACGAGATCCACCAACCCGTCGAAGGTTAGTTCTTCGAATACGTAAGGCAAGTCTGGGTCAGCTTGGTGATGTTAAACCAGTCGGTCATGGCGTTTTTGAAATGCGGGAGTTTTTTGGGCCGGGATGGCGGATGTATTTCGTGCGGCGTGGTGAGGTTTTGATTTTGATGCTGGGCGGCGGAACCAAAGCAACTCAGGCCCGTGATATTGAAAGAGCTATCATTTTGGCTCAGTCAATCGAGGAGTAATGAGATGATAAAAAAAACTAAGTTGTCTGAATTATCGGAATTTGATCCTTCAAAATACTTGGATGACGATGAGGCGGTGGCGCATTACATTAGCCTGGCGATTGAAGATGGTGATCCTGGGTTACTCGCGGCAGCGCTCGGCGATGTTGCCCGAGCACGTGGGATGGCGCAGGTTGCTTTGGATGCGGGATTGACTAGAGAAGCGCTTTACAAAGCGCTCAGGGCTGATGCTCATCCTCGGTTCGATACGATTTACAAAGTATGTAAGGCTTTAGGTGTGCGGCTAACGGCTACGGTAGCCTGATTTTTATTTATATTGGTTTTCCAGTTGAGCGAGACTTGTGCTACTGGTGGGTTCGATGCTTTATTAAAATCCTCATGATCCGGGACGCTTCGGTTTTTTCTCAGAGTCAGCTGCTGCATAAAGCGAAAGGCTGTGGCTGCACAACGAACGACACTGGATCCCGGCTTTCGCCGGGATGACGGTAGGAGTTTTACGGTCATCTCAACAAGTATGGTCATCTCAACAAGTACGGTCATCACTTGCATGTAATGACTGCTGTTTGGGCGAATCGCATGCGATCCGAATTCCTCGCTCGCTACCGGCGCACGCCGGGAGCAACGTCATTCATCGTTTTCCGACTGCGGCGCGTTCAGGTCGACGTCAATGTTGCCGACTAACGATTTGAGTCGATGGGCCAAACTGTCGTTGATAGCCTGTAGTCGCTCGGGATTGGCGACGATGTCTTGGACTTGGAAATCTAGGATCTGATTAAGTACACTCGCCGCGTCGTGCTGAAGAGCCGTACGGTCTTGGGATAGGAAATCTAGGATCTGATTAAGTGCTGGATCATCATGATCGCCTGTAGTGGCACGTGTCAGCACCACCTCACCACCAGTGCGGGTGATGTACTTAATCTTGTCACGCTTGCGCAGCTGCAGGGCGCGACGCACGATTCCCGGCACCGTAGCCTGGTAGCGGCAGGTTAGTGTGGATTCGGCTTTAAGGGTGGAAGGCATGGTTCGCTCTGTGACGTAAGCAGTGGTCTGCCGACGGTAATGTAGATGCCTTCTCGGCGTCAATGCAATTGCATTGCCTATTGTGTTCGCCGACTAATGGTCTCGTCTCTTTTTTAAGGGAATTTCTCCCCGATGTGCAAAGCTCAGTTTCTGAGCCATCTCACCTGCAAACTAACTGCCGTAGTAGGGCTAATCAGGGCCGTGAGGTCTTCTCTTGTCTGCAGCACTTTAGAAAACTCTATTTAGGTTGGCGAGCCTTTAAAAATAGTTAACTTAAAAGCATTCACATTATTTTTGCACTGGCATATTGACACCCAACACTGACACTGGCAATATGACAGTGTCAGTGTTGATTAACTTTTCAGGTGGCTTATGGATTTTTTATTGCATTACCGAGCTTTTACCGGAAATGCGGCTGAGTTGGCCCAGGCAGCTGTCGATTGCGCCGCGGCTATCGGGCTGGACATCGATCCGGACAAAACCAACGAGCGTTTGATTCGCTATTACCAGTCCGAAGGGGTGCTGGATCGACCTGACCGACAGGGTCGCGATTCGGCGTATCACTTCCGTCACTTGGCTCAGCTTTTGAACGCCCGCCGTATGGTTCTCAAAGGCCTGCCTCTGGCTTTTGCAATGGAACAAAACAGCCATCGTAGTACCGATGAGCTGGAGGCTAGTTTGCGCGCTCCCTTGCCCAACGCGGCGGAGATGTTGGTGTCGCGGTTCAAATCGATGGACCCCGGAAAGTCTTCTCTGTCAATGCGCCAAAAGTCTTCGCTAGCGCGACCGCCGATGGCTGTGGTGGATGTGCTGGCTGAGGTGCAAACCATCAAGCGCGATTTGATGGATGAAATTCGAGGTGTCCGTGATCTGAAAGATGAGGTAATGGGCTTGCGGCGTGCGCTGATGGATCAGTTACAAAAAAGTGAGGAGGGATACTACAAAATGAGAGATTTAATTGAGCGATTGCATGACACGAATCAACATTTTGAAAAGCTGTTGCATGAGTCACTGAATCACCAAAAAAATCTAGAACATATGCAGTTGGAAATGATGGCAAAGTACAAAATAAACGAATCGCGGCATGAATTCGAGCAGAACGTTATGAAAGAGACGATGCTGGCTCAGCACCAGCAGCTCTTGCAAACAATGGAAGAAAAACTAGAGAAATTTTCTGCAGGCAAATGATACCTTTTTGCCCAACAACGATAGAACATAAAGATACGACAGGAGAAGATTATGCCCGCCTCCCACCTTGATATATCGATTACGCCACTTAGGCCTGCGCTGATCGACACGGATCGACTTCATCTGGAGGTGCTGGTTCGCATTGGCGTACCAGCTAACCAATCTTCATCGCGCACGCCACTTTCTGTAGCTCTGGTGATTGATCGCTCTGGATCCATGCGTGGCAGTCGCCTGAACGCTGCAAAAGAGGCTACTAAGCAGTTCGTCAATCAGCTTCATGCGGATGACGAGGTGAGTCTGGTGGCGTATGACGACTCAGTGTCAGTGCCACTTAATCTGATTGCTGTAAAAAATTTCAAACCATTGCTGCCCGAGCTGCTATCGAGCATTGACGAAGGTGGATCAACCAATCTTCACGCAGGATGGCTTGAGGGAGCCCAGCAGTTGGCGCCGCGTAGTGGCACGGATCGGATGTGCCGCGTTGTTTTGCTTTCCGATGGTAAAGCAAATGCCGGGATTCAAAATATCGACACGATTTGCGAGCAGGTATCTCATCTGGCTGCAGCAGGGGTGACCACCACAACGGTGGGTATCGGACTGGATTTCAATGAGCGCCTCATGACGGCAATGGCTATCGCTGGGCAAGGCACTGCGATGTACGGCGACCGAGCTAGTGATTTGTCGGAACCTCTTGAAGCTGAAGTCGGACTGTTGAGTGCTTTGGGCTGGAGGGAAGTCAGCTTAAAGCTGCAAAGCGAATCGACTCGCTGGACGGTTCACAACCCTTATCCCTCGCACGAACCGGACACCTGGATTCTGCCCTCGCTGGCGTTCAACTCGGAGGCTTGGGTTGCACTTTCTATCCCAATGGACTGTGCTGTTGAAGCTCAACATGCTTCGGATAATGGTTCGGCCTTATCCATTTCAATCCGCGCAAAAAATACTGAAGGTGGCGTTCATGCATTTGAAGCATCGCTGCCAGCGCTTCCGGTGGTGAGTCAGGCGGAATATGACGCGATAACTGATGATCCCATGGTGCGCCGGCGTTTTGATGAGATCGAGGCTGCTGATCTTCAGCGCGAAGCCTATCAGGCCGCCAGCCAGCGAAATTGGTCGAAAATTTCTCACATGCTGGATGACCTGGAATTGCGGGCGCGTGATAACCCTTGGCTCATGCAGACCGTTACTCTCCTGCGGCGGCTGTTGGCAGAGAAAGATCAGGCGCGTCTAGAGAAAGAATTGATGTATTCCTCGCATAGTCTGTCGGCACGACTGACCGAGCTTGGTGAATCGATGAATTTCAGCGAGAGTGCCGAATCGGGAAAGGCGGCTTTTTTACGGCGCAAAATTCAGCAAGGCCGTCAATCTGGATCTCGAGATTAATCGAGTGGGTGCTTGAGGGCATTGGATCCGAGCGTCGCCCATTACCCTAAAGAGTTTTATGTTTTAAAAAGACATAAGTCGCGTCAAATGGCCTCGAGAAGGATTTCGAGGCGCTAAAAGGAAAAAAATGAACGAAATAACATGTCCCCACTGTACTAAGGATTTCAAGATTGATGAGGCCGGTTACGCAGATATCCTCAAGCAGGTACGCGATCGTGATTTCGAACAGCAATTGAATGAACGACTGGAGTTGGCCGAACGCGATAAGAATTACGCCGTTCAGCTCGCCACTACTCAAGTGACTGCCGACAAGGACGCTTTGATTCAAGAGCTCAAGGCGAAGATTGATGCAAGCGAGATTCATCAAAAACTAGCTTTATCCGAGGCAGTTCGTGCTGTCGAAAGTGAAAGAGATCAGCTGAAGACGAGCTTGGATCACTTGGCGCTGACGAAGCAGCTCTCCGAGAAATCTATCCAGGAGAGATACGAAGTACAGATCAAGGATAGGGATGACATGATCGAGCGTTTGCGCGACCTGAAATCTCGTTTGTCTACCAAGATGCTTGGCGAGACGCTGGAGCAGCACTGCGAGACCGAGTTCAATCGAATTCGAGCAACAGCGTTTCCGAGGGCGTATTTTGAAAAAGATAATGATGCTCGTAACGGAAGTAAGGGCGATTATATTTTTCGAGATTTCGATGAGAATGGCACCGAGATCGTTTCGATCATGTTCGAGATGAAGAATGAGGCAGATCGAACCACTACGAAGAGCAAGAACGACGATTTTCTAAAGGAGCTCGACAAGGACCGGACTGAAAAAGGCTGCGAGTATGCGGTTCTGGTGTCCATGCTTGAGCCCGATAGTGAGCTCTATAACACGGGAATCGTTGATGTCTTGCATCGATTCCCGAAGATGTATGTGGTCCGCCCTCAGTTCTTTATTACGATCATTACGCTGTTGCGCAATGCGGCGATGAATTCACTAAAATACAAGGAAGAACTTGCGATCGTAAAAGCTCAGAATATCGATGTTACGAATTTCGAAAATGAGCTTGATTCGTTCAAGGCTGCATTTGGAAAAAATTATGAATTGGCGTCAAGGCGTTTTCAAACTGCGATTGATGAGATAGATAAATCGATCGATCATCTTCAAAAAACCAAAGAGGCATTGCTTGGAACAGACCGAAATTTGCGCCTAGCTAACGACAAGGCTCAGGAAGTAACGATTAAAAAGCTGACCAAGGACAACCCAACCATGTCCGCCAAATTTGCCGAGCTCAAGAACGATGCGGCATCGGTGGCCGAGTAAGTCAGGGGATATGCTTTTTTGAGCTGATATCACTACGTTACGTTACGTGAAGCGAGTAGCCGTCTGCAAGCGATAGGCGGAACGAATATCCTTAAAGTAATTGGGCTCGCTCTTGCTACCTTCGGACACGATGAGTATTCGGTCGTAACTGGCACGCTGGCCTAGCTTTCGCTCGAGCTGCTTCTTTTGACGCTCTGCGGGGGAATTATCCCGCGCCATCAGTTAGGCAATCCCAATGATTGGTTCAGGAAGGGGATGGCTCCGTAGCGACCGATTAGGTAGCCGCGTTCCAGAGCCTCGTTCTTGCGTGGGCTGAATTCGGCTAGTGCCACGAGTGTAGAGGCTTGATCCTTGTCTTTTTCAATGAACCATACTTGGTCACGCCGGAATAAATTGGGAGCATCCAGCAGCGATGTGTCGTGCGTGGTGAAAATGAGCTGCGCGCCCCCTGTGTTGACGTCGGGTCTGTGAAACAGTCTTACCAGCTCTCGTACCAAGAGCGTATGGAGACTGGTATCGAGTTCGTCGATCACCAGCGTCAAACCCTTCGTCAAAATATCGAGCACGGGCCCAGTCAGGAAAAGCAAATTCCGGGTGCCGCTTGATTCGTCAATCAGATCAAAGACGGCTCTACCGCGCTCTGTCACGTGAGAGAAGCGCAGCTGATGTTCTTCTACCTCTTCGCTGCGTACCTCAGTCTTGTTTGCGTCCAGATCGAAATGCACGGCGTGTCCTGGCACTTTATGAGTGATGACCTCGATGTCGGAAATGCTGATGTCGGCAGCGGTGAGAAAAGCGCAGATTTGCTTGCGTCCCTCGGCCTGCTGAAGCATTTGAATCGAAGTCTGTGGGCTGAGCTTTGCTTGCTCATTGAAAATCACGAGTCCTGTCGAAAACCAGTCGAATACCGGGCGCATTGCTTCGCTGTTTAGCTGAACGGCCATCGAGAGAAACAGGGAATTTGGACGCGTCGCGCCTTCCCACAAATGCTTGGCACCTTTCAGGCCGGGGCCGAATTCGTACACATCTTTGCCACTGTCGACTTCAAAGTGCCGATCAAACCAGCGTTGCGGTTTGAAGGCTTTGTAAACCAGCAGATGCTCGCGAACAATGCGCTGTGAGGTGATTGCAAAGCCGTACTGATACCGCACGCCCGCAACAATGAAGGTGACCTCAAATTCGGTCGCTTCGCTGGCAGACAGATCATCCAGCCTGAAAGGCTGTACCCCGTAGGTTTGGCCGGGCTGGATGACCGTGGCCGACTCCAGTACCACGCCGCGCATGTACTGGAGGGCTTTGATGAGATTGGACTTGCCCCCGGCATTGGCGCCATAAACGACCGCGCTACGCAGTAGGCCTGGGGCTGCCTTGAGGTCAGTGGACATGACGTTGGTGTCTCCCAAGGTCTTGTCTTTCGACGCGACAAGGCTGAGCACCTGCTCGTCGCGCATGCTTCGGAAGTTCTTTACGCGGAACTCGACTAACATCGTATTCATCCGTTATATTTATAAATATATCTATATTATGCATAAAAAATTCAATATTTGAGTTTATATATGTATTTCTTTTGAAATATTGATATGATCTTGCTCAATGAGCGCCGATTTCATCACTTGGCCATGACTGCAATCCTCATGATCTTGAGGATTTTCTCTAAAACACCTCTATTTGGTGCAAAATCCACACAAACGTGAGGATTGACCATGAAAATACCCATCGATAATTCAGCCGCCATCGGCAGGGTGGTGCGGGCTAGCCGTAAGGCACAGAAGATCCGTCAGGACGATGCCGCAGGCAGTATCGGCGTCAGCGAAAACTTTCTTGGCAAGGTTGAACGTGGCAGCGAATCCGTTCAGTGGGGCAAGCTCTTTCAAGTGCTTGATGGCTTGGGCGTCCGGGTTATGGTGGATGTGCCTGAGAGCGTTGCGGCCTATTTGCATGATTCAGCGAGTCACTCTACGAAGCGCTGAGAGCGGATGATCAACCACGCTTCAACACCATTTCCCGTGTCTGCAAAGTACTGGGCGTGAAATTGGTGGTTCAGCTTGGTCGTGAAATCAGTTATTAAAAATGTTGTAGCCAAATCGAATGGAAGTGATCCGCACGTGCTGAAATTCTTTCAGCCACATTTCCGTAAAAACTTTGGCGGGAATGCTTTTTCCGAGATAGTCGCCATACAGTTCAACCCCGGGAAATCGTCTCTCTAATTGCTGTCGCAGTCGTTCTGCTGCATGCGTAGAAGCCTCGGTGTTGCTGACCTCTGCATCGAATTCTATCAACGTCATCGCATGCGGTGTCTGAACCGTTAGCCCATAAACAGGCGGCGCGGCATTGCCGCACAACCCTAGGCATGCTTCTTTTGCGCCACCGCCTATGTTCACATCATTGAGCCGGGCAAAGGTGAGCTTGTGCGCAGGTCCTTGCATAAAAAGATTCGCTGTATCAAAAGTACATCGCTCTGAAATGTTTTCGAGTTCGATGGACAAGATCGTTTTATTGGTGTCCTCAACAATGTTGATCAAACAGCCGCGAATGTCATATTGACGGCGTTTGTCGCTGATGCGTTTGGCCGCGCCGGCAATTTTTTCAAAATAAGCCCTTTGCAGACCGATCATGTCGGCAGACAGTAGTCGATCAAGTTTTGTTTTTCCGGCAGCGGTCGCGGTACTGGACAAAACCAACAGAAGAGCAAGCAGGTACATTTTTTTCATATCTTCGTTCCCTCCCGGCGACCAACTCGGCAATAAGGTCACTGTCCAAAACGGGCGCTCACGCACTTGGTGAAGCTTAATTCACCGCCCGATGACCAGCGGATTAGATCTGCCAAGCTACCGCACGTAATGTGCTGTGGCATTTTGCCCAAAAAACCAACGACAAGCACTGCATGATCAAAAGCATGACCGTTGCGCTTCGCAGAGAGATGATCTTTGGTCCGTCGACTCAAGTCCATCAAATCAAGTCCATCAAATCAAGTCCGTCGACGCAAGTGCCCGCCAAGCAGATATTGCGAGTTTCATAATTCAGGATGAGCAAGAGGTGTGCATAGTCAATTCGGCAGGGGTAACGGCACACTTTTTAAGTAATGTGAAGTATTGGTCATAACCAGTTTTCACATTCATTTAGCCAAAAATCAATCAGCCCTCAGCGCCTGTCTATAATTCACACTTGATTTCAAACGCAGCGCATTTCGAGTTTTCATTTTTGCAAAACAATTACGCGAACTTGTGAATGCGCCACATCAGACAGAGATGACCTTTATGCTGCTGAAAGAGAAAGTCGCCATCATTACGGGTGGCGCAGGCGTTAACGGCTTGGGCTTTGCCACTGCACGCCAGATGGCTGCCCAAGGGGCTCACGTGGTGATTCTGGATCTGGCGCCTGCCGATCCGGGTGCTGCCGCTGCACGTTTGGGTGAGGGCCACTTAGGCTTGGTCGCCGATGTCACTGACAAATCTCAATGCGAGGCAGCAGTGGCGGCGGTCGTCAAGACATTCGGCCGCATTGACATCCTCGTCAATAATGCCGGCATCACGCAGCCGGTTAAAACTCTCGACATTACCGGCGCCGATTACGATCGCATTTTGGATGTCAGTCTGCGCGGTACTTTGTACATGTCTCAGTCTGTGCTGCCAACGATGCGTACACAGAAATCGGGTTCCGTCATTTGCATTTCTTCGGTGTCGGCGCAGCGCGGTGGCGGTATCTTTGGCGGTCCGCATTACTCTGCTGCCAAGGCGGGTGTGCTGGGTCTGGCTCGTGCGATGGCGCGCGAGTTTGGTGCCGAGGGTATTCGCGTCAATTGCATCACGCCGGGCCTGATTGAAACTGACATCACTAAAGGCAAGCTAAGTCCTGAACGCAAAAAGGAGATCGAAGACACGATCCCGCTCGCACGCTTGGGATGTGCGGATGACGTGGCGGGTGCCTGCGTATTTCTGGGCAGTGAACTCTCGGCTTACTGCACCGGTATCACGCTAGACGTGAACGGTGGCATGCTGATTCACTGAGTCTGCAGTTCTTCCTTTAAAAATATCAAAATGACTCAATCCAAGCCTCGCATGACGCGCCGACAGATTCTGACCGGCGCTTTGGCTTTGCCGCTATTTTCAATCGCACATCGACCTGCGCGCGCTGCCGAGTTTGAACTCAAGTATGCGACAGGGCAAGATCCTGCGCATCCGGTCAACGTTCGAGCCAAGCAAGCGCACGATCGAATTCGCGAGGCAACATCGGGTCGTGTGGATATCAAGATTTTTCCGGCGAATCAGTTGGGTAGCGATACGGATCTGCTGTCTCAGGTGCGCAATGGCTCGGTGGATTTTCTGAATCTGTCATCGCTGATTCTTGCGACTTTTGTGCCGATCTCGGGTATTTCCAGCGTAGGATTTGCGTTCAAAAGCTACGACGATGTCTGGAAGGCGATGGATGGTGATCTGGGTAAACTTATTCGTGCGGAGATTGCCAAGACATCGATTTTTACAGTGTCGAAAATTTGGGATAACGGGTTCCGGCACATCACTTCATCTAATCGCGAGATCAAGTCTGCTGCCGATCTGAAGGGCTTCAAGATCCGCGTGCCACCCGCACCGCCACTGACCTCATTGTTCAAGGCACTGGAGGCGGCGCCTTCACCGATCAATTTTAACGAGGTCTATACCGCGTTACAGACCAAAGTGGTGGAAGGTCAGGAGAATCCGCTCGCGATCATCTCGACCGCTCGTCTCTATGAAGTACAAAAGAACTGCAGTCTCACGGGCCATGTCTGGGATGGCTACTGGGTGCTTGGTAACAAGCGATCGTTTCAGCGGCTGCCTGTGGACGTTCAGCAGATCATCCAACGTGAGCTTGATAAATCTGCGAGCGATCAGCGTGCCGACCTTGCCAGGCTTAATAGCACGCTGACGACTGATCTTAAAGCCAAGGGTGTAAACATCATCGACGTGCGGCAGGATGACTTCCGAAACAAGCTGCGTTCGACTGCCTTTTACACCGAGTGGAAAGCGAAATATGGCGCAACGGCATGGGATTTGCTGGAGAAGGTGTCGGGGAAACTTGGTTGATAGTTGTCGCAGGTGGTGAATTTAATAAAAGACGCTGGATCCCAGCTTTCGCTGGGATCCAGCGTCTTTCTCGGCTCAAAAAAAGTAAAACAACTGTCTTCAGCGGTTTAATAAAAATCAGTCATTGCAGATCTATCGCTTGTAATGACCCACATAAAATTTCAACGCATTTCTGAACAAGACCCAACACAGCCGCGTGGATCAAACTGAATGTCTACTTCTCCAAAATCGAATTTGACGGCCGTGCAGTCGAGTCGTGCTTGGTATGGACCAGACGCCATGCAGCGGGTGATCGCGATGCTGGTTGAAGTTCCTGCGGCTGCCTTGGTGTTGGCCGAGGTTTTTATTTTGCTGACGGGTGTGGTACATCGCTATTTGCTGCACGATCCGCTGGTCTGGTCTGACGAGTTGGCATCGATTTTATTTTTGTGGCTGGCGATGTTGGGGGCGCTTATTGCGTTTCAGCGTGACGAGCATATGCGCATGACAGCGATGGTGGGCAAGCTCGAGCCTCGAATGCGGGCCTTTCTGGATGTGGTTGCCGCCGTCGCTGCGATCGCTTTTCTTGCTTTCGTTATTCAACCAGCCTGCGAGTTTGCGCAAGACGAAATGTTTGTCACTACGCCAGCAATGGGGCTGGCAAATTCTTGGCGTGCAGCCGCACTGCCTGTGGGTCTCGGGCTGATGCTAATCATCGGCATTCTCAAGATGCTGAGTCTCGGTACGCGCAAGGATGTTCTGATGGCGATGGGTATGGTGGCGCTCATTATCGGGGGTTTGTATGTTGCTGGTCCGGTACTCAAGTCTTTGGGTCACTGGAATCTTTTCATTTTCTTTGTCGTTGGTGTTGGGGTACTGGTGTTGTCAGGTATGCCGATCGCGTTTGCGTTTGGGCTGGCGACATTGGGATATATCTCTCTGACTACTAGCACGCCGACGATGGTCATCGTTGGTCGCATGGACGAAGGCATGAGCCACCTCATTCTTTTGGCGGTTCCGCTCTTCGTGCTGTTGGGGTTGCTGATGGAGATGACGGGTATCGCTCGAGCGATCGTGAATTTTCTTGCGAGTCTGCTCGGGCATGTGCGAGGCGGTTTGTCGTATGTACTGATCGGTGCGATGTATCTGGTCTCGGGTATTTCGGGATCCAAAGCTGCTGATATGGCGGCTGTCGCACCCGCTTTGTTCCCCGAGATGCTCAAGCGCGGCGCCAAGCCGGGCGAATTGGTTGCGCTGCTCTCGGCTACGGGTGCGCAGACTGAAACTGTTCCACCATCGCTCGTATTGATTACGATCGGATCGGTGACGGGTGTCTCGATTGCGGCCTTGTTTACCGGCGGACTTTTGCCGGGTGTTGTGGTGGGTGTTGCGTTGGCTGTAGTGGTCTGGTGGCGCTACCGAGATGAGAGCCTCGAAGGTATTCAGCAGTCGACTAGATCAGAGATTGTTCGCTTGTTTTTTGTGGCGCTTCCTGCGCTGGCGCTACCGTTGGTGATTCGTGCTGCTGTCGTTGAGGGCGTTGCCACGGCCACCGAGGTATCGACGATTGGCATTGCGTATGCGGTCATGATTGGGTTGGTTGTGTATCGACAGTTTGATTGGCGGCGTATTTATCCGATGCTGGTCAGCACGGCGTCGCTGTCTGGGGCGATTCTTTTTATTATCGGCGCAGCGACAGGTATGGCTTGGGCACTGACGCAGTCCGGTTTCTCTCATGCTTTGGCCGAGATGATGAAGTCGCTTCCTGGCGGTGCTATTACTTTCATGGCGGTGTCGATTATTGCTTTCGTTATTCTTGGATCTGTTTTGGAGGGAATTCCGTCGATTGTGCTGCTCGCGCCATTGCTGTTTCCGATCGCTCGCCAATTGGGTATTCACGAAGTGCACTTTGCGATGGTGATAACATTTGCGATGGGTATGGGCTTGTTTGCTCCCCCTTTTGGCGTCGGGTATTACGCGGCCTGTGCGATCAGTCGCATTCCAACGCACGAAGGCATGAAGCCCATTGTGGGCTATATGATTGCCCTGATGATAGGGGTACTTATTGTTGCTGCCATCCCCTGGATATCTACCGGATTTCTTTGATCAAGCCCTATCTCGCCACGACTACTTATCAACGGAGAATTTCATGTCTGATCTCTCGGCACTCAATAAGCATGCTTATCGCATACGACGCTTCGCGCTGCGTATGGGTGAGGTGCAGGGCCAGGGTTATATCGGTCAAGCGCTGGGTTGGGCTGATGTACTTGCAGTCGCTTATTGTCATGCGATGAATTTGCGCGCTAAAGAACCTGAATGGGAAGGTCGTGACAGATTTCTGCTCTCGCACGGGCATTACGCCATCGCACATTATGCTGCGCTGATCGAGGCGGGCATTATTGATGAAAGCGAACTCGAGACCTATGGTGGTGATGACAGTCGTCTGCCGATGTCGGGCATGGCGACTTATACGGCGGGCATGGAAATTTCTGGCGGTTCGTTGGGTCAGGGTTTGGCGATTGCGGTGGGTATGGCGCTGGGTTTAAAACACAAAAAAAATCCTGCTTTCGTTTACAACTCGATGTCCGATGGCGAGCTGGATGAAGGTGCGACTTGGGAAGCGGCGATGGGTGCTGCTCATCATCGGTTGGATAATCTGATTTGTCTGGTCGATATCAATAATCAGCAGGCCGATGGTCCCTCGGGCAAGGTGATGGGCTTTGAGCCGTTAGCGGACAAGTGGGTGGCCTTTGGCTGGCATGTGCAGCGTGTGAATGGCAATGACCTTGCTACCGTGGTCGCTGCATTCGATGCGGCGCGCAACTGTACTGAAGCCAAGCCACGCGTGATTTTGTTTGATACGTTGATGGGCAAGGGGATTCCTTTCCTTGAACAGCGCGAGAAGAATCACTTCATCCGTGTCGATCCACCCGAGTGGCAGCAGGCGCTGGCCGTGCTCGATCAGTCTCAATCTTGAGGAGTCTTCGCATGAATGCCCCTGTTGTTGATAAAAAGCCGCGTTTGACTACCTCTGCGATGATTGCATCGATCGCTTCAGAAGGGCAGCGTGTGACCGCTGCGCCGTTTGGCAAGGCGCTGGTGGCGTATGCAGACAAACATCCCGAAGTGGTGGGTCTGACTGCGGATCTCGCGAAGTACACCGATTTGCATCTGTTTGCCCAAGCTTTCCCCGAACGCTTTTACCAAATGGGCATGGCCGAACAGTTGTTGATGGCAGCTGCCGGTGGCATGGCCAAAGAAGGCTTGACGCCATTCGCGACGACCTATGCTGCGTTTGCGACACGGCGAGCACACGACTTTATTCATCAGGTGATCGCTGAAGAAAATCTGAACGTGAAAATTTGCTGCGCATTGCCAGGACTAACGACAGGCTACGGCCCGAGTCATGCAGCCACTGAAGACATTGCGATGATGCGCGGCATTCCAGGGCTGACGATTGTGGATCCCTGCGATGCACTGGATCTGGAGCAAGCGGTGCCTCAGATCGCGCAGCACAACGGGCCTGTGTATATGCGACTGTTGCGCGGTAACGTGCCCTTGGTACTGGATGAGATTGATGGTTACCAGTTCGAGCTGGGCAAGGCCAAACTGCTGCGTGATGGTGCTGACGTGCTGATTGTGTCGTCGGGCTTGATGACGATGCGCGCACTTGAGGTGGCCAAGGTGCTGGCTTCCGACAAGGTGGATGTCGCGGTGCTGCATTGCCCGACTATCAAGCCGCTGGATGAAAAGACCATTGTTGATGCGGTGCGCACCAAATCGCGTCTGGTCGTGGTCGCTGAAAACCACTCGGTCATTGGCGGACTGGGCGAGGCAGTCGCAAGTGCGCTGCTGCGTCATTGGGCGCAGCCGGGCGGTTTTAAGTTGGCAGGTTTGCCTGATGTGTTTCTTGACGCAGGTGCGTTGCCGACACTGCACGATCGCTACGGCATCAGCTACGATGCACTGTCTGCACGTATCAAGGAATGGTTGAAATGACGACTCAAACGCAGAAGCCGGAAAACCGAATGAACATCACCTTCGTAGGGGTGGGCGCTATTGGATTGCCGATGGCACTTCATATTCAGCGAGCAGGCTATCAGGTGACGGGTGTTGATGTATCGGACGCGGTTGTTGCAAATGCGATAGCGAGCGGCGTTGCTACGGTGCGCAGTTTGTCTGAAGCGCCACGTGCAGAGACGGTGGTTGTGATGGTGGCCACGCCGGAGCAGTTGGCGGCGTTGGTTGGGGGTATTACCGAACTTCCGTTCGGGCAGTTATGGGTGATCATGTCTACAGTCGGACCGCAGTCGGTGCGGGAGCAGGGCGCTATCTTGCGGCGACTGGGCGCGCGCGTGGTGGATGCACCTGTCACGGGTGGCGTTGCTCGGGCGAAGACGGCAGAGCTTGTTATTTTCGCGGCCGGTGCAGCCGAGGACGTGGAGGCAGCGCGACCGGTACTCGATACGATGGGCAAGGTGCACCTGACGGGTTCGCAGCCCGGTGACGGGCAAAGTATCAAGGTGGTGAATCAGCATTTGTGCTCGGTTCATCTTGCCGCCGCTGCAGAAGCACTGAGCCTTGCGCGTTCGCTGGGCCTGGATCCGGGTGCGGTGCTGTCGCTGGTGGAGAAGGGGGCTGCGGGTTCTTGGATGTTGTCGGATCGCGGTCCCCGGATGATCGCTGGCACGGATGTGCAAGTCACTAGCGCTATCAATATTTTTGTGAAGGACAGTGGATTAGTGTCGCAAGCCGGCGCGTCTTGCGGTGTGCAGTTGCCCTTGCTGGATATCGCGCATGCGCGTTTTTGTCAGGCCGCAGAGATGGGCTTGGGCGTGCGTGACGATAGCCGTGTGATCGAAACCTGGCCGTCTGGTGGCTCGTAGGGGAAGCGGACTTGGGGGTGATTCGGTTGGCAAGGGACGCGCGCTCGACGTATACTACGCAGATGCAAGCTTGGCATTGCCTGGGGCAGTTTGACAGGGCGGGGTTGTTGGTTGATTCAGCCGTGCTTGCCAGCACAATCAAAAACACTTCAAAAGAGCGAGAAAGGCAAACCGGTTATGACACCGCGAACTAGTACGCTGACTTCGTCATCGGTCAGCTAGTCAGCCCCTCTTTAGAAGTGACACGCGCCTGATCCGGCGCGCTTGGAGAGAAATACGCGGCTAGCCCGCGTTTTTTTATGTCTTTAATGTTTTAAGTTTGATGGTCTTACCCTCAGAGTAGGAGCACTTCATGGTTTCAGTTCGACTTCCCGATGGTTCGCAGCGTCAGTTTGATGCTCCCATCACCGTGTCACAGGTTGCTGCATCGATTGGTGCTGGTCTGGCCAAGGCCGCGTTGGCGGGCAAGGTGGATGGCAAGCTGGTCGATACCTCGTATCTGATCGAGCGCGATGCAGATTTGTCGATTGTTACGGACAAGGACGCGGATGGTCTTGAAGTGATTCGTCATTCGACGGCGCACTTGTTGGCTTATGCGGTGAAAGAGCTTTTCCCGGATGCGCAGGTCACGATTGGGCCGGTGATTGATAGCGGCTTTTACTACGATTTTTCATACAAGCGTCCCTTTACGCCGGAAGATCTCGAGGCGATCGAAAAGAAGATGGCCGACCTCGCTAAGAAGGATGAGCCGGTCGGGCGCAAGGTGCTGCCGCGTGATGAGGCTGTGGCGTATTTCAAGTCGATTGGCGAGGCCTACAAGGCTGAACTGATTGCGTCGATTCCAGCGGGTGAGGATGTGTCGCTCTACAGCGAGGGCAAATTTACCGATCTGTGCCGCGGTCCGCACGTGCCTTCCACAGGCAAGCTGAAGGTCTTCAAGCTGATGAAGGTGGCCGGTGCTTACTGGCGCGGTGATTCCAAGAACGAGATGTTGCAGCGTATTTACGGCACGGCTTGGGCGAAGAAGGAAGATCAGGACGCCTATCTGCATATGCTGGAGGAGGCCGAGAAGCGCGATCACCGTAAGCTGGGTCGCCAGCTGGATCTGTTCCATTTCCAAGATGAGGCGCCAGGGTTGATTTTCTGGCATCCGAAAGGTTGGACGGTCTGGCAGCAGGTGGAGCAGTACATGCGCCATGTGTACCAGGACAATGGCTATCAGGAGGTGAAGGCGCCGCAGATCCTAGACCGCACGCTGTGGGAAAAGTCCGGTCACTGGGACAACTACAAAGACAATATGTTCACCACGGATTCGGAGAACCGCCACTACGCGCTCAAGCCGATGAATTGCCCGGGACATGTGCAGATTTTCCGTTCCAATATGCATTCGTATCGGGAGCTGCCGCTGCGCTATGGCGAGTTCGGGCAGTGCCACCGCAATGAGCCGTCGGGCTCGCTGCACGGGATGATGCGGGTGCGCGGCTTTACCCAAGATGACGGACACATTTTCTGTACCGAAGACCAGATCCTGGACGAATGCGTGGCCTTCACCGCCTTGCTGCAAAAGGTTTATCGGGATTTCGGTTTCAATGAGGTTATTTATAAAGTGGCAACGCGCCCCGAAAAGCGAGTCGGCTCGGACGAGCTCTGGGACAAGGCTGAGCAAGCGCTGATTGCCTCGCTCGAGCGTTCCGGTTGCGAATACGAGATTACGCCGGGCGAGGGTGCGTTCTACGGTCCGAAGATCGAGTACACGCTGAAAGACGCGATCGGCCGGCCTTGGCAGTGCGGCACGATACAGGTGGATTTCTCGATGCCGGTGCGTCTGGAGGCTGAGTATGTGGCCGAGGACAACACCCGCAAGGTGCCGGTGATGCTGCATCGGGCTATTCTGGGTTCGCTGGAGCGCTTCATTGGCATGTTGATCGAAAACCATGCCGGGGCTTTGCCTTTATGGCTAGCGCCGACGCAAATTGCCATTTTGAACATTTCGGAAGGGCAGGCCGATTATGCGCAAAAGCTGGAGCAAAACCTGAAAAAACAAGGGTTTAGAGTACATGCTGATTTGCGCAACGAGAAAATAACCTATAAAATACGTGAGCACTCTGTCCAGAAATTGCCGTACATCGTTGTGGTCGGCGACAAGGAAAGAGATGCGAACACCGTGGCCGTGCGTGCACGAGGCAATGTCGATCTGGGCGTCATGTCCATCGACAGTCTGGTTGAGCGACTCCAGCAGGAGCTCACCAGCAAGGCCTGACGGATCTGCCGTCAGGTTTGCCCGCTGCAGAAGCACGGCTTAATTATTGGATTTTTTAAGGACACTGCAATAGCTACTGACAAGTCGCACCGCATTAACGGTGAAATTACGGCGCCAGAAGTGCGCCTCTCGGGTGTTGAAAACGAGGTTTTGGGTATCGTCAGTCTGGCCGAGGCGTTCAAAATGGCCGAGGAAGCTGACGTTGATCTGGTAGAGATCGCACCGACAGCCGTTCCGCCGGTTTGTCGCCTGATGGACTACGGTAAGTTCAAGTATCAGGAACAAAAAAAGGCGCACGAAGCCAAGCTCAAGCAGAAGGTGATTCTGGTCAAGGAAGTTAAATTCCGTCCTGGCACCGATGATGGCGATTACAACATCAAGCTGCGTAACCTGATCAAGTTCCTCGATGAGGGCGATAAAACCAAGATTACCTTGCGTTTCCGGGGTCGTGAAATGGCCCACCAGGAAATCGGTATGCGGATGCTGGAGCGACTCAAGCTTGATCTCGAGCCGTATGGTCAAATAGAACAGTTTCCAAAAATGGAAGGTCGGCAGATGGTGATGGTGCTGTCGCCCAAAAAGAAGAAGTAGTTCGTAGCAAAATTTGGTAGAATCCGCGCTCCCGTTTTCGGATGGGAGTGCACGATACGGCGGACTCGATTTCGTCGTTTAAAAGAAGCGAGAGCAGGCATCCAAGAGCAGTTTGTTCTGCCACCTGTCATCGTCCAATAAAGGAGCCACCCTCGATCGGGTGGATATTTGTATGCCAAAGATGAAAACCAAGAGCAGCGCGAAGAAGCGTTTTCGCGTTCGCCCGGGCGGTACCGTCAAGCGTGGCCAAGCTTTCAAGCGCCACATTCTGACCAAGAAAACCACCAAGAACAAACGTCACTTGCGCGGTGCGGTCCAGGTCCATGAGACCAATTTGGATTCCGTACGTGCCATGATGCCTTTCGCCTAACCTCACTCTCAAGTACAGGAGCACACTATGCCAAGAGTCAAGCGTGGGGTCACAGCAAGGGCCCGTCACAAGAAAGTTCTCGATGCCGCTAAAGGCTATCGCGGACGTCGCAGTAAAGTCTATCGTATCGCCAAGCAGGCGGTTATGCGTGCCGGTCAATATGCGTATCGTGACCGTCGCAACAAGAAGCGTGTATTCCGCGCACTGTGGATCACCCGTATCAACGCGGCTTCGCGTGAGCATGGTCTGACCTACAGCGTGTTCATTAATGGTTTGAAGCGTGCATCGATCGGCCTTGATCGTAAAGTGCTCGCTGATATGGCTGTGATGGACAAGCCAGCTTTCGCTGCGATCGTCAATCAGGTCAAGGCGACCATCGCTGCGTAATACAGTTATCACCAGGTATCGTTGATGCGATGCCTGTGCAGTTTCATGGCGGGGCAGAGGTGAACAGCCTGTGCCCCGTTGTTGTTTTCAATGATCTATAGCGTCTACACAGCATGAGCTCTCTGGAACAAATCGTTGTCGCTGCAGAAGCCGATTTTCTTGCTGCGAATGATCCTGCCGCGCTCGAGAACGCCAAGGCAAAATACCTTGGCAAGACCGGGCAGATTACTGCGCAGATGAAGGGTCTCGGTCAGCTCGATCCGGATGCGCGCCGTACGCAGGGCGCTGTGATCAATCAGGCTAAAGAAAAAATCGAGGCATTGCTCAATGCACGTCGTACCGCGATGGCAGACGCGCAGATGCAGTCACGACTGAATGCGGAAGCGATTGATGTGACCTTGCCAGGACGTGGTCGCAGCGTTGGTGGCATTCATCCGGTGATGCGCAGCTGGCAGCGCGTGAGCGAAATTTTTTCGTCGATTGGCTTTCAGACGGCAGACGGACCCGAGATCGAAACTGACTGGACTAATTTTTCTGCATTGAATAGTCCTGAAAATCATCCTGCGCGTTCGATGCAAGATACCTTTTATATCGACGCCAAAGACAGCACGGGCAAGCCGCTGCTGCTGCGCACGCATACCAGCCCGATGCAGGTGCGTTATGCGCGCATGCACAAGCCGCCCATCAAAGTTATTGCACCAGGCCGTACTTATCGTGTGGACAGCGATGCGACACACTCACCGATGTTTCATCAGGTTGAAGGTCTGTGGATCGATACCGATATCAGTTTCGCTGATTTGAAAGGCGTGTATCTGAATTTTGTTCAGGCGTTTTTCGAGACGGATGATCTGCAGGTGCGTTTCCGGCCATCGTATTTTCCTTTCACCGAGCCATCCGCTGAGATAGATATCGCGTTTGGCACAGGGCCACTGAAAGGTCGCTGGCTTGAAGTCTCTGGTGCCGGGCAGGTGCATCCCACGGTCATTCGCAATATGGGTCTCGATCCCGAGCAGTACATCGGTTTTGCTTTCGGCTCCGGTCTGGAGCGGCTGACCATGCTGCGCTATGGGATCAATGACCTGCGCCTGTTTTACGAAGGCGATCTGCGTTTCCTGAAACAATTCAACTGAGTCCGACGCGATGCAATTTTCTGAACAATGGTTGCGCACCTTAGTGAATCCGGACATTACGTCGGATGCACTCTCGCATTTGCTCACCATGGCCGGGCTAGAGGTCGAGGAAGTCGAACCTGTCGCGCCGCCATTTACTCACGTGGTGGTGGCGCAGGTGATGTCGGTCGAACGTCATCCGAATGCCGACAGGCTTAATGTTTGTCAGGTCGATGCAGGTACCGGTACCTTGCTCAATATCGTTTGTGGTGCGCCGAATGTGCGCCCCGGTTTGAAAGTGCCTTGCGCACTGGCGGGTGCGATGTTGCCACCCGGTGAGGATGGCAAGCCATTCGAAATTCGTGTTGGCAAGCTGCGCGGTGTTGAATCGCAGGGAATGTTGTGTTCGGCGCGTGAGCTTCGCTTGTCGGAAGAAAATACCGGCTTGCTCGAACTTTCTGACACAGCAACGGTGGGCCAAAATTTCCGTGATTTTTATCAGCTTGATGATCTGAAGTTCACCATCAAGCTCACTCCGAATCGTGCTGACTGTTTGTCGGTGCTGGGTGTGGCTCGCGAAGTTGCAGCGCTCACCAGTGCGGCACTGACAGCGCCCGCTTTTTCTGTCGTCAAACCAGATTCCGATGAAGTACTGCCGGTAAAAATCAGTGCCAAAGATTTATGTGGTCGCTTTTCCGGTCGCGTGATTCGCGGCTTGAATGCGCATGCAGCGACACCTGAGTGGATGAAGCAACG
>JAIXYM010000060.1 GCA_027490255.1 Oxalobacteraceae bacterium | reverse complement strand
GATTCCGATGAAGTACTGCCGGTAAAAATCAGTGCCAAAGATTTATGTGGTCGCTTTTCCGGTCGCGTGATTCGCGGCTTGAATGCGCATGCAGCGACACCTGAGTGGATGAAGCAACGCCTTGAGCGCAGTGGTCAGCGTTCGATCTCGGCGCTGGTGGATATCTCGAATTACGTAATGCTCGAACTGGGGCGTCCGACACATGTATTTGATCTCGATAAAATTCATGGTGGATTGGATGTGCGCTGGGGACGCAAAGGCGAACAGCTCAAGCTCTTGAACGGCAACACTGTTGAGCTCGATGATTGGGTGGGTGTGATCGCTGACGAAAAGCAGGTCGAGTCGCTGGCTGGCATCATGGGTGGTGATGCGACTGCCGTATCACTGGATACCGAAAACATTTATCTCGAGGCTGCCTTCTGGTGGCCGCAAGCGATGCAGGGCAGGGCGCGTCGCTACAATTTTTCTACTGATGCTGCACATCGTTTCGAGCGTGGCGTGGACTATGCGACGACGGTTGAACATATCGAGCGCATCACGGCACTGATCGTTGAAATTTGTGGTGTGCCGGGTAAAACGCGTGTCGGTCCTGTCGATGATCAGCAAGTAGATTTGCCAGTTCGCAAACCGGTGTCGATGCGTCTTGCGCGTGCGGTAAAGATCATTGGCATACCCCTCTCGGCATCCGTAGTTGCAGACATCTTCACGCGATTGGCGCTGCCATTCACGCAGGAAGCAGAGGTGTTTTCGGTGACGCCGCCCAGCTATCGCTTCGATATTGAAATCGAAGAAGATCTGATTGAAGAAGTCGCGCGAGTCTATGGCTTTGAGAATATTCCTGCCTTGCCTCCGGTGGCGGCACAGGCGATGCACATTGCACCGGAAAGCAATCGATCACCTTTCCAGGTGCGCAGACAGCTTGCCGATCTCGATTATCAGGAAGTGGTGAATTTCAGTTTTGTCGATGAGGAAGCTGAGCAGGATTTCTCAGATAACCCGGATCCTATTCGGCTGCTTAATCCTATCGCCAGTCAGATGAGCGTGATGCGCTCGCAGCTTCTGAGCGGGCTGGTGAACAATGTGCGTTACAACTTGAATCGCAAGGCAAGCCGTGTACGCGTGTTCGAGTTGGGTGCAGTGTTTCGCAAAGATGCTTCCATCGCTGACGGCCCATTATCGGTCGCAGGCATTAGCCAGCCAACGCGCGTGGCCGCACTCGCTTATGGCCCTGCGCTGGACGAGCAGTGGGGTCAGCCTGCGCGTACGGTGGACTTTTTCGATCTGAAAGCGGATCTCGAAGCCTTGTTCGCGCCGATTAGCCTGCGCTTTGAACCGCTGGTGCATCCGGCGCTGCATCCTGGCCGGTCGGCCAATGTAATCATTGATGGCGAAACGGTGGGTTACATCGGTGAGTTGCATCCGCGTTTGCAACAGAAACTCGATTTGCCGTTGGCACCGGTCATGTTCGAGATAGACGCAGTTGCGCTTGGACGCCGCGATCTTCCGGTTTATCACGAAATTTCGCGTTTCCCTGCGGTTGTTCGTGACGTTGCGCTGCTCGTCAAACACTCGGTCAGCATGCAAAGTCTGATCGATGTTTTTCAATCGGAGACTGTTAACAATCCGGCATGTCGAATCATGCAACACATTGTTTTATTTGATGAATATCGCGGCAAAGGACTGGCTGAAGACGAAAAAAGTCTTGCTTTCCGTATTACCATGCAAGATACTGAAAGCACGCTTCAAGATGAACCGGTCGACGCTGCAATGGCCGCATTTGTCGAGGCAGTTCACCAGAAATTCGGCGCGATTTTAAGAAAATAAGACGGCCCAGGCTGGACAAAAAACATCATGAATCAAAGCAATCCTGCCGAAATGGAATCCGTTCTCGCCGCTGATCTGGGCAGGGCCGTCATGGCCTCACAGGCCCGTACGCGCGCCGAAAAAGATCTGCCCACGCTGACCAAGGCGGAATTGGCTGAACTCTTGTTTGAGCAGGTTGGGCTCAACAAGCGTGAAGCCAAGGATATGGTCGAGACTTTTTTTAGCGAGATTCGTGACGCACTGGAGCGCGGCGAGTCGGTCAAGCTATCCGGTTTTGGCAACTTTCAGTTGCGCGACAAGCCGCAGCGGCCTGGTCGCAATCCAAAAACCGGCGAAGAAATTCCTATCAGTGCGCGTCGCGTCGTCACTTTCCATGCAAGCCAGAAGCTCAAGGCCATGGTCGACACAGCGACGCAGCGCAATTCATCACAGCACGCCGCCTGATTTCTTTGTTAAATGAACGAGCGCGCAGCCAAGCCGGGGCTGGTTACCTTGCCCCCGATTCCCGCCAAACGATACTTCACCATTGGTGAGGTGAGTGAGCTATGTGGCGTAAAGCCCCATGTGCTGCGCTATTGGGAGCAGGAGTTCACTCAGCTTAAGCCCGTCAAGCGGCGCGGCAACCGACGTTACTACCAGCATCACGAGGTCTTGCTCATTCGCCGTATTCGCGAGCTTTTGTATGAACAGGGTTTTACCATCAGTGGCGCTCGCAACAAGCTTGATGCACGCGCGCTGACGGAGCTCAATCAGCAGCAATCCCAAGAGCCGGCGGTCGGAGACCTTAGCCGTGTCCGCCAAGAGCTGGAACGTATTCTGGCCGTGCTTGCCGTCTGAAAAAAGCCGCGCCACCTTGCCGGCATCCTTGGGTCATGAAATCTACAGGCGAAAAAAAGCCCGCTCAGTGAGCGGGCTTAATCTATATCTGAGGAGAAGACATAGAGGAGACAAATGAATTATGCTGCTGTGCAAAATATAAATCAAATTCTTATTTCTCATAACTTTCATAAAAAAATCTTATAACTGAGCTGGTTTTTGAAAGTTTGTTGGTGAAATGTCCCGATCTTGCCTTGGATAACGGTAAAAAATTAGCATTAAGAAAATTTCTTCAGAAAATCTTTGTTTTCAGGTAATTCTTTTGGGATTTTTGAATATTTCGCCGTATAATTTCTTTGCGGATATAAATGGAGGCGTAGGAACGCTGACCGCACCAAGTCGATCGGTAGTGCGATTTGGCCATACGGATGCAGCAAGTTGACTATATTCTCGACCTGAATTCTTGGAGGCAGTGTTGGCGGACTCAAACCAAAGCGGATGTCTAACGGTAGGCGAAGGTGTCGTACTCAACGGCACATTTGTTGTACCTGATATTGCCTCTATCTCCGGCAGCATCGAGGGAGAAATAACAGCGCGTGAACTGATTGTGGCGAGTTCCGGCGTTATCAAAGGCAAGGTTACTGCAGAAATTATCGACTTGCGTGGTGAAATTCACGACACGCTCACAGCGAAAAAATCTCTTTTCATTCGCTCTACGGGTAAGGCGCTGGGTTCAGTGCAGTACGCGGAAATCGAAATCGAAAAAGGCGGCGATCTTCAGGGCTCCTTGCAGAAGATCGAGGGCGAGGGTGGTTCATCCTCGGGGTCCTATTGATATCAGGACATTGACACGTGTTCAATAAGCGACGAAACGACGAGCGAGACAAGGTGGTCATGACTAACGAGATCAGTCAGCCAGCGGCTGAACCAATAGTGGCGGAGCCAGAGATCATGATGCCCGATCCTGAGCCATCAATGAATGGCAATGGCAATGGTGCAGGCAAGCCTGCGGGTAACAATCTCAAACCTTCGATCATCAGCGAGGGCTTTGAATTCATCGGTGAGATCCGCTCCAGCGGCTATCTGACTATCGATGGCACGGTGCGAGGTACATTGTCGCTGCACTCCATTCAGATTGGCGTGACTGGCGTCCTCGATGGCAACGTGACTTGCGATACGATGAATGTGAAGGGCAATTTTTCGGGTGCGCTCGATTGCCGCGATCTCACGATCGGTAGCCGTGCTGTGGTGGATGGCAAGGTTAGCTTCAAGAGCATTACCATTCAGCGTGGTGGTGTGGTCAAGGGCGAACTCAAGAAAAAAGCCTGACGCGTCAACGTTCAGGCTTTTCAGCAAAAAGGCTGCTTCGGCAGCCTTTTTTGTTTCCGCTTACTTTTTCTCTTGCGCCATCTTGATGACGGCTTGAGCGTCCGTGGTGCTGCTGACGTTGTTTTGCGCCTGGATCACCAGACCCAGCAGTTTAGCGCCGTGTTCTACGCCGATGGTGCCATAGGTGATATCGCCACGCACCTCCGAGTCTTTGTGGAATTCGGCCCGCTCGGTGGCATAGATATTACCTTCGATTTTCCCGGCCACCATGACCCGGTGTGCAGTGATGTCGCCCGAAACTTCACCCGAGCGCCCGATGGCGACCGTGACTTTTTTGTCTTTTGCGGTCTCGATGTTGCCAATCACCTTGCCATCGATTCGCACACTGTCAAGCAGCACAAGACGACCGTAAATTTCGGTCGTCGCTCCGATCAGGGTGTCGAACTTCTCCTGAGTCGGTAACAGCTTGTTTTGTTTCATCTTACGGAACATCGCAATCTCCACAGCGCTTGTCGTTCAGCCACAAATATAGCGCGATAAATATCCGTCTGGTTTTGTTTCTTCGTCCGCGAGAACAAACGAATGTCTGAATCACATCGCCTATTTCACATCGCTTATTTAGCGGTGACTAAAACCTTGTCCCCGCCAAGGTGCGGCAGTACCTGCAAGGGGTTAATAACATGCCCTTGGTGAAAAACCTCATAGTGCAGATGCGGGCCTGTAGAGCGACCTGTGCTGCCAACTTCAGCGATGCGATCACCACGTTTGACGCGCTGACCTTCGGTTACGTGTCGGGTGCTGATATGCGCATAGCGGGTCATGAAGCCTTCCGCATGCGTGATCTCAACGATATTGCCGTAGGTGTCTTCCCAGCCGGAGCGGGAGACAACGCCGTCTGCAGTTGCAAGAATCGGGGCGCCAATCGCCGAGGTAAAGTCCAGGCCATCGTGTCTGCCAAGCATGCCGGTAAAGGGATCAGTCCGCATGCCAAAGCCGCTAGAGAGTCTGAAGCCACCAGCCAGTGGCATACCCGTTGGGAAGGTCCTCAAGCGATTGAGCTCGCGCGACCAGTTATCAGGCAGGCTGCCAACCGTTTTGTGAAATTGTCCGAATTCATGCACGACGGCGTCGAACGTGGCATCCAGTGGCTGCCCTGTCAAGGACAGTGAGCGCATGGTGGGAAGCATAGGGCCTCCTTTGCCATCTTCAGGGGTACTGCGACGCTCCTTGACCGATGCGGGGGTCGCCAAATCCATGAATTGGTTCTTGAGCGTTTCGAGATGTCGTACGTGCTGCGCTGTGGATTCCAGATCGCCTTGCAGCTTCGCAAGACGCTCGCGATAAACTGACTCCATGCGTTGCTGTTCAGCTTGCGTGCTAATACCGCCAAGGCTGCGCGCTAGTTCGGGATGCACTTCAATCGCGATTTTGAATCCGATCAGATACAGCAGAAAGCCGAGCGTGACCAAAGCAGTCGCAACGATGCTTATGCCAATCAGCATTTTTTTCGCCGTTATCGAAACTTTGCGTACGTTGCCCGTCGGGCCTGATACCCACATCAGCTGCATGAAGCTCGCCCCCAGTTATTCTTTTTTGTTGCATTGAAGCAATTTAGCTTCAGAACACTGAATTATATGGATTTTTTCTCAATAGTTCACCAAAAAGACGCCCGAAGTTTTCTATAGTGAAACTATAATTTTCGGATCTTGTCATTCTTATTAGCTTCGCCAGTGCAAGCGTTGATAAACGTGCTTGTTTGCGGGTAAAAATGGGTGTCTTTGCGGCGGTGCGTCAGGTCGTCTGAAGTAAGAAGCTAGTCGTGACGATATCTAGAAGATAACTTTTATTCAAAATTGCGATCTGATAGCAATCATCCAACGTCGCTCATCTCAAACCCGCCGAGCAAGCACAACCGCTGCTGCTGAGCCAATGCTCACCACACGGCACCATATACGCAGTGGCCAGGATGTATTCGCACCTGCAAGCCCTGCAGCTTCGTCTCGATGATGTTGCTCATCAGATTGACAACGCAGCAGCAAGGGAAGCAATCCTTCGGGGCCGCCGTGAATTTGCAAATGATCGATCTGCTGCTGGTAGTGCTGGTCAACGAAGGTCTCGACCGCAGCGATGGTGGCATACACCGATCGGCGTCCAAACACTGCGGGCAATGCACCCGTCAGCCAACCAGCAATTTTCCAAGGTCCGAGCAGGAAGCTGCGGCGCACTGGCGGATACCAAGCCTCGATCAGTCGTAGATGTTCTGCCTCAGTCTGGCCGTGCTGATTGGAGAATTCGAGTAACTCGGCATCACCACGCCAAGCTGCGATCGCCGCTATGCCTTGGTAGATGGCGACGGCGCCCGTTTCTCCCGCATGGTCGGATCTCAACTCGCGTTCTAGATAAACGGAGAGGCGCGTTGTTTCCGCAAGCTGCGATATCGATGCTGTGTCCTTTTGGCGGGCAATCCTTTGCAGTGAGGGTCGCACGAGAAGGAAACCTCGATACGCAAACTCCAGCAGCGGCAGAGCGCCCGGCAGACGTGCCAACCTTGCCAGCCAGCGCCAGCCGGGCAAGCGCTGCCACATTGCGACAAACGCCGCAGCGCCATCGAGCCGCGAGCCATCCGCTCGTTGTACATGAAAGCGTGCCAGCAAGGCAGCGCGCTCCGCAGCTGAGCGCGTATCGCCCTCTGACGGGTGACTGATGTCCACAAAACACAATGTGCTATCGCCTTGACGCTCGGCGAGGCCCTTTACGTGTGCGATTTCTCGGCGACATAACGGGCATGCGCCGTCATAAAGCACGGTGAGCGTTTCGGAAGTGGCGGGCGGATTCAAAGGGGCACCTTGAAGTGAGGTTGTTTAGAAAGTGCAGAGCTTATGAAATTTCAGCCTTCGTTTTGCTGTGATTTTTTAGCGCTGAGTGAACAGAGCGTCACAAACAAAGGGCAACTTAAGTACTAAGGTGTGCAATGAAAATCCCCAAGGGGATGATCCCACCAAAGATAACGACAAATACGGCTGTTAGAATGAACTAAGCGAAACTTTTTCTCGCTTGTTTTGCAAGAATTTATTTCATTCGGCCATTCGATGAATAGTGTTTGGTGAATTCAAGGACGAAGTGCAACTTTGATTAACCGGTTGGATGGCTGAGGCACATTAGTATCAAAGCCTTTTGACCTGCCAGTCGAAGAAGTATATGACCTACACACACCTCAGCCAAACCGAACCTTATCAGATTCAAGCGCTTATGAAAGCAGGACAAACCCAAATTGAGATTGCCCGGATTCTGGGATGCCATAAGTCGACCATTAGTAGAGAGCTGGCACGTGGCTCCGGCCGTCGAGGATATCGACACCGCCAAGCCCAGAATCGATCTGAGGAGCGGTCGAAATACAGTCGTAATGCCGCTCGGGTTTCGCCAGAAATCTGGTGCGCTGCTAAAGCATTCCTTGGTTTGCAGTGGAGCCCTGAGCAAATCGCCAGCCAGCTGCCAATTAGCCATGAAATGATTTATCAGAAGATCTATGCAGACAAAGCGATGGGCGGTCATTTATGGCGCTCCTTGCGTTGCCAGAAAAAAAGCGCAAGCGCTATGCTGGTGGCCATGATCGACGAGGGCAAATCCCAGATAGACGCTCGATTGCTGAGCGCCCCGAATCGATCGAGCGACGTGCTCATGTCGGTCATTGGGAAGGCGATTCCGTCATTGGGGCAGCGCACCAACACGCTATCGTCACTCTGGTTGAGAGAAAAAGCGGCTATGCAGTGGTCGCCAAAGTTCATCGAAAGACTTCCGAGCAAGTCAGTACCGCCATTATAAAAAGACTTACACCGCCCGCTTCGCGGGCCAAGACGATCACTTTCGATAATGGTAAGGAATTTGCGAGCCATAAGCTGATCGATCAATCCCTAGGTCAAACGACTTACTTTGCCGATACGTTTGCCAGCTGGCAGCGTGGGTCGAATGAAAACTACAACGGCTTACTGAGGCAATACATTCCTAAAAACCGCCACTTATCTACAGCCACTGATGAGGAGCTTAAAATAATCGAAGATCGATTGAACCACCGTCCGAGAAAAAGACTGGGATTTAAAACCCCACACTAGGTGTTTCATGAACCTTTAAACCGTGTTGCAATTCGTACTTGAAACCACGATACAATTGTTTACCCTGATTTGTATTTTTTTAATTAATCTATAGGTATTGGGTTTCAGATTATGTCTTTGTATGTTTTGCTCAGCTTAAGCAAACGATCGCGTCAAGTATTTGAGTTGTCTTCAGGCGATTATTTGGCGGATGTTGACCTGTCAGGCAGATATCATTTTGTGGCCGCTCCTAATGCGAAAGTCCGGATTAAAGGGTGTTTTCGCATAGTCAAAGGATTTTTTACTGCTGAAGGTATAACATTTATAAATAATGGATCTTCACCAGCAGTATGGGTGGAGGGAGGCGTGAGGGCTAAATTTACAAATTGCCGGATCAGTGCATCCATAACCCCTGCCGCAAAAACAGGGTCGCCTTTGATCAGGATAGAACGAGGTGCACAAGTTTCAATATCAGATACATTGGTTGACCGTACGTTCCCCGGGCAAAGTACTATTATCACAAAAGATAAAGGGACATCCGTTTCTTTGAAAGCAGTAAATGTCTCACACATAAGATATAACAATCACCAGGCGGCGGATTTTGCTCTCGAAGGAGGATCCGAGTTAACCGTATCAGATTGTAATCTAAGTTTAGTAAATGATATTGCGGTTCGAGGTGCGTCTTGTTTGAGGGTGGAGGGTAGCACTTTGGAGGTGTCTGAGTATTCAGGCGGAAATTCCACATTATTTTTTTCGGATCAGGCAAAGCTCAAGGCATCATGCTCTGTGTTTTCCGGGTTAGGACTATTTGGGGATATTGATTCACGAATGTCTTTTTTGCGCTGCCAGCTGTCGGACAAGGAATTGTTTCCAAATGCGAATTCTGGCAAAAATAAACATCTGATTAATTTGCGAGCTGGATCCAAAATCAGAATTTGTGAAAGCAAAATTTATGGCCTGGGTAAGCCCATGATGAAAATTGGCGGGCGTGCCAAGGCGATTTTCGCTGCCTGTGAATTTCAAGGGTTTCATAACTCGCAATCAACTGTAGAGATTTTTGAGGAAGGTGAAGTCAAGTATACAGAAGTTGAGCCCGAGTCCGATTCAGATTTCTTCATGGAAGATATCCCAGATCAGAATGAAACTGTGACGTTGCCTTATTATGCCTCTCCTTCTGCGAAAGAATTTTCCCCTTCTGAAAATGTCCCTAATCTGAACGATAAATTTGTAGTGCCTGACTTTGTGTTGCCTTTCGCGAGTGAAACTAAGACTCAGGGAGATATCGCAGTACAAGCTTCACATAAATGGGCATCGATGAGTGATCTAGAGAAAATGATAGGTCTCTCCAGTGTTAAATCTGAGATAGGGAAATTGGTTGATTTTGTGTCTGTCCAGAAGCGGCGCAGGGAAGCGGGGATGAAGTTACAAAATGTTTCATTGCATCTTGTGTTTACTGGAAATCCAGGTACAGGCAAGACAACAGTAGCTCGTTTGATAGGACGCATCTATGCGGAACTTGGTCTTCTTAAAAAAGGACATCTCGTTGAGGTTGGTAGAGCTGATCTGGTTGCAGGTTATATTGGTCAAACAGCTACTCAGACACAGAGCGTGATTAAAGATGCAATGGATGGCGTACTTTTTATCGATGAGGCGTATACGCTTGTTCAAGTTGGCGGCGGAGGTAAAGACTTTGGGCAGGAAGCCATTGATACGCTCCTCAAATCAATGGAGGATCATCGCGACAGAATTTCCGTGATTGTCGCGGGGTATAGTAGTCCGATGCGCCAGTTTATCAATTCTAATCCCGGTCTTGAATCACGATTCACGCGATATATTGATTTTGAAGATTATTCAGTTGAAGAATTGATAAATATATTTATGAATCTTTGTGCTGATATGCAATTCAAAGTGACTGATTCAGCTCTAAAAAAAATTCGGATTGAATTCGATCATGCATGGAAGATGCGTGGAGAAGGTTTTGGAAATGGTCGGTGGGTCAGGAACTTTTTTGATCGGTTAATTGAAAAACAGGCTTTGCGGTTGGCGAGAAATGCAGACGGTGATCTGCGTGTTGTACTTGCTGATGATGTGCCAGTCGACACTCCGGATGCGCCTCCCAATTTCAGTCAGGTGCTCAATGAACTTGACAGACTTGTTGGCCTAGATTCAGTTAAAAGTGAGATAAAGAAAATCGCGAACTTGGCGCGCGCTAATAACCTGAGAATAGCTTCTAATGCTAAGGTTTTGCCGACCTCACTGCACATGATTTTTATTGGTAATCCTGGCACTGGGAAGACAACTGTTGCTCGGCTTGTCGGAAAGATATATTTAAGCCTTGGACTTTTGAGGAAGGGTCATTTAGTCGAAGTCAGTCGATCCGATCTTGTGGCGGGATACGTAGGGCAAACTGCCATACGCACACGGGATGTGATTAACAGAGCACTTGACGGGGTCTTATTCATTGATGAAGCCTACTCTTTGTCAAGAGAGGGGGGCAACGTAGGCGACTTTGGCATTGAGGCTATTGATACAATTCTAAAAGAAATGGAAGATAAGCGTGATCGTTTGGCGGTTATTGTAGCGGGTTATAACAATCAGATGCGAGATTTCATGAATTCAAATCCAGGATTGAGTTCTCGATTCACCCGAACATTGAGTTTTGAAGATTACTCGACCGCTGAATTGATTAACATTTTTGATGGTTTATGCGCTGATTACGGTATGCGAATCGAGGATGCGACTCGGCAAACGCTGAATCATGTTGTTGAGACTATGGTGGACACAAAAGGTAATAATTTTGGTAATGCGAGGGACATTCGGACTTTGTTCGAAAAAACGCTTGAACGTCAGGCTAACCGTTTAGCAAATGCTGTACCAAACTCCGATTCGAGCGAATTTATTCAATCAGATTTTTTATAAATTTAGTCGATTTAATGTCCCGACTGGATGCGTCACTTAACCTAGATCATCGTCATTGGGCTCTTGTTAGTTAAGGTTGTGCACTCAGGGTTTCCATGTCTCGTACCATCCGTATCTTCATTTCCAGCACCTTTCGCGACTTTGGTGAGGAGCGGGACTTGCTGGTGCGGCGGGTCTTTCCTGCCCTGCGCGCGCGCCTAAAGGACCGATTCATCGAACTGGTCGACTTGGATCTACGCTGGGGCATCACGGTGGACCAGGCCGAGCGCGGCGAAGTGCTGCCCATTTGCCTTGCTGAGATCGATCGCGCAAGGCCTTATTTCATCGGCATGCTGGGTGAGCGCTACGGCTGGATTCCACCGGCAGAGGGCTTTGCGCCTGACCTTATCGAGCGCCAGCCGTGGCTGAATAAGCACCAGGGTGGCAAGAGCGTGACCGAGCTGGAGATCCTGCACGGCGTGCTCAACAAACGGCGTATGAAAGGACGGGCTTTTTTCTACTTCCGCTCTTCCAAGTATGCCAAGTCCAAGGGTGGTGAGTTCGTACCGTCCTCGCCTGATGAAAGAGAACGCCAGCAGAGCCTCAAAGGCCGCATCAAGGCCAGCGGCTACTCCATAGTCGCCTACCGAGACCCTGGGGCCCTAGCCAAGCGGCTGGAGCGCGACCTGTGGGAGCTGCTGGACGCCGAGTTCCCGGCCTCCTCCGTGCCCGATGCCCTAGAGCGCGAGTCCATGCGCCACGAGGCCTACGCTTCACCGCGCAGGCGTCTGTATCTGGGTGGCGAGCGCTACCAAGCTCAGTTGACAGCGGCTCTCGAGTCCGGCGCGCAGCGCATCGTCGTCGAGGGTGTTTCAGGCGGCGGCAAGAGCGCACTGCTGGCTAATTTCTTCGAGAGTTACCGCAAGCGACACCCCAAGTATCCCGTCCACGAACACTATTTGGGGGCAAGCGCCAACTCGGCTGACCCGCACGCGCTGGTGCGCAGGCTCATAGAATTCATCAAGCGGCAGACAAACAGCGGCGAAGAGATTGAGTCAGACCCACAAAAGCTAATGGACAGTTTGCCGGTTTGGCTAGCCACGTCCAGCGCTTGGGCACGCAAGCGCAAGACGCGGTTCGTTTTTGTGCTCGACGCACTCAACAACCTGACCGACCAGCTAGACCTGCGCTGGTGGCCGGCTTTCCTGCCGCAGGGCGTGCACTTCGTCGTCTCGTGCTTGACTGGGCCGGTGCTGCAGGCACTCAAGACCAAAGCGGAGGGTCTGGAAGGCCATAGCCCGCGCTGGAAGGTCATCATCGTCAAGCCCTTGACAAAGCCAGAGCGGAGGACGTTGCTGACCACCTACCTAGCTCGTTTCAACAAGACGCTGTCCAAGAACCTCACGGCAGAGGTTATGTCTCACCCGCTGTCAGGCAACCCGCTGTTCACCCGGACCCTCGCGGAGGAATTACGTCTATTCGGGGTACATGAACAACTTACCGAGCGGCTCGCGCACTACCTGGGTAGCAAGACGATTGATGATCTCTTCGAGAAGGTGATCGAGCGGGTGGAGGGCGATTGTGGCGAGAGGGCGGTGAGGGCCGCACTCACTTCGATCTGGGCTTCAAGGGCAGGGCTCACTGAAAAGGAGATCTTAGGCATTGCCGGTCTGAAGCTCGCTACATGGGCGCCCATACGAACTGCGCTGGGCGAAGCGCTCCTAGAGGCCAACGGGAAGATCACATTCGCACATCAGTTTATTCGACTTGCTGTTGAAGAACGACTCCTGCATTCCGATTACTCTCGGCAACGCCTACGCCGATCTCTTGCTAGGTACTTTGTACATCAGTCAAATCAAGCGCGCATGGCGGAGGAGGTTCCTTTCCAGCTAACCCAATGCCGGGCTTGGCGAGCGATGCAGCGGTGGTTAACAAGTCTTGAAGGTTTCGAGACTATGCACAATTTTAGATCAACTGAGGAGCATATCGGTTATTGGTTGTCGCTAGAGCATGTACAAGGCAAGACGCTAATTGAGGACAAACTAAGAAGCGCATGGAAGCGTTGGAAGTTAGCGGGTAGCCGTTCGGGAGATGTTGCTAGCCAATTGGTCAATTTTTTAAGAGAAAGTGGAAGAGGTTTTAGGAGTTCGTTTATCGAAGGGCTAGCGGAAAGGGCTCTAAAGGTTTCTGTGGAGATTCACGGCGCTAACAGTGAAGTTGCCGTGACTCGCGCATGCGATTGGGCTGAGGTATTGCGCGAAACAGGAAACAATAAAAAATCAGAATCGCTGCTTCGTAGCGCACTCAATTTTTACCTCAAGAACTTTGGGGAACAAGATTCAAGAACTGCGCGATGCTTGAATGATCTTGCGCATGTACTAACCGATCAGGGTAAATATGACGAGGCGGAAGGAATGTTGCGCTGGGCTGTAGCGATTCGCGAAATAGTACTAGGCGCCCAACATCCGGATATCGCAGTAAGTTTCAATAATCTTGCAGAGTTACTTAGAGCAAAAGCTGATTTCGAAGGTGCATTGCATTTTCAGACAAAGAGTTTGTTGTTGCGCCAGCGGTCGATTGGCGCCGAGCATCCTATAACAGCCTCGAGCATTAATAATCTCGCCCTGATTTTTATGGATTTAGGCGATTTTGATAGATCACTCAATTTACTACAGCGATCATTAAAAATTGTTGAAAGCAGTCTTGGTCCACTTCATTCGCATGTGAGCACATCCTTGAACAACATCGCCCTTCTACTACAAGAGAAAGGAGATCTTGCTCAGGCGGAGATCTTTTTGAGAAAGGCTCTTGAAAATGAACTGTTGGTGCATGGAGAATTTCATCGGGTAATCGTGCGGGGATTGATTAATCTCTCTAGTCTCATGAAAAAAAAGGGAGAGTTTTTGGAGTCAGAGCTGGGATTCCGCCGTGCCCTATCAATATGTGAAAAAGTGCATGGTAGAAAACACACTGATACTGCACTTGTTTTATCGCATATTGCCCTTCTCCTTGAGGAATCAGAAGGTGACGAAGAGGTTGAATCGCTACATAGAGAAGCACTTGCTATCACGGAAGAAATCTTAGGTTCTCGCCATCCAGATACGGCCACCAAGCTAGAAAATCTTGCGTTGCATTTAAAGGATAAACGTTCCTATATCGAGGCTAAGGAGCTTCTGAGTCGAGCTGTATCAATACGTGAGTTGGCCGCTTCTAAGAATCTTGGCTTCGAACAACTAGACCTAGACTTGGCAGACGCATACATAAAACTCGGCGCCGTAATCTCTAAATCTAATACCGATTTTGAAAATTATAAAAAATATTTTAATAAAGGAATTGCCATCTTAAAAAAGTTAAAAGATAACAATCCTCAACATTCACGATATCTACGAGAGCTGAGCATTGCATTGCATAGCTTGGGTGCGGAGGCACAAGCTCGAGGAGATCTTTTAACAGCTCTTGATGCTTTTAACAGGAGTTTAGATCTCAACAAACAGCTTGCAATTCAAGAGCCCGAGAGCGCAAAGGCGCAGCGAGAGTTTGCGATTGCACAGAACCGAGTTGGTCAAGTGCTCAGGAAGCAGGGCAACTTGGAAGGTGCGCTTGAAGCCTTTCGAAAATCTATCGCCATTATTGAGTTTTCGGATGAGGTTAATGATTTCGATAAAGCTGAAATGCTTTACCACCTAGGAGACCTACTTGAACAGTTGGGCCAGTTGTCGGAGGCCGCACTGTGTTGGCAGCGAGAACTGGAATTCCGTCTGGCGATGGCATCTCGATCCGAGAACCCCTCCGAGGCGGATGATGAACTATCGTCTTGCTACAACCAGATCGGCAGTGTCCTAGAGGCGATTGCAGACTTCGAGGCCGCGCGCGAGGCCTTCAGCGAGTACCTTAAGCTCGCGCAGAATGTACTAGATAGCGATTATGAAGACCCCACAAAGCGGCGCAACGTGGCCGTGGGTCAAGCGAGTTTGGTGCGCGCAGAACTTGCTTTGGGCAACTTGGATCGAGCCCAAGATATTCACTCACAAGCCTCCGCAACCTTTCGGGCTCTGCTAGATGCCGATGATGTCGGCAGCCAAATGGACTGGGCTGTAATCCTTGCACTGGGTGTCGAGATTTCGCTGGCCGCTGGTCATTCGCCATCGGCGGCTAAGTTCCGAGAAGAGCTCCTTTCCTTGAACCTCGGTACGGAAGAACCGAAAGGACGTTTCCGCAAACGATTCATGCCGCTGATTCTGCTACACAGGGAAGCAGGTCAGAGATCGTAGGTGGCCTGCTGAGGCAGCCATACTTCAGCGGGCCCACCATAATCGGTCTCCTGCCCTAGGATCTCCAACAAGGATTCGAATCCACGGTCACTAAAAAAGCGATGTATCGCGACGGTATAAAGTTAGTGATGCGGAATTTACTAGCACACCAGTAAAAAAGCTTCTAACTCCCTCAACCGCATTGCATGGCGCCAGGTAACAGATTGAGACCTTATCAGCAATTTTAGTGGCCTTAGTCCAGTTAGGCGGTTTAGTCTCGGAGGCGCGAGAAGATTTGCGGTTGCTCTTACCAGCGCTGAGTATCATTGCTCAAGCTTGCGAATTTGTTGGGCACTTTGTTGGGCACTTTTTCGTGATCTGGCCCCAGAAAGCAAAAAAGCCAATCCGAAGATTGGCTTAAGTACTTGATTCTAATGGTCGGGGCGGCGGGATTCGAACTCGCGACCCCTTGCACCCCATGCAAGTGCGCTACCAGGCTGCGCCACGCCCCGACGAACCGCGGATTATATCAGAGCCGGCCTGCGCGGATGCAGCGCGTCTAGACACATCAATGTAGATGGCCATGATTTTGTGCGGACTCCTCAGGCATTTCGGCATGCACGATGTCCTCGGCCGAATCGCAAAACAACGGCGAGCCGCAGTCATCGCAAAACTCTGGCGGGAAAACGGTATCGACTTGCTGTATGCGCGTGACCCCAGCTTCTCTTAGTACAGCGATGATTTGCTGTGTCGGTGACTGGGGTGTCTGTATGCCGAGCCGGCGCGTGCTGATCGTGGCTAGATAGTCCTCCGCACTTTCGTCGTCATACAGTGGCCACACCACGCCGTAGTAAACATCCGAGTTGTCGACGACCCCAAAACTGATCCTGAGCTCATCGACGCGCATGCCATTGGCTTCATCGCCAAAGCCGGCAATGATGACCTCGAGTTGTCCTGGTTCCGTGGCGAGTGCTGTGGTCAGGTAGTTGACCGCAGCGCGTAATGAGATGGGGCGGATGGCCTTGTCGGCTTCGCGACACGCGACGTAGTATGCACCTGGCAGTAACAGTTCGATACCGCAGCCCGGCAGCAGATTCTGCAGATTGGGACCTGCCTGTGTTTGCCATTGCGTCAGTGCTGCGCTGCTGCTGGACTGTAAGCTGGAACCGGCTTCTTCCTCCTGCCAGCGCAGCAAGGGCTGTCCTTCCTCTGCAGTCACGACCAGCAACAGATAGCGTGTGTCCGCCAGAAATGCCGCCGTCTCTGGCAATGCGTTGGGTGCATCGGCAGATTTGCCCGTCAGTGCGGCCTCGCTCATGCGCTGCGCTAGCTGATAAGTCTCGCAATAGGTGCGTGGTAATTGATCGATCGAATACAGTGCCGGTGCAATGGCAGTCCGAGTCCCGGTCGCAAGAATATGGCCATGCAGATGAGCTGCGATGGTTTGCAGTGTTGTTGCTGCAATGTGACCCGATGCAATCGAAAAACGCGTCCATGCAAGTATGGGTACCGCTAACAGCAGGGCGTCATAAGTTTTTCCATCGTGATCAAGACGGCAGCTTGAACTGACCGCTTCAATGGCATCGAGTAGGACGTCGTAGGCGTCGAGATCAGTATGAAACAAATGGTCAAGCGCGCTGTCGATAGCTTGCTGTTGATTGCCTGCCAGTAATTTTTTTAAAGCCTGATCCAAACGTTCTCCCCAGCCGCGCTCTTCGAGTCGACTATAGGCACGCGCAATGGATTGCGCTAGTGAGGCCAGACGCTGACTGTCGGCAGAAAATTTTCGGGTAGGGGTGGTTTGCAGGCGGCGCATTCGGGGACAGACTGGTTATGAGTTGAAAGTCCGATTCTAATGGAAGTCACCCGGTAAGGCTGTTGATGTTCGAGATGTTCGAGATGTTCCAAACAAAAAGCGCGGACAAGCCGCGCTGGTAAATCTGTCGATAAACCCGAAAACTTTACTTCTTCTCGGGCTCTGTTGAAGCAGCAGGTGCTGCGGCAGGTGCTGCGGTAGGCGCTTTATCAGCGGCGGGTGCCTCAGCGGCTGGTTTGTTTTCTTCATGTGCTTGCGTCGCATCATGGCCGGCGGCTTCGCCTTGCATGCTAATGCTGCCGTCGGATTTGAAAAGTACGAACAGTGAAATCGCGGCAAAAATGATGAACGCGACGAGAATTTTCCACATAAGTGTCTCCGAATATTTTTGGTTTCCAGCATTTAAGACCTCAGCCGGCTATCAGGCGCCGGCTGACGGTTCGACTATCAGGCAGCGAGCAACTGACGCAGCACGAAGGGCAGGATGCCACCATGGTGGTAGTAATCCACTTCGATTGGGGTATCAATACGCAGTAGCAACTTGACTTGCTGGCTCTGACCATTTGCACGGTGGATCACGAGCGTGACTTCCTGTTGAGGCTTGATGTCATTTTCCAGACCCAGCAGGTCGAAGCTCTCGTTGCCGGTAATGCCGAGCGATGAGACGCTGTCGCTACCGATGAATTGCAGCGGCAGTACGCCCATGCCGACCAGATTCGAGCGATGGATGCGCTCGAATGACCGCGCAACCACGACTTTAACGCCGAGCAGTTGCGTGCCTTTGGCAGCCCAGTCGCGCGATGAACCGGTGCCATATTCTTCGCCTGCGAAGATCATGGTTGGTACATCGTCAGCGACGTACTTCATTGCGGCATCGTAGATCGACATTTCCTGACCAGTGGGCTGATGAATCGTGAGGCCGCCTTCGACGCGCGAGCCATCTGGCTGTGCTGGAATCATCAGGTTCTTGATACGGACATTGGCGAAGGTACCGCGCATCATAATTTCATGATTGCCGCGTCGTGAGCCATAGGAGTTGAAGTCGGCTTTGAGGACGCCATTCGCGAGCAGCCATTTACCGGCCGGGCTGGATTCCTTGATGGAACCAGCGGGCGAAATGTGGTCGGTGGTAATCGAGTCACCGAACACGCCCAACGCGCGTGCACCAGTGATGCGGGTAGCGGCAGCCTTGGGTTGCATCTCGAAGTCACCGAAGAACGGTGGCTCGGCGATGTACGTGGATTTAGGCCAGTTGTAGACTTCGCCGCTGGCAACGCCACGAATGTCTTCCCACAGCTTGCCGGGTGCGCCTTTGACGTCAGCGTAATTGTCTTTGAAGGTTTTTGCGTTCATCGCATGCTTCATGAGCTTGTTGATTTCCGCGCTCGTGGGCCAGATGTCGCCGATGTAAATATCACGGCCGTTTTTGCCTTTGCCCAGTGGCTCAGTCATCAGATCAATCGTGACATTGCCCGCGATGGCGTAAGCGACCACTAAAGGTGGCGATGCGAGGAAGTTGGCGCGAATGTTAGGGTGAATACGTGCTTCGAAGTTACGGTTACCCGACAACACCGCAGCCGCGACCACGTCGTTTTTCACGATCGCTTCGTTCATTGCCGGTGTCAGGTCGCCTGCATTGCCGATACAGGTCGTGCAGCCATAGGCAGTCACGCCAAAGCCGAGTGTCTCGAGGTCGGAGAGTAATCCTGCTGACTCCAGATACTTGGTGACGACACGCGACCCAGGCGCGAGTGATGTCTTGATATGCGGTGCCACAGTCAGACCGGCAGCGACTGCTTTTTTGGCGAGCAGGCCGGCAGCCAGCAACACGCTCGGGTTGGAGGTGTTGGTGCAGGAGGTGATTGCTGCGATTAGCACGTCACCGTTTTTGAGATGTACGCCGTCTGCGTTGGTGTACTCGGCGTCGAGATCATCAGCTTTTTTGTTGAAGCCATTGTCAGCGACGGGCTTGGCGAACAGATCACGGAAGGTTGATTTCACATGGCCGATTTCGATACGGTCCTGCGGACGCTTGGGGCCTGCGAGTGAAGGTGCGACCGATGTCAGATCGAGCTTGACCACTTTGCTGTAGTCGATATCGCCAGCTTTCGGAATGCCGAACAGGTTTTGTGCTTTGAAATAGGCTTCGAAGGCATCGATTTCTGCCTTGGTGCGGCCGGTGCCATGGAAGTAATCGATGGTTGCTTCGTCTACGGGGAAGAAACCCATGGTCGCGCCGTACTCTGGCGCCATGTTCGCGATTGTTGCACGGTCTGTCAGGGACAGGGATGCAGTACCTTCACCAAAGAATTCGACAAATTTGCCGACGACTTTTTCTTTGCGCAGCATTTCGGTGATCGTCAGTACCAGATCGGTCGCCGTCACGCCTTCGCGCAATACGCCAGTGAGGTTAACGCCAACGACATCCGGCGTGAGGAAGTAAACCGGTTGACCGAGCATGCCGGCTTCGGCTTCGATGCCGCCTACGCCCCAGCCAACGACGCCAATGCCATTGATCATCGTGGTGTGCGAGTCTGTGCCGACCAGTGTATCGGGATAGTACACACCATCACGATGGTGAACACCGCGTGCCAGATACTCTAGATTGACCTGGTGAACAATACCGAAACCGGGAGGGACCACGCCAAACGTATCAAACGCTTGCATGCCCCATTTCATGAACTGGTAGCGTTCATTATTGCGCTGGAATTCCAGCTTCATGTTCAAATCAAGCGCGTTCTTTTCGCGGAAATGATCGATCTGCACCGAGTGATCGACGACCAGATCAACGGGAACGAGCGGCTCGATGTTTTTTGGGTTCTTACCCATTTTCTCTGCAACACCACGCATGGCAGCGAGGTCGGCGAGCAAGGGAACGCCGGTAAAGTCCTGCAGCACGACGCGGGCGACCACGAAGGGGATTTCATCGGTACGCGCTGCATTGGGCTTCCAATTGGCGAGCTGACGTACATGTGCTTCGGTGACCTTTTTGCCGTCGCAGTTACGCAGTACTGATTCGAGCACGATGCGTATCGATACGGGCAGTCGATCGATATTCTTTCCCAAAGATTTCTGCAAGGCGGGCAGTGAATAGAGCTGGGCTTTTTTGCTGCCAGAAAATTTGAATTCCCTGAGCGTATCAAGCGTGTTGTGCGACATGTTCTCTCCTATTTAAACCAAAAAATCTGCTTCAATTCAGCCGAGAGGAACATGGTTCAATGTCACTCCCTGCTAACGTCTCTGTCTTTGCATGGCGCCCGTACGGCATTCATTCGCGACCGCGGCACCTAGCTTGCGGTCTAACAGCATTGCCTTGGCCGGTATGCTGATCCAGACGAGGCCACTAACACGATGTTCGAAGCGATTTGCGCCCGTTGTCGTTGGAACTCGTTGCATCTGGTAGGCATCGCCATCCCAATGCAACTCAATCATATTGTCAGTATTCTGATCTCCGAAAACTGCCATGCGCTTGCCGGCTTCGCAGGTCATTTCCACAGCCATCGCACCAGCGGATGTCATCAGACTCAGCAAAACAATCACTGCATTAAGGATTGAGCTTCGCATGACACCTCCCGGGACCATGGTTTAACTACATTAGGGCACCCGCCGCTTCCGGCATTGGCTGCCAACTTCGTTTTGCTCTTTGCAGAACCGCTCCGTCATAGCGGTAGCCGGCGCGGTCATGCAGTGTTGATTTGCGCTGACTCGGTCTTGATTCAGCAGCCTTGATCGCGTCGATAGCAACCGCCAACGGATCATGGATATTAGTACGCCCATTATGCGACGCGATTCTGGCAGGCGCATGACAGGCCGCAGCAATTTTCATTTTGCCATGCGGGGGCCCCGAGTGTCGGAGTGCGTCTGGGCTTTGTACCGCTGCATTGTGAATGGCGCTGCAGTGAGCGGACGCAGAATCCATAATCCATAGACCTAGGCAGGCCACCTCGCCGCGCGCCGGCGTGCGCCGGATTTCGTGCGATGCAGCATGTATTTTGATCCGTACCGGCATGGGCAGACCCAGGGTCAGCGGCTTGCGCGTGCGTCGCGCGCGTCGAGTGTGCCGCGTTTCTTTATCCGACCCCGCATAGTGATCGCAGACCGGTCGTGGTGCCGGCACATGCTTTCCCTGAAACAGATCGTCGGAAGGATGCATAGAGAGAGAGGAGTGATATCCAACAGAAGCGGGCGGTGCATGCTTTGATGCGACCGCCGCTCGTTACAACTTATGGCAATAGATGTTTGACGCCTTCACGCTCTTCAGTGAGTTCCTTGAGTGTGATGTCTATGCGCTCTTTCGAGAATGCGTCGATCTCAAGGCCTTCAACGATTTTGTATTCGCCGTTTTCTGTCGTGACCGGGAAGCCGAACATCACATCTTTGGGAATGCCATACGAGCCATCGGAAGGAATGCCCATCGTGGTCCATTTGCCATGCGTACCCAATACCCAGTCGCGAACGTGGTCAATGGCTGCGTTGGCAGCTGAGGCAGCAGATGAGAGACCGCGCGCATCAATGATTGCAGCGCCGCGCTTGCCGACGGTTGGCAGGAAAACGTCTTTGTTCCATGCATCGTCATTGATCATTTGCTTCACCGATTGACCATCGATGGTCGCGAAGCGGTAGTCCGCATACATCGTTGGCGAGTGATTGCCCCAGACGCACAGCTTCTCGATGGAGGCAACCGGCTTGCCGGTTTTTGTAGCGATCTGTGACAACGCGCGGTTGTGATCCAGACGCAGCATTGCGGTGAAGTTTTTTGCAGGGAGGCTGGGGGCTGATTTCATTGCGATGTACGCGTTGGTGTTGGCAGGATTGCCAACCACCAGCACCTTTACATGGCGAGAGGCGACAGCATCCAGTGCTTTGCCTTGCACGGTGAAGATCTGTGCATTTGCTTCCAGCAGGTCTTTGCGTTCCATGCCGGGGCCGCGGGGGCGAGCGCCGACGAGCAGGGCGACGTCGGCGTCTTTGAAGGCGGTCATCGGATCCGAGTGAGCGGTCATGCCAGCGAGCAGCGGGAAGGCGCAGTCGTCGACTTCCATCATGACGCCCTTGAGCGCTTTCTGTGCCTTCTCGTCCGCAATCTCCAGCAATTGGAGGATGACCGGCTGGTCCTTGCCGAGCATGTCGCCGTTCGCAATGCGGAACAAAAGTGAGTAACCGATCTGTCCAGCTGCGCCAGTGACGGCAACGCGCATGGGGGCTTTAGCCATGTTCAATCTCCAATGTGGTCGAAATGATAAGGAAGGGCGCAGCGTTGCTGCTGAATTGATGCAAGAGAAACTTTGCTCGCGAGTTTAGGCGTAGGTGTTTACTCTGTCAATGCAGATCTTATATCTTATATAAGACATATTACGTTACAATGTTCTGGACGCTAAATACTTATCTGTGGTGAAATTGCCCACTATGAATCAAACCCTTTCCCCGGCCGCTGTACCCGGCTCAGTCGTCGGCACTGGTAGCCCCAGCGTTGCATCGCCTACATTCAGTCCGCTTTACCAGCAGATCAAGGCGCTGATTACGCAGAGCCTGCAATCCGGCGAGTGGAAGCCCGGGGAGCTCATTCCAAGCGAAGTCGAGCTCGCATTCCGCTACAAAGTGAGTCAGGGCACGGTTCGCAAAGCGATTGATGAGCTCTCGGCAGAGAATCTGGTGGTGCGCCGTCAAGGTAAGGGTACCTTCGTGGCGACCCATCATGAGGCCCGGGCTCAGTTCCGTTTTTTGCGCCTTATGCCCGATGCGGGCGAGGCGCATCAGCCCGAAAACCGGATTTTCGAAGTCAAGCGTCTTAGGGCGCCTGCCGAAGTGGCGCGGGTGCTCGATATCAAATCCGGCGACTCGGTGGTTTTCATCCGCCGTCTGCAGTACTTTGAGGGCGTACCCACGATTCTCGAAGAAATCTGGCTGCCCGGTGTGATATTTAAGGGCCTGACGGCGGAGCGCTTGGCCGAATACAAAGGCCCGATGTACGGCTTATTTGAGACCGAATTTGGCACCCCCATGGTGCGCGCCTCGGAAAAGCTCAAAGCCGTCGCGGCAGACGCTGGCACGGTCGAGTTGTTGGGGGTGGTGCCGGGGACTCCCTTGCTCAGTGTTGAGCGCGTTGCCTTTACCTATGGCGACAGACCCGTGGAGTTGCGTCGTGCGATCTACATCACCGACCAGCACCATTATCATAATGAGCTAAGCTGAACCGATTGTTGTCAATAATTCAAACAAAATGCACCGTTTGAACCGCAGTTCGTTTTGTACTTGAAGATAGAATCCCGATTATTGTCGGACTGGACACAGAAAACCGTTGGAGAAGAAGCACATGTCTGAATCAAGCACGCCGAGACGTTTCACGAATATTCACGTCTTGCAGATCATTCGTTATCGTTTGCCCGCTGCGGGTGTGGTGTCGATTTTGCATCGTGTCAGCGGCGCGATGATGTTTCTTCTGCTGCCTTTTATCCTTTACCTGTTCGACCTCAGCATCACATCCGAAATTTCCTTCGATTCCCTCAAGGGCTTTACGAGTCATTGGTTCGTGAAGCTGCTGATTCTTGCAGTGAGTTGGGGTTATCTGCATCATTTTTGCGGTGGCATACGCCATCTGATCATGGATGCGCACATCGGTCTGTCGAAAGAGGAAGCTCGCAAATCTGCCCACATGGTGTTCTTGGTGAGCGTGCCGCTGACGCTCCTGGTTGCACTCAAACTGTTCGGAGCATTCTGATATGGCAAACAATAATATCGGACCAAAGCGCCTTGTCGTTGGCGCGCACTATGGCTTGAGAGACTGGCTGTCCCAACGTATCACCGCGATTGTCATGGCGGTTTTCACGGTAGTTCTGCTGGTGCTTTTCTTTGGCGCTTCCGACTTCAGTTATGAAGGATGGGCCGGACTGTACGCACAACAGTGGTTCAAGATACTTGCATTTGTGACCTTCCTTTCCTTGTATTACCACGTCTGGGTTGGTATGCGAGATATCTGGATGGACTATGTGAAGCCGGTCGCTATTCGACTTCTGCTGCAGGCATTGACGATACTCTGGCTGGTGGGATGTGCCGGCTGGACCGTTCAGATTCTTTGGAGAGTGTAATCGTGGCATCCATCAAATCCAGCATTCCTTCGCGTCGTTTCGATGCCGTTATCATCGGTGCAGGCGGTTCTGGTATGCGCGCGTCGCTGCAACTCGCCGAAGCCGGTCTCAATGTTGCCGTGCTCTCTAAAGTGTTCCCGACGCGCTCCCATACGGTAGCAGCGCAGGGCGGTATCGGCGCTTCTTTGGGCAACATGTCCGAAGACAGTTGGTACTGGCACATGTTTGACACGATCAAGGGCAGCGATTATCTCGGTGACCAAGATGCGATCGAGTTTATGTGCCGTGAAGCGCCCAAAGTCGTGTATGAGCTAGAGCACTTTGGCATGCCTTTCGACCGTAATCCTGATGGCACGATTTATCAGCGGCCTTTCGGTGGGCATACCGCTAATTTCGGTGAAAAGCCGGTGCAGCGCGCTTGCGCTGCAGCTGACCGCACCGGGCATGCGATGCTGCATACGCTTTATCAGCGCAATGTGCGTGCAAAGACGCATTTCTTTGTTGAGTGGATGGCGATTGATCTGGTGCGCGATGCCGAAGGTGATGTCATTGGCGTCGTCGCGATGGAGATGGAAACCGGCGAGGTCATGGTGCTCGAAGCAAAAACCACCGTATTCGCCACCGGTGGTGCCGGCCGCATCTGGGCGGCATCGACCAACGCATTCATTAACACCGGCGATGGTATGGGTATGGCGGCGCGTGCCGGTCTGCCTCTGGAAGATATGGAGTTCTGGCAGTTTCACCCCACCGGTGTGGCTGGTGCAGGTGTGCTGATTACCGAAGGTGTGCGTGGCGAAGGCGGTATCCTGATCAACAGCGAAGGTGAGCGTTTCATGGAGCGCTATGCGCCGACGCTTAAGGACCTCGCACCGCGCGATTTCGTTTCCCGTTCGATGGATCAGGAGATCAAAGAAGGACGTGGCTGCGGACCGAAGAAAGATTACGTGCTGCTCGACTTGCGCCATATTGGCGCGGACACCATCCGCAAGCGTTTGCCCTCCATCCTTGAAATTGGCCACAAGTTCGCTAACGTGGATGCGACCAAAGAGCCGATTCCCGTCGTGCCGACGATTCACTATCAGATGGGTGGTATCCCGACCAATATCCACGGTCAGGTTGTCGCGCCCAAAAACGGCCAGCAGGAAATCGTGCGCGGCTTGTATGCGATCGGTGAATGCGCTTGCGTATCAGTGCATGGCGCCAATCGCCTCGGTACTAATTCGCTGCTTGATTTATTGGTATTCGGTCGCGCAGCAGGCAACCACATCGTTGCAAGCAAGCTCAAGGAACAGAGTCACAAATCGCTGCCAGCGGATGGGGCCGATCTGGCCTTGTCGCGCCTCGCTCATCTCGAAGCCTCAACCGGTTCGGAGCGGGTGCAGGACGTGGCCGAAGATATCCGCAAGACCATGCAGCACTACTGCGGTGTGTTTCGTACGGAGGAATTGCTCGAGCAGGGTTCGAAAGAAATTATGCAGCTCGACGAGCGCCGCAAGCAGGTCTCGTTCAAGGATAAGTCCAAGGTCTTTAATACCGCGCGGGTTGAAGCACTTGAGCTTGATAATCTGATCGAGACAGCCAAAGCAACTATCGTATCGGCGGCTGCTCGCAAAGAATCTCGGGGCGCGCATGCGCACCGTGATTTCGAAAAGCGTGACGATGAGAACTGGATGAAGCACTCGCTGTGGTTCTCCGAAGGCAATCGCCTCGATTACAAACCCGTGGTCACCCAGCCGTTGACCGTTGAATCTTTCAAGCCCAAGGCTCGTACTTTCTAAGGCTTCAAATACCATGACACGCACAGTCAAATTTCAGATCTACCGCTACGATCCGGACAAGGATGCCAAGCCCTACATGCAAGACCTCACGGTCACGCTGCAGGATACGGACAAGATGCTCTTGGATGCGCTTCAGCGTATCAAGGCCGATGTTGATGATTCGTTGGCTCTGCGCCGTTCCTGCCGCGAGGGTGTGTGCGGTTCTGATGCCATGAACATCAATGGTAAGAACGGCCTGGCGTGTACGACCAATCTTAATGAGTTGACCCAGCCTATCGTGCTGCGTCCGCTGCCGGGTCTTCCGGTAATACGCGACTTAATCGTCGACATGACGAATTTCTTCAAGCAGTATCATTCGATCAAGCCTTTCCTGGTCAACACGACGATCCCACCGGAAAAAGAGCGTTTGCAGATGCCCGAAGAGCGCGAAGAGCTCGACGGTTTGTACGAATGCATTTTGTGCGCATGCTGCTCGACTTCCTGCCCATCGTTCTGGTGGAATCCGGACAAGTTCGTGGGCCCGGCGGGGTTGCTGCAGGCTTACCGGTTTATTGCTGACAGTCGCGACGAAGCAACGGGTGAGCGACTCGATAACCTGGAAGATCCTTATCGACTATTCCGCTGCCACTCGATCATGAACTGCGTTGATGTCTGCCCTAAGGGTCTGAATCCGAACAAAGCGATCGGCAAGATCAAAGAATTGCTGGTGCGACGCGCGGTGTGATGGAAGCTGCGAAGCATCAGGATGATCCGGCAAAACGTGCAAGGCTGCGATGGCGCAGCCGCCGTGGTTTGCTGGAAAATGACCTGATACTGACGCGCTTTCTGGATGCGCACGAAGAGAACCTCTCGGATGAGGAAGTCGATGCGCTGACCCGGCTGCTGACATTGCCGGACAATGATTTGATGAGCTTGCTTTTGGGTCAGAGTCCGCCTGAAACAGAACTCGATCTGCCTCACGTGCATGCGCTATTGGCGCGACTCAGGCAGGCCTGATCCATCGACCGATGACCCGCAAATTTTCATTTAATACGATCTCTCTTGAATCGAAGGTGTAGCCATGACCCAATCTGAAGCCAAAGCAACCTTGTCCTTCTCCGATGGTTCGCCATCGTTGGAATTTCCGATTTATAAGGGCTCGATTGGCCCAGATGTCATCGATATCCGCAAGCTTTACGGAGCAAGTGGAAAATTTACGTACGATCCGGGCTTCATGTCGACCGCAGCCTGTAATTCTTCCATCACCTACATCGACGGTGACAAGGGCGAACTCCTGTATCGCGGTTATCCGATTGAACAGCTGGCCGTCAATTGCGATTTTCTGGAGACCTGCTTTTTGCTGCTGAATGGCGAGCTGCCAAACGTAACGCAGAAGAAAATCTTCGTCGATACCGTGACCAGTCACACCATGGTGCACGAGCAGATGCAATTCTTCTTCCGTGGTTTTCGTCGTGATGCGCACCCGATGTCGGTTTTGGTCGGTACCGTTGGCGCACTGGCTTCGTTCTACCATGACTCGCTCGACATCAACGACCCACATCACCGCGAAGTTTCGGCGATTCGTCTGATCGCCAAAATGCCGACGCTGGTCGCCATGGCCTACAAGTATTCGATCGGTCAGCCTTTTATTTACCCGCGTAATGATCTCTCCTACAGCGCGAACTTCATGCGCATGATGTTCGCTACACCGGCTGAAGATTACAAGATCAATGACGTGCTGGTTCGTGCGCTCGATCGCATCCTGATTCTGCATGCGGATCATGAGCAGAATGCGTCGACCTCAACGGTGCGTCTCTCCGGTTCGTCAGGTGCCAATCCTTTTGCGTGTATCGCCGCTGGCATTGCTTGCCTCTGGGGCCCTGCACATGGTGGCGCTAATGAAGCGGCACTGACCATGCTCAAGGAAATCGGTTCGGTCGACAAGATCGGTGAATTCGTCAAGCAGGTCAAAGACAAGAATTCCGGCGTCAAGCTGATGGGCTTTGGTCATCGCGTTTACAAGAACTACGATCCGCGCGCCAAACTCATGCGTGAAACCTGTCACGAAGTGCTCAACGAACTAGGCTTGCAAAACGATCCGCTATTCAAGCTGGCGATGGCCCTAGAAAAAGTCGCTTTGGAAGACGAATATTTCGTTTCCCGCAAGCTCTATCCGAATGTCGACTTCTACTCCGGCATCGTGCAATCTGCGCTGGGTATCCCGGTGTCGCTATTCACCGGTATTTTCGCGATGGCGCGCACGGTGGGCTGGATCGCTCAGTGGAACGAAATGATCTCCGATCCCGAACAGAAAATCGGTCGTCCGCGCCAGCTGTTTGTGGGCTCGCCTCAGCGGGATGTGGCGCCATTGGCGAAGCGCTGATCCTGACTGCCGAGTCATAAAAAAGGGCCCTGTGTGGGCCCTTTTTTACGTTGAAAAGAAGGAGCGCTGTGTTATTCTCGGCGTCACGTTGTTAGTAGTGCAATCCACGGATCGGAAAGCCCGTGATGTGGATGGTTAGGTGGACTTCCATGGGAGTCCTTTCGGAAGTCTAGGGCAACGCCAATGCTGTGCCAGCAGGCCAGCAGTGATTTGGCGTAACCAGATTTGCCAGGACTTTCTAACCCCCAGCTCTCGCGAAGCGCGAGGAAAAGGTGAGCAAGATGATGCAGCAACACTTCTCCAATTCTTATCTGTTTGGAGGTAACGCCCCGTACGTGGAAGAACTGTATGAGGCCTACCTTCTTAATCCCGGTGCAGTACCCGATAACTGGCGCGCGTATTTCGACGCGATGCAGCACGTACCCGCGGTTGATGGCTCTGACCGTCCCGATGTGCCTCACGCCAGCGTGGTTGCCTCGTTCGCCGAGCGTGCGAAGCAAGGTCCGATTCGGACCGTCACCGCATCCGCCGATGCCGAAATGGGCCGCAAGCGGGTTGCCGTCACCCAGCTGATCGCCGCCTACCGTTTCCTCGGTACCCAGTGGGCCAATCTCGACCCGCTGCAGCGCCAAGAGCGTCCGAACATTCCTGAACTCGAGCCCGCGTTCTACGGCTTCTCTGATGCTGACATGGACATCGTGTTCAACATCAGCAATACCTATTTCGGTGGTGACACCGCCACCCTGCGCGACTTGTTGCAAGCGCTGCGTGATACCTACTGCCGCTCGATCGGCGCCGAATTTCAGTACATGACCGACCCCGCGCAGAAGCGCTGGATGCAGGAACGACTGGAATCAAGTAGGGCTACCGGCAATTTCACGCGGGAGCAGAAGGTTCATATTCTTGACCGACTGACCGCAGCCGAGGGCCTTGAGCGCTATCTACATACCAAATACGTGGGCCAGAAGCGTTTTTCGCTCGAGGGTGGCGAGAGTTTCATCGCCTCGTTGGACGAAACCATTCAGCGCGCTGGCAGCAATGGCATTCAGGAGATTGTGATTGGCATGGCGCACCGCGGTCGCCTGAATGTGCTGGTCAATATTCTGGGCAAAATGCCGCATGATTTGTTTGCCGAATTCGAAGGTAAACACGGCGATGATTTGCCTGCAGGTGACGTGAAATACCACCAGGGCTTTTCAAGCGATATTTCTACGCCCGGTGGCCCAGTGCACTTGTCGCTGGCATTCAATCCTTCGCACCTCGAGATCGTCAATCCTGTCGTCGAAGGCTCGGTCAAGGCGCGTATGGACCGCCGGGGTGATCAGAAGGGGGCGCAGGTCTTGCCGATTTTGGTGCACGGCGATGCCGCGTTTGCCGGGCAGGGCGTTGTGATGGAGACGCTGAATCTGGCGCAGACTCGTGGTTACGGTACGGGTGGCACGGTTCATATCGTGATTAACAACCAGATTGGTTTTACGACCTCGGACCCGCGTGATTCACGCTCGACCCTGTATTGCTCTGACGTCGTCAAGATGATCGAAGCACCTGTGCTGCATGTGAACGGTGATGATCCGGAAGCGGTTGTGTTTGCGACGCAGATCGCACTCGATTTCCGTATGCAATTCCAGAAGGATATCGTGGTCGATATCGTTTGCTTCCGCAAACTCGGTCACAACGAACAGGACACGCCCGCGCTTACACAGCCGCTGATGTACAAGAAAATCGGTCAGCATCCGGGCACGCGCAAGCTCTATGCAGACAAGCTCGCCACACAGGGTACGATTGCTACCGATGGCGGTGATAGCATGGTCAAAGATTTCCGCGATGCGATGGATGCAGGACGTCGCTCGGTCGATCCGGTCATCTCCAATTTCAAGAACAAATACGCGGTTGATTGGATGCCTTTCCTCAATCGCAAGTGGACCGATGCGGCGGATACGTCCGTGCCGGCCGCTGAACTTAAACGTCTGTCCGAGCGTATCACCCAAGTACCTGATGGCTTCAAGGTACATCCGCTGGTCGAAAAAGTGCTGGCAGATCGTGCAGCAATGGGCCGTGGTGAAGCCAATCTCGACTGGGGTATGGGCGAGCATCTGGCTTTTGCATCACTGGTGTCTTCTGGCTATGCCGTTCGCATTACCGGACAGGATGCCGGTCGCGGTACTTTTACTCACCGCCATTCGGTGCTGCATGATCAGAACCGCGAGAAATGGGATGCCGGTTCTTACATACCGCTGCAGCACGTCTCGCATCAGCAAGCGCCTTTCCTCGTGATTGACTCCGTGCTGTCAGAGGAAGCGGTACTCGCTTTCGAGTATGGCTATTCGACCGCAGAACCCAATACGCTCACCATCTGGGAAGCGCAATTCGGCGATTTTGCAAACGGTGCTCAGGTGGTGATCGACCAGTTCATCAGCTCCGGCGAAGTGAAATGGGGTCGTGCTTCCGGACTCGTGATGATGCTGCCACATGGTTACGAAGGCCAAGGACCCGAACACTCATCAGCACGTCTAGAGCGTTTCTTGCAGCTTTGCGCGGACAACAACATGCAGGTCGTGCAACCGACGACCGCATCGCAGATTTTCCACCTTCTGCGCCGTCAGATGATTCGTCTGTTCCGCAAGCCGCTGGTCATCATGACGCCCAAGTCGCTGCTGCGTAACAAGGATGCAGGCTCGCCGCTCTCTGAGTTGGTCAAAGGATCGTTCCATACTGTGTTGGGCGAGGTTGATGACAGCATCGATCGCAAGAAAGTCAAACGCGTTCTGGCTTGCTCCGGCAAGGTGTATTTCGATCTCGTCAATGCGCGTAAGGAGCGCGGTGCATCGGACGTCGCGATTATCCGCGTCGAGCAGTTGTACCCCTTCCCGCACAAGGCACTCTCGACCGAGCTCAAGTCTTATCCAAATTTTAGCGAGTTGGTGTGGGTGCAGGATGAACCGCAGAATCAGGGTGCTTGGTTCCAGATACAGCACAACATTATGGAAAATCTGTCGGACGGCCAGAAACTGGCTTACGCCGGACGACCAGCAAGTGCTTCGCCCGCGGTGGGTTACTACGACAAGCACTATGCGCAGCAGAAGGCGCTGATTGATACGGCTTTCTCGAAGCTCAAAGGCTTCGTACTGACCAAATAAAACAATGACCCGATGGTGCAACGTATGCCGGTGCACCGTTAGAACAACCCGAAACGGAGAGTGTTATGGCAATCCTTGAAGTCCCTGTACCGCAGCTGTCAGAATCCGTTGCAGAAGCAACGCTGCTTCAGTGGCATAAGAAAGTCGGCGAAGCCGTGGCTCGCGACGAAAACCTGATTGATATCGAAACCGACAAAGTGGTGCTGGAATTGCCTGCACCCGCGCAAGGCGTGATTGTCGAAATTCTCAAAGAAAACGGCAGTACGGTTGTGGCGGGTGAAATCATTGCTCGCATCGACACCGAAGCGACCGCGGCTGCCGGCGCTGCCAGCGCGCCAGCCACTCCAGCAGTGGCAGCTACCGATACCGCCGCGGCGCCGACGCCTGCCAGCGCTGCCGCAGCTAGCAGCACGATTGCGATGCCTGCTGCCGCTCGCATGCTCGCAGAAAACAAGATGTCTGCTGACAGCGTCGCGGGGACTGGCAAGGATGGACGTGTCACCAAGGGTGATGTGATCAACGCCATGCAAAACAAGACTGCACCAGCGCCAACAGCCGCCGCTCCGCGCGCTGCTGCGTTGCCGGCAGTGCCTGCGCCGGCCGGTATTGATCTCGGTGACCGACCCGAGCAACGCGTGCCGATGAGCCGCTTGCGTGCCCGTATTGCAGAGCGTCTTCTGGATTCGCAATCAACCAACGCCATCCTCACGACCTTTAACGAGGTCAACATGCAGCCGGTGATGGACCTGCGGAACAGGTACAAAGACAAGTTTGAAAAAGAGCACGGCGTGAAGATGGGTTTCATGTCCTTCTTCGTCAAGGCTGCAGTCGCCGCGCTCAAAAAATATCCCGTACTAAATGCCTCGATCGATGGCAATGATGTGGTCTACCACGGCTATTTTGATATCGGCATCGCGGTCGGATCGCCGCGTGGTTTGGTGGTGCCTATTCTTCGCAATGTCGATCAGATGAACATCGCTGAAATAGAAAAGAAGATCGGCGAATTCGGTCAGAAAGCTAAGGATGGCAAGCTCACGCTGGATGAACTGACTGGCGGTACCTTCTCGATTTCGAATGGCGGTGTGTTTGGCTCTATGCTCTCTACGCCTATCATCAACCCGCCGCAATCGGCGATCCTCGGTGTTCATGCGACCAAGGACCGTGCGGTGGTCGAGAACGGACAGATCGTCATTCGGCCAATAAATTATCTCGCAATGTCTTACGATCATCGACTCATTGATGGCCGTGAAGCGGTGCTCGGTTTGGTGGCGATGAAAGAAGTACTCGAAGATCCGTCCCGTCTGTTACTCGATCTGTAAGGGGCTGCCATGTCGAAAAATTTTGATGTCATCGTCATTGGCGGTGGCCCGGGTGGTTACATAGCCGCCATTCGCGCTGCCCAATTGGGACTCTCAACCGCTTGCATCGACGAATGGAAAAACGACAAGGGTGGGCCGGCGCCGGGTGGTACTTGCACTAACGTTGGCTGTATTCCGTCGAAAGCTTTGCTGCAGTCGTCCGAGCATTTCGAGCATGCAGGTCATGGCTTTGCCGAACACGGTATCGAGGTCAAAGGTCTCAAGCTCAATCTGGCGCAAATGCTGGGACGCAAGGATACGGTCGTCAAACAAAACAACGACGGCATCCTTTATCTGTTCAAGAAAAACAAAGTCACTTTTTTTCACGGTCGTGGCGCGTTCGTCAAAGCGGATGCTGATGGTTATGAAATTTCAGTCACCGGCAAAACTACCGAGACAGTCAAGGGCAAGCACATCATCGTTGCCACAGGCTCGAACCCCCGTGCATTGCCTCAGGTACCGTTTGATGAAAAACTAATTCTCTCCAATACGGGTGCGCTGGCAATTGATGCCGTACCCAAAAAGCTGGGCGTCATTGGCGCCGGTGTGATTGGTCTCGAGATGGGTAGTGTCTGGCGCCGTCTGGGTGCAGAGGTGACGATACTTGAGGCATTGCCGACTTTCCTTGGTGCGGTAGATCAGCAAATTGCAGCCGAAGCGCAAAAGTTGTTTGCGAAACAGGGACTGACCGTTGAACTCGGCGTAAAAATTGGTGAAATCAAGGCGGGCAAGGAGGTCAGCGTTCATTACACCGATGCCGCTGGCAAGGATCACAAGGTCCAATTCGATCGCCTAATTGTCTCTATCGGTCGCGTGCCCAATACCATCGGACTCCAGCCGGAAGCGGTGGGTCTGGCGCTTGATGAGCGCGGATTCATCGCGGTCGATGATCACTGCCGCAGTAATCTGCCCAATGTTTGGGCCGTAGGTGATGTAGTGCGAGGACCTATGCTCGCGCACAAGGCTGAGGAAGAGGGTGTTGCTGTCGCCGAGCGCATTGCTGGCAAGCATGGCCACGTGAACTTTAATACGATTCCCTGGGTGATTTATACATCGCCTGAGATTGCCTGGGTGGGAAAGACCGAGCAGCAACTCAAAGCGGAAGGTATCGCTTATAACGCGGGTACTTTCCCGTTCATGGCCAATGGGCGAGCAAGGGCGCTGGGTGATACCTCTGGGATGGTGAAGTTTTTAGCAGATGCGCGCACCGATGAAATACTGGGCGTGCATATCGTCGGGCCGATGGCCTCCGAGCTGATCTCCGAAGCAGTCGTAGCGATGGAGTTTCGTGCTTCTGCAGAAGACATTGCACGCATCTGCCATGCACACCCTTCATTGTCCGAGGCTACCAAAGAGGCGGCACTGGCCGTCGACAAGCGCTCACTGAATTTCTGATCGCCGGGCGCAGCAAAGGACAGATGATCATGCGACTCAATCCAGGTGGTCTGACATGGCTGACGTGGCTGAAGTGGTGGAGCGTGATGCTTATGGCTTTGCTGGCGTCAGGTTGCGCGACGACGCCACCGTTTGATGGTCGCGTCGAAATCCTGACCACTTCGCAGGATAAGCCGCTTACGGGTGCAGATTGCGTAGTCACCACCGATGCGGGTAGCTGGACAGTGCAGACGCCTGGTCATGCCACGGTCGGTGATCCGAATGGTGATCTGCGGGTTGTGTGCAATAAGGTAGGCTACCGGACCTCTGAGGTCATACACCGCAGCCGCGCTGGTCGTGGGCTGAATGCCAGCGGAACGCCGCGTGTCGGCGTGGGTGTCGGCGGTGGTTTCGGCGGCCACAGCGGTGTTGGAGTGTCCCTAGGTTTCGGATTCCCCCTGACCGGTACGGCAAGCGACTATCCATCGCAAATCACCGTTGACATGGCGCCGCAGCAGTGATGAATGTTCGTCAGTACTATGATCACGTGCTCGCAGAGCGTGGTTATCAATCTGACCCATCGCAACTGTTAGCGGTTGATCGCTTGCAGCAGGCTTATGACGAATGGGTCGGTTTTCGGGAGCAACGCTCTTCGCGGCTCAAGCGCTTGGTCAATCGGCCTGATGTGCCGCGTGGGATATACCTTTGGGGTGGTGTCGGTCGGGGAAAATCTTTCCTGATGGATAGCTTCTTCAAGGTGGTTCCCATCGTCCGCAAGACCCGGCTGCATTTTCATGAGTTCATGCGCGGCGTTCATAGAGAGCTGGATGAGCAAAAGGATGTTGAAGATCCTCTCAAAGTCGTTGCTGCCAAAATCGCGCGCAAGTATAGACTGATCTGCTTCGATGAATTTCACGTTTCCGATATTGCGGATGCGATGATTCTTTACAATCTGATGTCCGCCTTGTTCGATAACGGCGTCTCGTTTGTACTGACCTCCAATTATGACCCTGATACGCTCTATCCTGATGGCCTGCACCGTGACAGGATACTGCCTGCCATTGCACTGCTCAGAGAACAGCTGGATGTACTGAATGTGGATGCAGGTACGGATTACCGCAAGCGCATCATGGCGCAGGTCGATGTGTATCACTGCCCATTAGATGCAGTGGCCGAGAAAGCTTTGCAGCAGACTTTCTCGAGCATCGCCGAGGTTTCGGACCAGGATCCCCGGATCAAGATAGAATCGCGGGAGCTCAAGGCGCTACGACGGGCGGGTGGTGTCATCTGGTTTGATTTTGCAACGCTCTGTGGTGGGCCGAGATCGCAAAATGACTATCTGGATCTCGCGAATCGTTTTCATACGGTGCTTCTGTCGGGCGTGCCGAAAATGGACACAGAAATGGCCTCCGAGGCGCGGCGGTTTACCTGGCTTATTGATGTGCTTTACGATCACCGTGTCAAACTGATCATCTCTGCCGAGGTCGAGCCCGAGCTGCTGTACACCGAAGGCAAAATGGCGAATGAATTTCAACGTACCGTATCGCGCATTCTGGAAATGCAGTCGCGCGAATACAAGGAAAGCACCCGCCGACAAGCGGCTGCAGCGATTGCCTGATAAAAAATTGATTTTATGAACGCTTTCAGAATATTGCCGCACCAGTCCATTCTCTTGGTCTTGCTGCTGACCTTGTCGCTAACACGGGTGCACGCACAGGATGTTTCACATTCGCTTGCAGAGCGTTATGCTTCCGGTTCAATTGACACGTCGGATATTGCTAAAGCGGCGCTGGATGACGTGATCGATGCGCGTGTTGAGATTGATCGTATGTATTCAGCTCAGCGCATTGCCTGTTATGACCGGTTCTTCGCGTCGTCATGCATGAATGACGTGAGAGAAAAGCAGCGTGCTGCGCTGTCAAAAATCAGAAAAATCGAAGTAGAAGCGAATGCTTTTCTCAGAAAAGAAAAAGCGGCCGAGCGTGACCGGGCCTTGGCTGAGCGCGAAGTTCGGGCAAAACAGAAACCCGACCGCTCTATACCGATCACTGGCAAGACACGAGAGCCCGCAGCCGAAGTGCCCGATGCCTCTAAAGCTTCCAACGCTTCCAATGCTTCCAATGCTTCCAACGCCTCCGACGCCTCCGATGCTAAGGTGCCGTCCAAGCCACCGGGCAACAGCGAACCATGAACGCCCCCGCTGAACAGGTACGCGCTCGCGTCATCGAACTGGAAATTGAGCACCGTGACCTGGATGCAGCGATTGATCGCTTTGCTGAAGCGGCGGCTTCAGATGATTTGCAATTACGCCGACTAAAAAAACGTAAATTGCAGCTCAAGGATCAGATCATTCAGCTCAAGATGCAGCTGGTGCCGGACATCCCAGCCTGAGATATCTATGGGCGACTCCTTTTGAATGAAGTAATCAAATCGCCAGCGATGGTCCTTGTGCATGACGAGGAGGTTGATCAACTGTTTTCCGGCAACGGCACGCTGGCGGCTGGCATATCCGGTTTTCGACCCCGTCAATCACAGACCGATATGGCCAGAGCCGTCGCACAGGCCATTGCAGGACAGACCGCGTTGATTGTCGAGGCGGGTACTGGCACTGGAAAAACTTTTGCTTATCTGGTGCCTGCCTTGCTTTGGGGTGGCAAGGTCATTGTGTCCACTGGGACGAAGAATCTTCAGGACCAGCTATTCTTGCGTGATATACCGGTTGTTCGCAAAGCGCTTAACGTGCCTGTATCGGTGGCCCTGCTCAAAGGGCGAGCCAACTATGTCTGTCATTTTCATCTCGAGCGTACTTTACAAAACGGTAGGCTGACTGCGCGCGAAGATGTTGGCTATTTGCGCGATATTGGTCGCTTTATCAAGACGACGAGTACCGGTGATAAGGCAGAGCTTTCTAACGTGCCTGAGAACGCGCTTATCTGGAATCTTGTCACGTCAACGCGAGATAACTGTCTCGGAGCCGAGTGCGCGCATTATCAGGATTGTTTTGTGATGAAGGCGCGCAAGGAAGCGCAACAGGCCGATGTAGTCGTGGTTAATCACCATCTGTTTTTTGCGGATGTCGCTTTGAAGGATACCGGTGTCGCCGAACTTTTACCCAGTGCGAATACAGTGATCTTCGATGAAGCACATCAATTGCCCGAAACAGCGACGCTGTTTTTTGGCGAGGATGTGTCGACATCGCAGATCATGGAGTTGTGTCGCGATGTGTTGGCCGAAGGCTTGACGCATGCACGCGACGGCGCTGACTGGGGCGCCTTAGTCTCGTCGCTTGAAAAATCGGTACGTGATTTACGACTGACATTTCCTCCAGAGGGTACGCGGCTGGCATTTGCACAGATTGCTGCCAGTAGTCCCTTTTTTCCGGCGCTTGAACATCTCAAGGGCATGCTCTCGCATATGGTCGAGGTACTCGCATCGCAAGCCGAGCGTGCGGAAACGATAGAGCAATGCCGAGTACGTGCCGTTGAAATCGGCATTCGTCTGGCTGACTGGAAGGAAGTAAGCGACGAATCGCTTCCGCCTACCGTATTGTGGGTTGAGGCATTTTCACAATCGGTTCAACTGCATCGCACACCCTTGTCGATCGCACCTATATTCAGCAAGCAGCGCGAGGGGCCACCACGCGCGTGGATATTTACTTCAGCCACGCTGGCAGTTAAACAAGATTTTACTCACTACAGTAGTCAACTCGGACTGACCGGTGAGACATCGATCTCTCTGCCCAGTCCATTTGATTATGAGCAGCAGGCGCTGCTGTATTCTCCGACGATTTTGCCGCAGCCGAATTCACCTGAATACACTGATGCAGTGATTGATGCTGCATTACCTGTCATTGAGGCAGCAGGCGGTCGTACCTTTTTTCTTTGTACGACGCTACGTGCCGTAAAAAAAACGGCGGAGCGTTTACGCGACGAATTCGAGCGGCGCAAGTTGCCTTATCCTTTGTTCGTGCAGGGCGAAATCGGTCGTACCGAGCTGCTTACACAATTTCGCAAGGCAGGTAATGCGGTGCTGATCGGGAGTCAGAGTTTCTGGGAAGGGGTAGATGTGCCGGGTGATGCGCTCTCGGTGGTGATTATCGATAAGCTACCTTTTGCGCCACCCGACGATCCAGTCCTCGCCGCACGTATCACCGACATGGAAAAGCGCGGTCTGAATGGTTTCATGCACCATCAGCTTCCTGAGGCAATCATCAACCTTAAGCAAGGAGCCGGACGTCTGATCCGTGATGAATCCGATCGCGGTGTTCTGATGATCTGTGATCCCCGGATGTTATCTAAGCCCTATGGCCGGCGTATCTGGCAAAGTTTGCCACCGTTTGCCAGAACGCGCGAGCTGAACACGGTGCATACTTTCTTGCAAAACTTACCACGCTGACTGCATTGCCGTGGAGCCGTCTTGATTCTGAGTTGCATTGTTGTTAATCAGATCGGTTATCAATCAGTTTCGTCTTATGCGTCATGCATGATTTGGCACGGGCTGACCAAGTTCAGCATCGCTGATTGAGTGTAACCAAAATGTAAATTTACTTCATCTGCCTTCGGGTAAAATCAGAACGATGAAAATTTTGATCAGTAATGACGATGGCTATCTGGCTCCCGGCATCAATGCGCTGGCTGAGCAACTTGCGACTATTGCAGACATCGTGGTGGTGGCACCGGACAGCAATCGTTCAGGATCATCGAACTCGCTGACACTGGATCGACCTCTTAGGGTCATGCGTGCGGCGAACGGTTTTTATTCCATCAATGGCACTCCCAGTGACTGCGTACACATTGCGCTCACCGGCATACTTGATACGAAGCCCGATCTGGTGGTATCTGGCATCAATCAGGGCCAGAACATGGGTGACGACACCCTTTACTCAGGTACGGTGGCAGCGGCCACCGAGGGTTTTCTTTTTGGGATTCCAGCAATAGCATTTTCGCAGGTCGACTATGCATGGGCGCATATTGATGCTGCTGCGCGTATTGCAAAAGATATCGTCCTGCGTCGCCTAGATGAATTGCAATCACCTTACCTGTTGAACGTGAACATTCCCAATCGACCCTACGAGGAATTGAACACCATCGTCGCAACTCGCTTGGGCAAGCGACATCAATCCGAGCCAGTGATACGAAGCCGCGACCCGCACGGTAATGAGATTTTCTGGATCGGACCTCCGGGGCAGGCGAAAGAAGCAAGCGAGGGTACGGACTTTCATGCAACTAGTCATGGCTGGGTATCAATGACACCACTACAGATTGACATCACACACCCGATGCAACTCGAACGTTTGAAGCGGGTTCTGCGATGAGCGAGGGTAAAAGCCAGCCTCAAAAGCGCTTTCCCCTGACGCTGGACAGTATCACGGGCGCTGCGGATCGTAAAAAAACGACCGCTATGCCGCAGATGAAAAATCCCCAAACCGCGACCCAGAATGTCGTGCGGCACACCACACCCACGCCACCGCTAGCAAACAGTATTCGCCCCGCAGCAGATCGGACAGCGAACTCACCCTTGGTATCTGATGCGGTGCGTAAAGCCATGGTGCAGCGGCTTGCGCAGCAGGGTATTCGCGATACGGCGGTGCTGGCTGCGATGGAAGCGGTTCCTCGGCATTATTTTCTTGAGCCCGGCTTAGCCAGCCAGGCTTATATCGATGCATCGCTGCCGATCGGTTATCACCAAACTATTTCACAGCCCTACATCGTTGCAAGAATGATCGAAGTGATGCGGGGTGGTATGAGCGGCAAACTGTCACGGGTGCTCGAAATCGGCACGGGTTGCGGCTATCAGGCGGCTGTGATCGCGCAGCTGGCTGAGGAGGTTTACTCGATTGAGCGCATACGTCCCATGCATGAACTTGCCCGAACCAACCTTCGCCCCCTGCGCATACCGAACCTTCGACTGCACTATGGGGATGGTATGCTGGGATTACCACAGGTCGGTTCATTTGATGGCATCATTCTGGCAGCGGCCGGTCTCGATGTACCGCAAGCCTTGCTGGACCAGATGTCGGTGGGTGGACGCCTGATCGCTCCTGTTGGTCAGCGAAATCAGGTTCTCAAGCTCATATGTCGTACCGGGCGCAATGAGTGGATGGCCGAGACGCTGGAACCCTGCCATTTCGTCCCGCTCAAACCGGGTACATTTGGCTGAACCCTTGCTTATCTACCTATGAAGACAGACGCGCTACTTAATGCAATCAGCGGCCATTCGAGCCGTGTTTTTTTGCTGTCCATCTGTGTGGCACTGGGCATTTCAGGCTGTGCCGCCATCCCCTTAGGCGGGGTCGATATGCCATCGAGCGCGACTATCGACGACCGCACATCGAAATCTTCAGATCGTCGAAAGAGCGACTCGGCGTCCAGCGTACCGGCGAGTAAGAAGGCTAGCAAGACGACAGACCAGACGACCGCCCAGACGACAGGCAAGACAACTCAAGCAGCGAACAGCGACACAGATAACAGCAGCTCAAATACAAAGAAGTCTCAAGTCTCTGAGGCTTTGCCTACAGCTGATGCTGACCCGCCAGGTTATTACACGGTGAAAGAGGGTGACACGCTGTTGAAAATTTCAGGCAAGTTCAACCGAGGGATGAATGAGCTGACTGAATGGAACACGTTGAAGAATCCGGACGCCATCAAAGTGGGTCAGGTGTTGAGAGTCGCACCGCCCGACAATGCGCAAGTCACGCGCATACCCCTTGAGTCTGACATGGAGATTCGCCGGGCTGGTCGGCCGACCCAGTCTAACAGTGCGCCACAGACAACAGTTCGTGCAGTTTCAATGAATAAGACGACGCCTTCTGGGCAGAAAATTGTTTACTCGGACAAGGCAATTGCTGATCTGGACCGGGGTGAGCCCGGCCCGGTACGTGCCCTGGATACCATCAAAACACCGACGGACAGCCAGCCTGCTGGTACCGGCCGCTATGTCTGGCCGACCGAGGGCAAGGTCATTAGTGGTTTTGATCCAACGCGCAAAGGCATTGATATCGCCGGCAAGGCGGGGCAGCCCGTGGTTGCCGCCAGTAATGGCAAAGTGCTTTATGCGAAGAACATGCGTGGCTACGGGAATCTGATCATTCTGGAGCACAGTGACAGTATGGTCACGGCCTATGCGCACAATAAAACCATTCTGGTTCGGGAAGGTCAAACGGTAACCCAGAGGCAGCAAATAGCCGAGATGGGCGATTCTGACGCAGATACAGTGAAGCTGCGTTTTCAGATGCGCCATATGGGGAAACCGGTTGATCCCGCGACGCTCTTGCCACCTATTGAATCGCAACCACCACCTACCAGATGAAACGCGGCTCAGATGCTTCGGGACCACCGGCACAAGTAGATCCGGAGTTCATGTCGCTCTCGCCTGAGGAAGCGCCGTCTGACGAAGATGCTGAGGTTGAAGAAAATGTTGAGGATTTTCAAACGCTGCTCAAGGCAGAGCTTGCCACGGATGCAACCCAGCATTATCTGAATCAAATCGGCCTGCGGCCTTTGCTCAGCGTCCAGGAAGAAATTCATTTTTCCACGCTGGCCAAACAGGGAGATTTTCCTGCGCGCCAGAAAATGATCGAACATAATCTCAGGCTAGTCGTTTCGATTGCCAAGCACTACACCAATCGTGGCGTAGTGCTGCTCGATCTGATTGAAGAAGGCAACCTCGGCCTTATGCATGCGATCGAAAAATTCGAGCCCGAGCGCGGCTTTCGTTTTTCCACCTATGCGACTTGGTGGATACGTCAAAGTATCGAGCGCGCGATCATGCATCAGGCTCGCACCATACGTCTGCCGGTACACCGGATTCGTGAACTTAATCTCGTCTTGCGCGCAAAGTATCACCTCGAATCGAGGCTTTCCGATGGTCATGACGCGAGGATTGAAGATATCGCCCATCTTGCAGAGCGTAGTGTCGAAGAGGTCAACGCCATTCTTGGTATGGCAGAGCATGTCTCGTCGCTGGACACGCCGCTCGCTGGCGATCCGCAGTACAGCCTGCTGGATCTAATCGCTGATGCCTCCGAGGGCGGGCCCGAAACCGATGCTGAGCAGCACGAGATGATTTCGCTGGTTCGTCGCTGGCTAGAAGCGATACCCATTAAGCAGAAACAAGTCATCATGCGTCGGTTTGGTTTGGGTCATGCCCGTCCGGCGACCCTCGATGAGCTGGCTGACGAGATGGGCCTCACCAGAGAACGCGTGCGGCAGATTCAGCAGGAGGGTCTGGTTCGCCTGAAAAAAACCTTGATGGCACGCGGGATCAGCAAGGATTCTTTGCTTTGATATCCTCGTCGGTTTGGATATTGATTTTCTCACTGATCTGACGGGCAAAACACTGCTGCGTCGCTTTGGCCGCATCGCCCGAGATGCACAAGCGTTAAAATCACGCCAACAAGACGCTTAATCAATTTCTGTTTTTCTCAAATAAATCTATGCATGACAGTTTGCTGGACATCGAGTCCCTCGACATGGAAGCGCGCGGCGTGGGCCATCTCGCGAACGAGGATGGCAGTCCCGGAAAAGTGATTTTTGTCGAAGGTGCCTTGCCCGGTGAGCGGGTCCGCTTTAAATCCTTTCGCAGAAAGGCCAAGTGGGAAGCGGCCGACATGACTGAATTGCTGCGCGAATCGCCGCTGCGGGCCAAGCCGCGTTGTACGTATTTTGGGGTCTGCGGTGGCTGTGCCATGCAGCACCTGAACCTGCCCGCGCAGGTTGCGATCAAACAGCGCGTTCTGGAAGATGCTTTGCACCATCTGGGCAAAGTCGAGGCGGCTATGATATTCCGCCCGATACAGGGTCCTGACTGGGGTTATCGTTATCGCGCTCGGTTGTCGGTACGTTATGTCGCCAAAAAGGGTGGCGTACTTATCGGCTTTCATGAGCGACGCTCAAGCTTTATCGCTGACATGAAAAGCTGCGAGATTTTACCGCCAGCTGTGTCAGGCATGCTGGTGCCATTGCGATCATTGATTGCTGATTTGTCTATCCGAGATCGGTTGCCACAAATTGAGCTCGCAGTGGGTGAGCAAGAGGGAAGGCAAGTCATTGTGATGGTTTTGCGTGTGATGGATCCACCCAGTGAATCCGATGAGGCGCAACTGATTGCGTTCGCAAAACAATGGTCTGTTCATTTTTGGCTGCAATCCAAGGGGCCTGATACTGCGATACCTTTTTATCCTGCTGACAGCGCGTTGGCCTATTCATTGCCTGAGTTTGGCGTCAGCATGCCTTTCAGGCCGACAGATTTTACGCAGGTCAATCATCAAATCAATCGGGTCTTGGTCGAACGGGCGCTGCGCTTGCTGGCTGTGCAGCCTACGGATCGGGTTGCAGATTTGTTTTGTGGACTGGGGAATTTTACTTTGCCGCTGGCGACCCAGGCGGCCGAGGTGGTTGGTATTGAGGGTAGTCCCGCGCTCACAGAGCGTTCATTGCAAAATGCTCGCGTCAACGGACTCGATAAGAAAACAGTTTTCTACAACCGGAATCTTTTTGAGTTTTCGGTTCAGGATTTACGCTCGTTGGGTCGGTTCGATCGCATGCTGATTGATCCACCGCGCGATGGTGCGATGGACGTTTGTAAAGCCATCGCAGAGCTGGCCACTGAAGATCCCGAAGCGAGTCCGAAACGAATTGTGTACGTGTCTTGCAATCCAGCCACGTTGGCACGTGATGCGGGTACTTTGGTCCAAGTCGGAGGTTATGTTTTAGCTGGAGCGGGCGTGGTTAATATGTTTCCGCATACTGCACATGTGGAATCTATTGCGGTTTTCGATCGCCCATAAAAAACGCCGGCAGATTGCCGGCGTTCTCAATTATCACGCGACAGCGTATTAGTCGCGCTCGCCACCAAAAATACCCAGCAGGGCCAACAGGTTGGTGAATACATTGTAAATGTTCAGATAGATCGACAACGTCGCCGAGATGTAATTGGTCTCGCCGCCATTGATAATACGCTGAACATCGAACAGGATGAACGCAGAGAAGATCACGACCGCAATGGCCGAGATCACGATGCTCAAGACTGACATTTGAAGGAAGATGTTGGCAACTGCTGCCAGCAGGATCACAATCATGCCGGCAAATAGCCAGCTTGAGAGTCCTGAAAAATCACGCTTGCTAGTCGTAGCAATGCTTGCCATCGTTGCGAACACGATCGCAGTGCCGCCAAAGGCAGTCATGATCAGTGATGCGCCGTTGGAAAAATTCAGGATGTGTCCGATCAAGCGGGACAGCATCAGGCCCATGAAGAACGTGAAAGCCAGCAGTACGGCTACGCCGATGGCTGAGTTTTTTGTTCTCTCGATCACATAGAAGAAGCCAAAGGCGATCGCCATGAAAATCAGGAAGCCAATGAAAGGGCTGCCACTCATGAAAGAGAACTTCATCTGAACGCCGATCCAGGCACCCAGAACAGTCGGGACCATGGACAGCGCAAGCAGCCAGTAAGTGTTGCGAAGCACACGGTGTCTAACCGTGGTCAGTTCGCCTGAAGTCTCGTAAGCAGTTTGGAAGGGTTGGTTCATAGGTCCTCCTGTTGTGGATTTAATAACAGCCCAAAATCAAGGGGGGCTATCAAAATAGTAATTTAACTGAATTATAGATGGTGCGTCTAGTCGCAAATTTCAAGAGCTGCAGCGGCATTTGCCGGTCTGTTGCAGCCATTTTACACGGCTTTCATGCTAGAATCTTTGGCTAATCAGAGCTCGCTCACGCGCTCAAAAGAATTCTTAACCCCTTAATTTTATTGGAGTTTTACAGATGGCAATCGAGCGCACCCTGTCGATCATCAAGCCCGACGCCGTAGCAAAAAATGTTATCGGCCAAATTTACACCCGTTTTGAAGGTGCCGGCCTGAAAATCATTGCGGCACGCATGGCGCAATTATCCCGTGCGGAGGCAGAAGGCTTCTATGCGGTGCACCGTGAACGTCCGTTTTTCAAGGATTTGGTGGATTTTATGATTTCAGGTCCTGTCATGGTGCAAGTCTTGGAGGGCGAAAATGCCATCCTGAAAAACCGTGATTTGATGGGCGCGACTGATCCGAAGAAGGCCGACAAAGGCACGATCCGTGCTGATTTCGCTGATTCCATCGATGCCAACGCTGTACATGGCTCAGATGCACCGGAAACCGCCAAGGTCGAAATCGGCTATTTTTTCCCTGCGCTGAACGTTTATTCGCGCTGAGCGTTGGTACTGGCATCGTCGGCGTGAAGCTTTCATGCTGACCGATGCCGGCTCGGGGTTCCTGTTGGCGGAACCCGCAGACCCGGATGCACGTGATTCACGCGAGGCACCTTTTTTATGACGGCAATCACCAATCTGTTGGACCTGGACCCGGATGCTCTGGTGAACTGGTGTCAGTCACGCGGTGAGAAAACCTTTCGTGCCCGTCAATTGCAGCGTTGGATACATCAGTTTGGCGAGAGCGACTTCGAGGCAATGACCGATCTCGCCAAGTCTTTGCGCGACAAGTTGCGTGACTTGGCTACTGTGACGGCGCCAGATGTCATCAGTGACCACACCTCCGCAGACGGCACCCGCAAATGGCTGTTTGATGTCGGTAGTGGCAATGCGGTCGAGACCGTTTTTATCCCGGAAGACAATCGCGGCACGCTGTGCGTGTCGACTCAGGCCGGTTGCGCGGTGAATTGTCGTTTCTGCTCAACGGGCAAGCAGGGGTTTTCACGCAATCTGACCGTGGCAGAAATCATCGGGCAATTGTGGGCAGCTGAATTCATGCTCAGGCGCAGCAAGGGCGTTGCTGCGGGGCCCAAAGGCGAGCGCCAGATTACGAACGTGGTATTGATGGGTATGGGCGAGCCCTTGCTCAATTACGAGCCATCCGTCGCTGCTCTGAAACTGATGCTAGACGATAACGCCTACGGACTCTCGCGCAGGCGCGTCACGCTCTCCACCAGCGGCGTCATCCCGATGATTGACAAGCTCTCTCAGGATTGTGCGGTAGCCCTGGCGGTGTCGTTGCATGCCTCAAACGATAGATTGCGCGACGATCTGGTTCCGCTCAACAAAAAGTATCCGCTTGCCGACCTCATGGCAGCTTGCACCCGTTATCTCGATTTTGCGCCGCGTGATTTCATTACCTTCGAATACTGCATGCTGGAGGGTGTGAATGACAGCGACCAGCATGCGCGTGAACTGCTGGCGCTGGTTGCTTCAGTGTCTTGCAAGTTCAATTTGATTCCTTTCAATCCTTTCCCGCAATCCGGACTGAAACGCTCATCGAATGCTCGTATACGTGCGTTTGCACAAATACTGATGGACGGCGGCATCGTGACCACGATTCGCAAGACTCGCGGTGATGATATCGACGCCGCCTGCGGTCAGCTCGCTGGGGAAGTTCAGGATCGCACACGCGTTCGCGAGCGCATGCAAACCATGTCGGTGTACCAGGAAAAGTACGGTAAAGATTTTGGTCGCATCGTGGAGATTTCAGGGTGAAGCGTTTTGGTTTTTTACTGCTCGCAGGTCTGCTGGCCGCATGCGCTGCCCCCAATGGGTCTCAGCTCGCCCAGAACGGTCAGGCCGATGTCAAACGGCGTACTGATATTCGTCTTGAGCTCGCGACGGCTTATTTCACGGGTGGCCAGTCCGAGATTGCCCTGCAAGAACTTAATCGTGCGCTAGAACTCAGTCCTCGTCGCGCCGATGTCCTTGGTCTGCGCGCCTTGGTGCTGATGCAAGTTGGTGAAACCGAGGCTGCCGGCCAGAGTCTGCGCGAGGCGCTGCGTATTGAGCCGGACAATCCTTCGCTTCAGAACAACATGGGCTGGTTCCTGTGCCAGAAGGGCGAGTTCGACAAGGCGATGCCTTATTTCGAGCGTGCGCTTGCTACAAAATCCTATAACTCACCCCAGAAGGCGCTGCTAAACGCGGGATTATGCCGAATGCGTCAGGGGGAACGTGCTCAGGCTGAGGCTTTTCTGCGACGTGTTCTGGATGCCGAACCTGCGAATCTCCAGGCGCACGCCGGACTTGCGCGTCTAGCTTATGATCGCGCTGACTACGTGCGCGCGCGCAGCCACTTGTTGAAAGTGATCGAGAGCGAGCAGGCGGCAGCAGAGAATTTTTTGATGGCGGTTCTCATTGAGCGCAAGCTCGGCGACGCGGCCGCCGAGCAGAGTTTTTTGGCTCAATGGCGTCGGCGTTTCCCGCAGTCTCCGCAACTGACCGCATATCTTCGTGGCGAAACTGATGACAAGTAACGAGAACGATCAACAACCTTTGGTAGCGGCGACCACGGTCCCCGAGGTCGCGAGCGAGGCGATTGTCGTGGACGGCGCAGCGAGTGATTCGCTGCAAGTATCGGCCACGCAAGCGATAGCCGGCGCTGCTGAAATGGAGACCGAATTACCGACCGCGTTGCCTGGTGAGTTACTGGCCGCGCGTCGCAATGAATTACGCTGGACGCTGCAAGAAGTATCTCAGCGTCTCAAACTTGCTCCGCGACAGATTACAGCGCTAGAAGCCAATGATTTTGCATCATTGCCTGGCATGGCCAGTGTGCGAGGTTTCATTCGTTCCTATGCAAGATTGCTTGAGCTTGATCCAGTACCTTTGCTTGAGATGCTTTCCAACGAAGCCAATCCTGCGGTTGATCCAATCTTGCTCCGCCGACCGCTGCCTTCACGCGGTTTTCCGGGGCGTCGTTACGCGCCACCCAGCGGCCACCGCCGTGGATCGCGTCGGTTATCCGGTCTGGCCCTGTTGGTGATGGTGTTTGTGGGTGCGCTGGCATACGCTGCTTATCGTCATGGCCTGCCAACGATAAATATTGATGTGCCCAGCGTTAGCACCGTGTTCGGTTCTTGGAAGGATTTGACTGAGCCCACCCCAAACGAAGCGACCGATCAGCCGGTATCGGCACCTGAGGTTGCAACCGTCGATGAGCAAAAGTCGATTGATCCTTCCCGTTTACTGGAGCTTAATTTGCGTGAGGATGCGTGGGTAGAGATCAGTGCTCTTAATGGCAACAAACTCGTATCTCGACTGATGAAAGCGGGAACGACAGAGCAGTTCGATATGAGCGAGCCGGTCATACTGGTGATTGGTAATGCAAGTGGTGTTGATGCCAATCTGAGAGGGCAGCCGCTGAATCTGCGGGCGGTCGCGCGAGACAATGTTTCCAAGCTCAGCCTGAAGTGAGCCTACCCATGAACAAGCACTCAACAGATTTCGAGATTCCCTCTGGCCCTGCGGCACGACGCTTAAGGCGGCAAGTCAAAATTCATCACGGCACGCGTGAGGTATTTGTAGGCGGTAATGCGCCGGTGGTGGTGCAGTCCATGACAAATACGGACACAGCGGATGCGATTGGCACGGCGATTCAGGTTAAGGAACTCGCGCGAGCGGGCTCCGAGCTTGTGCGCATTACGGTCGACACCCCCGAGGCCGCTGCGGCCGTGCCTGCGATACGTGAACAACTCGATCGCATGGACGTTGATGTGCCCCTGATCGGTGATTTTCACTACAACGGACACCAATTACTGACAGCTTTTCCTGCTTGTGCCGAAGCGCTGTCAAAGTACCGCATCAACCCAGGCAATGTGGGGCAGGGTGCGAAGCGCGATACCCAGTTCGCGCAGATGATTGAGGTCGCCTGTCGCTATG
>JAIXYM010000010.1 GCA_027490255.1 Oxalobacteraceae bacterium | reverse complement strand
TTATAAGCAATGCCAGTACGCGACATCCTAAAAATGGGCGACCCACGCCTACTCAGACAAGCCGAACCTGTCACAGCATTCGATACCCCCGAGTTACATGCGCTAATCGCAGACATGTTTGACACCATGCACGCCGCGAACGGCGCCGGACTCGCTGCGCCGCAGATTGGTGTGAACCTGCAAGTGGTGATTTTTGGTTTCAAAGAAAACTCGCGCTATCCCGACGCACCCCAAGTACCCGAGACAGTCCTGCTCAATCCGGTGCTGGAGCCTTTGTCGGATCAAATGGAAGAGGGTTGGGAAGGCTGTTTGTCCGTGCCCGGTTTACGTGGTGTAGTGTCGCGCTATCAGCGTTTGCGTTACAGCGGTGTAGATCCTTATGGGACACCTACCGTGCGCGAGGTAGATGATTTTCATGCGCGGGTGGTGCAGCATGAATGCGACCATCTGATCGGCGTGCTATACCCCATGCGGGTGACCGACTTTAGTCGGTTTGGTTATGCCGAAGTTTTGTTTCCCGGCATGGATCCAAATGAGGATGATTAAAAATTCAATCTTTTCTCATCCGGGAGAATTTAGTCAGGCTGGTTTGAGAGAAATAGTGGCAGCTTTATTTCAATAATGGCACAGGGCGCATTTCAGTCCAATCTTGGAATTAAGGAATAGGCTGCCCTAGGTACTTTTAATTGGGGAGATGATGCACTCTTTGCCACACGGTCTGTAATTTATGGCTGCGCCGCCATGCTGATGTGTTGGCGATGCGCTATTGGCTAGGTGCTGAAACCTTCATCCTCCGCTAAATACCGCCACTGCCCCACCGGCAGGTTACCCAACTTCACGCGCCCGATACGCACACGTTTTAGGCCCAGCACCTTTAGCCCGACCATCTCGCACATCCGTCGTATCTGTCGTTTTTTTCCTTCGCGCAGAATGAAGCAAAGTTGATCATCGTTTTGCCAATGCACTTTGGCGGGCTTCAGTGGCTTGCCATCCATGATCAAACCATGGTTCAGGCGTTTTAGATCCTGTTCAGGCAAGCGACCAGGTTTGCTGTACTGCACGCGCACCAGGTATTCTTTTTCGATCGCTGAATCTTCGCCGATCAGCGTTTTTGCGATGCGGCCATCTTGGGTCAGTACCAGCAAACCCACGGAGTCGATATCCAGTCGGCCGGCAGGCACCAGACTTTTTAGCTGACCTGCGCTGAACTGTATGGGTGTTTTGTCTTGTGACCAGCGATTTTCGGGACGCACCAGTACCACGGCGGGTTGATAACCGTCCTCTGCCTGACCGCTGACATAACCCATGGGTTTGTTGATGAGTACGGTAACCCGCTTGGCTTGCTGCGCCTGTGCTTGTCGTTCGATGGTGATTTCTTGATGGGGCAGTACTTTGCTGCCGAGTTCAGAAATGACTTGCCCATCAACGCGGACCCAGCCTTTGGCTATCCATTCATCGGCCTCGCGGCGTGAAGAAAGCCCCAGCTCGGACATGCGTTTGGAAAGTCGTACGGGTTCAGTCATGAAAGCTCAAACGCGCAGCGCATCAAGGAGATCGGATTCCAACGCAATCTGGCTGCGCGCATTGGAGAGTACCGGGCCGTCGACCAGAAAGACATCTTCGACGCGCTCGCCCAGTGTGGTGATTTTTGCGGTGTGAAGATTGACCTTGTAGCGTGCAAGCACACTGGCAATTGAATACAGCAGACCAGTTCGATCACTCGCGGAGACGGATAGCAAATGATATTGGCCGCGCTCATCGGGCTGCAAGTGTACGGCAGGTGTAATCGGAAATGTGCGCGAGAGTCGTGAAAGGCGTGCTTTGCCGGGCGCAGGTAATTCAGACTCTGATTGCAACCACAGGCCAAGATCATGTTCAATCAGAGTGATCAGTTCACGATAGTTGTCCGCAAAGGTAGGTTCACTGACGAGAAATGTGTCCAGTGCATATCCGTGGCGCGTGGTTTGTACCTTGGCATCGAGAATGCTGAAGTTTTTTCGATCAAAGTAGCTGCAGATGCGTGCAAACAGGTCAGGGCGGTCACGTAAATAGATGACGACTTGCAGGCCTTCGCCGATGGGTCCAAGGCGGCAGCGGACGATGGCCTTTTCACTGTCGGTGTGTGCGCACAGCATGCGCGTCTGCCATGCGATTTCGGACGCGTCATGGCGAAGAAAGTAGCCGACATCCAGATTTTTCCAGAGCGCTTCATGTGCATGCTCAGAAAGTCCGTAAAGGCGCAGTGAGGCGATCGCTTCCTGTTGACGATTGCGCAGTTCGCGGTCGGCGGATGGTGCTTCGCCACCGAGCACGCGCAGACTCATGCGGTAAAGGTCTTCGAGCAGTTTGCCTTTCCAGGCGTTCCATACTTTCGGGCTGGTGCCGCGTATGTCGGCGACGGTCAGCAGATAGAGTGCGGTGAGGTAGCGCTCGGTTTTTACGGTTTTTACGAACGCACGCACGACATCCGGATCTGATAAATCCTGTTTTTGTGCGACCTGCGACATCAGCAAATGATGCTCAACCAGAAAAACTACTAAATGCGTTTCTTCTTTTGACAGTCCATGAGCGCGGCAAAACGCGCGTGCGTCACGTTTACCGAGTTCCGAGTGATCGCCACCCCGGCCTTTGGCGATGTCGTGGAAAAGGGCCGCGACATAAATCAGCCATGGCTGTGAAAAATTCGCCATGAGCTGGCTGCAGAAGGGATACTCGTGCGAATGCTCGGGGATGGTGAAGCGACGTACATTGCGCACCACCATCAGGATGTGCTGATCGACGGTATACACATGAAACAAATCATGCTGCATCTGTCCGATGATGCGGCGGAAATTAGGCAAGTAGCGGCCCAGAATCGATAATTGATTCATCAGGCGAAGTGTGTGCGTAATGCCTTTGGGCGCCCGTATGATTTGCATGAACAGGTCACGATTGGCAGGATCGCGGCGGAACTTCGCATCGATGCGAAACCGCTCATGCCATATAGCGCGTTGGGTGCGCGCGGTCATGCCTTTTAGTTCACCATGCTGCTCCAGCAGCAGGAAGATTTCCAGTAACGCAGAGGGTGTCTCGGCAAAGACGCGCTCGTGCGCGATGTCGATCCTGCCGTTGACTTCATTGAAGTGGGGTGAGACCGCGCGCGATACACTCGCCTGCGGAAACAAATGTGCTTCGATGTTTAGCAGCAGGATCGTGTTGAGTTGTGTGACCGCCTTGGCTGCCCAGTAATAACGCTGCATCAGCACTTCGCTCGAGCGACGTGTGTCGGTCGTGACAAAGCCGAAGGTCTCGGCAATCGCAGGCTGCACATCGAAAATCAAACGATCGTCGCGTCGCCCGGCATGCAGATGCAGGCGTATGCGAATGTCTTTGAAAGCACGCTCTTTTGCGGCGAGCTGACGGGCTTCCGTTGCCGTAATCATGTCGCGCTCTGCGAGCTTGCGCCATGAGTCGCCCAACCCCGCTGCCTTGGCCACCCACAAAATCACTTGCAGGTCTCGCAGCCCACCCGGACTCTCTTTGCAGTTGGGCTCCAGACTGTAGGGCGTGTTTTCGTATTTCACATGACGTTGCCGCAATTCGAGGATTTTGTCCTGAAAAAAAGCGCGGGCATCCATCGCTTGAGCGCAGCGGCGCTGCAGTTCCTCGAAAAGTACTTTGTTACCGTAAATGAGACGAGCTTCCATCAGGCTCGTCTGCACTGTGATGTCGGCAGAAGATTCTGTCAGGCACTCATCGACGGTGCGGATGCTATGACCGATTTCCAGTCCCAGATCCCAGAGCAATTGCACCAATTGTTCCAGTTTTGCTTTGAGTGCCTGATCGGGTGCGGAGGGAAGCAGAATGAGTAAATCGATATCGGAGTAGGGGAAGAGCTCACCCCGACCATAGCCGCCTACTGCCACCAGTGCGGTGGCTTCAGGCATGGCAAATTGCTTCCATGCCCTTGTGAGCACAAGATCAGCGTTCTGCCGCATGCGCTTCAGCAATCGTTCTGGACGCCGATCCTGTTCGTAATCAGCGACGATAGTCTGACGCCCGAGCTTGAGTTGCTCTCTGAGCGAGAGAGCCAGCTGGGTCATGTCAGGCCATGGCGGCTGGCTTGCCTGCATGGCTTTCCTGAATGAGTGCGGGAGGCGCGGGGCTTGCCGCCGAGACGGTGAGGACTTCGTAACCGGTTTCTGTCACCAGAACGGTATGTTCCCATTGCGCTGACAGGCTGCGATCGCGCGTTTTGATGGTCCAGCCATCGCCCATTTCACGGATTTCGCGTTTACCCGCATTGACCATGGGCTCCACCGTGAAGATCATGCCGGCCTGGAGTTGATCGAGTGTGCCGGGGCGACCGTAATGCAGCACCTGCGGTTCCTCGTGGAATACTTTGCCGATGCCATGACCGCAAAACTCGCGCACGATGGAGAAGCCCGCTTTTTCTGCGTGTTGCTGAATGACGTGCCCAAGATCGCCAAGGTAAGCGCCGGCACGGATTTTGGAGATGCCCAGCCACATGCACTCATAGGTGATGTCGGTGAGACGTCTGGCAAGGATGGAGGGCTCACCAACATAAAACATGCGGCTGGTGTCGCCGTGGTAGCCATCTTTGATGACGGTGATGTCAATATTGATAACATCACCGTTCTTGAGCACCTTGTCACCGGGTATGCCGTGACAGACCACGTCGTTGACCGAGGTGCAGATGGCCTTTGGGTAGGGGGTGTAGCCGGGCGGGCAGTAATTCAGTGGGGCGGGAATGCTCTGCTGCACGTTCACCATGTACTCATGACACAGTCGGTCGAGCTCCCCGGTGCTGATCCCGGCTTTCACATAAGGTGTAATGAAATCAAGGACTTCCGATGCCAGCCGACCTGCGACACGCATGCCGGCAATGTCTTCGTCTGTCTTGATCGAGATAGAACCCATATAAAGTGTCGGCGGAAATGTGAGTGAAGCTGCTGTGCCCGCAGCCAAACCACGATTATAGTCGACCGCGAAAACCGCTGCCCTCACGTGCTCTCATGTTTGTAACTCAGCCGGAATCTCAGGTAGAATCCCGGGTTAGCTTGAATCGCCGCTGATATTTCACTCGAAAGAGAGTAGGCGACGATTCAGGATAACAACCGTTGTTATTTTGTAAATCGCGAGTCCGCGCCGCCAAGGGTGCCCGCTACTGACCATGTCAGTGGGGTTACTGGCCGGGCTCCAGACCCAACCCTGGAGAATAGTTCATGTCCGTTACCATGCGTGAAATGCTGGAAGCCGGTGTCCATTTTGGTCACCAAACCCGCTTCTGGAACCCAAAGATGGCCCCGTATATCTTCGGTCATCGCAACAAAATTCATATCGTCAATCTGGAAAAGACCATGGTCATGTTCCAGGATGCGATGAAGTACATCCGCCAATTGTCCGCTAATCGCGGCACTATCATGATGGTTGGCACCAAGCGTCAGGCCCGCGACATCATCGCCGCTGAAGCGCAGCGTGCAGGCGTTCCTTTCGTTGACCAGCGCTGGCTCGGCGGTACGCTGACCAATTTCAAGACCATCAAGACGTCGATCAAGCGACTGAAAGAAATGGAATCCGCTATCGCTGACGGCTCCGTCGAAAAGATGTCGAAGAAAGAGGCGCTGATGTTTAATCGCGAACTCGACAAGCTGCAAAAAGCGATCGGCGGCATTAAAGACATGGGTGGCGTGCCTGATGCGATTTTTGTGATCGATGTTGGTTATCACAAGGGTGCAATCACTGAAGCGATCAAGCTGGGCATTCCGGTTATCGGCGTCGTTGATACCAACCACACACCACAAGGCGTGACTTATGTCATTCCGGGCAATGATGACTCTTCCAAGGCGATCACTCTCTACGCACGTGGCGTAGCCGACGCGATCCTCGAGGGCCGTTCGAATTCGATGAATGACATCGTTGAGTCCGTCAAAGCCGGTGCAGATGAATTTGTTGAGGTCAGCGATCAGGCTTGATGCCTCCCTCATCAACAGCCGTCCGCACTGAGGCTGAAAAAATGGGGCAACGACCGTTCGCCCCTTTTTTTCGGGCGGAATGCGCTACCGGATGCGGCGAGACGCGGTAAATGAATTGTTGAATTGGGATGCCCTGGCGGCGTCCTCGTTAAGAATCAAGGAGAAAAATATGGCGGCAATTACAGCAGCAATGGTGGGTGAACTGCGGGCAAAAACAGATGCCCCAATGATGGAATGCAAGAAGGCGCTGACCGAGGCCGAAGGTGACATGGCTCGTGCTGAAGAAATCCTTCGCGTTAAGCTGGGCAGCAAAGCTTCCAAGGCCGCTTCGCGCGTGACCGCTGAAGGCGTTGTGGGTGCGCATATCGCTGGTGGCGTGGGTACACTGATCGAAGTCAATTGCGAAACCGATTTCGTGTCCAAGAACGATGACTTCCTGAAATTTACCGCCGACGTTGCGCGTCTGGTGAGCGAGAAAAACCCTGCGGATGTGGCTGCTTTGTCGGCCTTGCCGCTGGATGGCAAGACTGTTGAAGAAATCCGCGCTGAATTGATTGGCCGTATCGGCGAGAACATGTCGATTCGTCGTTTTCATCGTTTTCAGACGTCTTCCAAGCTGGTCTCTTATTTGCACGGTACCCGTATTGGCGTGATGGTCGAATTTGATGGCTCAGATGAGCAGGTTGGCAAGGATGTAGCGATGCATATTGCGGCGATGAAGCCTGTAGCGTTGTCCTCCGATGATGTGCCTGCCGATCTGATCGAGAAAGAGCGCTCGGTTGCACGACTGAAAGCAGAAGAGTCCGGCAAGCCTGCAGATATCGCTGCCAAGATGGTCGAGGGTTCGGTGCAAAAATATCTGAAAGAGGTGTCGCTCTTCAATCAGGCGTTTGTCAAGAATGACAAACAGACGGTTGAGCAAATGCTCAAGGCCGCCAATACATCAGTGAAGTCCTTTGTGATGTATGTGGTGGGTGAAGGCATTGAGAAAAAGCAAGATGACTTTGCTGCCGAGGTTGCGGCGCAGGTAGCCGCTGCACAGAAAGGTTGATCTGATATTACGGGCCGAAAGGCCCGTTTTTTTGGGTTGAGGGCAATCGAGCATTGCTACAAGCAGGCTCGCAGCCGGTAAAATACGGCGGCGTTCCGGGATTAAATTTATAGCGAAGCAGAAGGGGCCCGCCGGTACCTCTTCAACGACAATAAAGGAATTGGGAGCATTGCTGATGACGACACCCGTATACAAGCGCGTACTTCTGAAACTCTCCGGCGAGGCTTTGATGGGCGACGATGCTTATGGCATCAATCGCGCGACCATCGAGCGCATGGTGGCTGATGTTTCCGATGTGGCGAAGCTGGGCGTTGAAGTTGCCATCGTCATTGGTGGCGGTAATATTTTTCGTGGCGTTGCACCGGGTGCGCAGGGTATGGATCGTGCGACTGCCGATTACATGGGCATGCTGGCTACCGTGATGAATTCGCTTGCCTTGGCCGACGCGATGCGTCAGGCCGGTATGATGGCTCGTGTGATGTCGGCCATTGGTATCGAGCAGGTGGTTGAGCCCTATGTGCGGCCCAAGGCATTGCAGTATCTCGAAGAAGGCAAGATCGTTGTCTTCGCAGCGGGTACGGGCAATCCCTTCTTCACCACGGACACGGCTGCTGCACTACGCGGCGCTGAAATTGGCGCCGAGGTGGTGCTAAAGGCAACCAAGGTTGATGGCATTTATAGCGCAGATCCCAAAAAAGATCCGACTGCGACCCGTTATTCCAAAATCAGCTTTGATGAGGCCATCGCAAAGCGTTTGCAAGTAATGGACGCCACGGCCTTTGCGCTGTGCCGTGACCAGAAGCTGCCTATCCGGGTATTCTCCATCGTCAAACCCGGCGCGCTGCAGAGCGTCATTCTGGGTGAGGATGAAGGTACGTTGGTCCACGTGTGATCAGCGGGCAGGGCGAACTTATTTATCCGTTTTACAGGAGGACAGCATGACCGTTGCTGACGTCAAAAAGAATACTGAGCAAAAAATGCAAAAATCGATCGACACGCTCAAGGCCGATTTGGCCAAGGTGCGTACCGGACGTGCTCACGCCGGGATACTCGATCACGTTCAGGTGGATTACTACGGAACACCGACGCACATTAGTCAGGTTGCCAATATCACGTTGCTTGATGCGCGAACAATTGGTGTGCAGCCTTGGGAAAAGAAAATGATCGCCACCGTAGAAAAGGCGATTCGTGAATCTGATCTGGGGCTGAACCCTTCCACGCAAGGTGACATCATTCGGGTGCCGACGCCGGCGCTCACCGAAGAGCGTCGTAAGGAGATGGTCAAGCTGTGCAAGAGCGAAGCTGAGGATGCCAAAATCGCAGTTCGCAATATCCGGCGTGATGCCAATGAAGGGCTGAAAAAGCTTCTTAAGGATAAAGCGATTTCCGAAGATGATGAGCGTCGCGCGCAGGATGATGTGCAAAAACTGACCGACAAGTTTGTTACGGAAATCGACAAGCTGGTCGCCGAGAAAGAAAAGGAAGTGCTGACGGTGTAAGCGATGGAGGGCGCACTGAGTCGCCTCTCTTCTATCATCCCTGCCAACGGAAACCGCCGCATGAGTCAAACTAGTTCAACGCTTGATATTCCCGAAACGTCGCTGATCCCGGCGCATGTGGCGATCATTATGGATGGTAATGGGCGCTGGGCGACCTCGCGCTACTTGCCGCGGGTGACGGGACACGTAAAGGGTGTGGAAGCTGTGCGTGGCATTGTCCGCGCCTGTATCGAGCGGGGCATTGGCCACCTTACGCTGTTTGCCTTCAGCTCTGAAAACTGGCGTCGCCCACCCGACGAAGTCGCCACGCTGATGCGGCTTTTTTCCAGCGTGCTCGATCGTGAAGTCAGTCGCATGGATGCCAATGGCATCTGTCTCAAGATCGTCGGCGATCTTTCGCGTTTTGATGAGCGACTGCAAGCGCAGATTGCTGAGTCCGAAGCGAAAACTGCGGATAACCAGCGTTTGACGCTCACCATTTGCGCCAACTATGGTGGTCGCTGGGACATGCTGCAAGCGATGAACAAAATGCTCATCGAGCGCCCGGGACTTACCAACTACACCGAGGATGATCTCGCGCCCTATCTCTGCATGGCGCATGCGCCTGAGCCTGATCTGTTCATCCGCACCGGGGGTGAGCAGCGCATCTCCAATTTTTTATTGTGGCAGCTTGCCTATACCGAGCTGTATTTCACCGAAACCTTCTGGCCTGATTTCAATGCGGCTGCGCTCGATGAAGCTATCGCCTCTTATCAGCAGCGCGAGCGACGTTTTGGACGCACCAGCGCGCAGCTGATCGAGGTCAGGAAGGCTTCCTGATGCTGCGCCAGCGTGTGCTGACGGCGGTGGTGCTTCTGCTCTTACTGGCAGGTGTGCTCGGCTCAGGTTCTCTGGTCGCTTTTTATCTCACCCTCGCGATATTTTTCGGTGCAGCTTGCTGGGAGAGCCTGCGCTTGTTTGGCGTGCGTTTTGCGTTGCCGCTCGCGATTGCAGCAGCGTTGTTGCTACCGCTGATGGCAGACCGGGCCCCCGGTGACTGGGGCGCGCTCGCTGCCTTGTGCGTACTGATTTGGGCGCTGCGTTTCGCACCGGCGCTCAAACTGGGTTTGCCACCAACGGGTGGGCCGCGCGGCTTCTTGTTTGCGATCGTTTATCTCTTGTCGCTGTTCGGTTGTTTCATCGCGATCGCAGGGATGTTTCAGCGTTCTGCCGTTTTCCTGATTTCCGCCATGGCGATCGTTTGGGTGGCTGACATAGGCGCCTACTTTGCCGGCAGAGCATTCGGCCGTCGTAAACTGGCGCCAGAGATCTCGCCCGGCAAGACTTGGGAAGGTGTGGCCGGTGGTTGGCTGGCGGTGCTCGTGTTAGCCGGCATCTCCACCCAAATTCCGATATTGGCGGACAGTTTTGCGCCAGCGCTTCAAGTGCGTTTTGGCTGGCCGCTCTGGGTTGTACTGATGAGTGTGCTGGTCGCCGCCAGCGTGGTGGGCGATTTGTTTGAATCCCTGATGAAGCGCCGTGCTGGTGTCAAAGATAGCAGCGCCTTGCTGCCCGGGCATGGTGGTGTGCTGGATCGCATTGATGCGTTGGTACCGGTAATGCCGCTGGCATTCCTCATCAGTGTGAGTATGGGCTGAAAAGAAAACACGATGCAATCCATTACCTTGCTCGGCGCGACTGGTTCGATCGGTGTCTCCACCCTAGACGTGGTCGCCCGCCATCCGGATCGCTATCGTATTCACGCCCTGACCGCGCATACGCGGGTAGCGGAACTCGCTGTGCAATGCGAGCAATTTCGTCCGGCGTTTGCGGTGGTGGCTACGGCTGCCGCGGCTGAAGAACTTTCTGCGCTGCTGAAAAACAAAGGGCTGTCTACCGAAGTGGCCTACGGCGAACAAGCTTTGTGTGATGTCGCCAGTGCTGCCGAGTGCACGACAGTGATGGCGGCGATTGTCGGTGCAGCGGGGCTGCGGCCCACGCTGGCAGCGGCACGGGCCGGCAAGAAAGTATTGTTGGCGAACAAAGAGGCGCTGGTGATGTCAGGCGCCTTGTTCATGGACGCGATAGCTGCCAGTGGTGCGACGCTGTTGCCGATCGATAGTGAACACAACGCGATTTTTCAGTGTCTGCCCTTGGGATATCAGCGCACGCCGCAGGCGCATGGCATACGCAAGATTTTGCTGACGGCCTCTGGTGGGCCCTTCCTTGATCGTGATGTCGCTACGCTCGATGAGGTCACGCCTGAGCAGGCGGTCGCACATCCGAACTGGAGCATGGGGCGTAAAATTTCGGTGGACTCGGCGACCATGATGAATAAAGGTCTGGAAGTAATTGAGGCGCATTGGTTGTTTGGCGCCCAGCCTGACCAGATCGAGGTCGTGATTCATCCCCAAAGCGTAATTCATTCGATGGTCTCCTATGCCGATGGTTCGGTGCTGGCGCAGCTAGGTAATCCCGATATGCGCACGCCGATTGCGCATGCACTGGCCTACCCGGATCGTATCGATTCGGGTGTCGACCCCATCGATCTGGCGCGTATTGCGCAACTGAATTTCCGTGAACCCGACTATCTGCGTTTCCCTTGCCTGAAGCTGGCCTTCGATGCGCTTCACGCGGGTGGTAGTGCTCCCGCAGTCTTGAATGCGGCGAATGAAATTGCCGTTGAGGCGTTTCTCGATCGAGTAATTGGTTTCCGAAAAATTCCGCAAGTCATTGAGCAGGTGATGAACCGATTGCCCAACGTGCCTGTCGATGATCTGGATAGTTTACTGCTGCAAGACCAGCGTGCGCGTTCAGTGGCGCGCGAGCTGCTGACCTGATTTTCCTACCGGAGTGGTGAGATGGAGTTGCTGAGAACCGTAGGGGCTTTTATCGTCGTCATTGGCGTGCTGGTGATCATCCACGAGCTGGGTCACTATTTAGTCGCCCGATGGTGCGGTGTGAAGGTGCTGCGATTTTCAGTGGGCTTGGGCAAAGTAGTCTGGTCACGCCGGTTCGGACCGGATCAGACCGAATGGGCGATATCACTTGTGCCGCTCGGGGGCTACGTCAAAATGCTCGATGCACGCGAGAGCGATGTGGGCGAGATAAGTGAAGCCGATTCAGCGCGTGAATTTACCCGGCAGTCGGTATGGAAGCGCATTGCTATTGTCGCTGCGGGGCCATTAGCGAATTTTCTGCTGGCGATTGTGCTGTTTGCTGGGCTCTACAGCTACGGCATCCCTGAGCCCGTATCGCAAGTGCGTTTGGCGCAGGGAGGGCTAGCCGAGATCGCCGGCATGAAATCGGGCGATACGGTGACCGCAGTCAATGGCGAACCGGTCAGCGCCTGGTCAGAAATGCGATGGAAGCTGCTGCAATCGGCGATTGCCGGTCAGTCGGCGCGTATCGAACTGGTTCGCGTGGATGCGCGGGGTGATCGCGTCAGCAGCGAAGTCGTATTGTCTTTGGGTAGTATCGCAGCCGATGATCTTGACAGCCATTTGCTCGATCGTCTGGGTTTGGATCTCGCGCGTCCGCCCGCAATTCTGGGGCAGATTATGGCGGACGGGCCCGCAGAGCGTGCCGGATTGCAGCCGGGTGATCAGATCCTGCGTATTGATGGTGAACCGGTACCCGATGGCGTTGCGTTTGTCGAGCGTTTGCAATCTGCGCCCGGGAAAATGCTTGAGCTCGAGGGATTGCGGTCCGGGCAGCCTTTTTCGGTCTCGGTGACACCCCAGTCCGAGCGCATGGGCGAGCGCACCGTTGGACGCATCCGAGCGCAGGTGGATATGTCCGCGGCAACGACAATTGTCAAGGCAAACCTGCCTGAGGCGGTCGCTCGAGCGACCCGCAAGACCTGGGACACCAGCGTGATGACGGTCACCATGCTTGGCAAGATGTTAATCGGCGAGGCGTCCCTTAAAAACATCACAGGGCCGATTACGATTGCCGATTATGCCGGCCAGACCGCACGCGTTGGCCTGATCAGTTTTCTGTCGTTCATGGCCTTTATCAGCATCAGTCTGGGCGTCATGAATCTACTGCCAATTCCCGTTCTGGATGGGGGGCATTTGTTGTATTATTCGCTGGAACTTTTTTCCGGCCGTCCAGTATCTGAACGAGTTGGTGCCCTGGCCCAAAGGGCAGGTATCGGACTACTTGCGGTATTGATGGTAGTGGCAATGTTTAATGATATTGCCCGTCTGATTTGGTGATGCCGGCAATTCCTGTCGACCATCGGCAGATAATTCTCGAAGCTGGTTTTTTTGATGACATTTCATTCCAAGCGTAACCCGCTGCCGTTCGTTCCCAGACTAATTGCTGCTGCTGCATTTTTAGTATGTGCAGGGCAGGCGCTAGCACTCGATCCATTTACGGTCACGGATATTCGTGTTGAAGGCATTCAGCGTACTGAAGCCGGCACGGTGTTCAGTTATTTGCCCGTACGCGTGGGTGACACCTTCAATGATGAAAAAGCTGCGGCGGCCATCAAGGCCTTGTATGCCACCGGTTTTTTCAAAGACGTTCGCATCGAAGCTGACGGTAGCGTGCTCGTGGTGCTGCTTGAAGAACGGCCGGCGATTGCGAGCGTCGAATTCACCGGTACCAAGGAGTTCGACAAGGTACAGCTGACCAAATCACTCAAGGAATTGGGGTTGGGCGAATCCCGCATTCTCGATAGATCGCTGGTCGATCGTGCTGAACAAGAACTCAAGCGTCAGTATCTAACGCGTGGCTTGTACGGAGTGAAGATCACCACTACAGTCACTCCAATAGAGCGTAATCGCGTGAACGTGACCTTTGCCGTAGACGAGGGTGAGGTTGCGAGGATCAAGCAAATCAATATCGTCGGCAACAAGGCTTTTTCAGAAAAAGAATTGCGGGATCAGATCAAGCTTTCGACCTCTGGGTGGTTTACCTGGTACAGCAAGGCGGATCAGTATTCCAAGCAAAAACTGGCGGGTGACATCGAAACCCTGCGGTCCTTCTATCTGAACCGTGGCTACTTGGAGATGCAGGTCGATTCCACACAGGTATCGATCACGCCTGACAAAAAAGATATCTACATCACAGTCAATGTGAATGAGGGTTCAAAATTCACCATCGCTGGCATCAAACTCGAAGGCGAAATGCTGGGGCGCGAGAAGGAATTTGAATCGCTGATCAGTCTCAAGCCGGGCGATGCTTATTCAGGCGAAAAAATGACCGAAAGCACGCGCAAGATTTCAGAGCGTATGGGTGTCTTTGGCTATGCCTTTGCGAATGTGAATGCCAGCCCGCAAATCAATCGCGAAAAAAACGAAGTCAACTTCACTGTGTTTGTCGATCCAGGTAAGCGCGTTTACGTGCGACGAATCAATATCGGTGGTAATGACCGTACCCGCGACGAAGTCATTCGCCGAGAATTCAGGCAACTCGAAAGTTCATGGTACGACGGCGATAGAATTCGCCTCTCGAAAGATCGTATCGGACGTCTTGGCTACTTTACCGATACGAAAGTTGATACGGTTGACATACCCGGTACGCCCGATCAGGTGGACCTGAATGTGAACGTTGTCGAGAAGCCGACCGGTAGCGTGATGGTGGGTGCTGGTTTTTCAAGCAGTGAGAAACTCACGTTGACTGGTTCGATCAATCAGGCCAATGCTTTTGGTAGTGGTAACAACATTGGTATCACCGTCAATACCAGCCGGATTTTCCGTACCATATCGCTGTCGCATACCAACCCTTATTTCACTGACGATGGTGTGAGCCGTACGGTGGAAGTTTTCTTGCGAACCACACGCCCGCCCTTGTTTTTGACAGATGTTGATTTCCGCGTTGAGTCGCGCGGCGGTAACGTGAGCTTTGGTATTCCGGTGTCGGAGCTCGATCGCGTGTTCGTTGGTGCGGGTATCGAAAACACACAGGTACAAACTTTCTCCAACAGTCCGTTGCGGTATCAGACCTTTGTGTCCGAGAATTCGGATAACACCTCGGGCATCGGTGCCGCAGAGACAACTGCCTTCCCATTAACCATGGCATGGCAGCGTGATAATCGCGACAGCGCACTGATTCCAACCCAGGGGCGTTTTCGGCGTGCCAACCTCGAAGTCTCGCCCGCAGGCAGCGCGCAATACTATCGATCGACCTATCAGGATCAGTATTTCATGCCGTTGTTTGGGAACCTTACCTTGGCGGTAAACGGCGAGGTCAGTTATGGTGCCGGCCTTTCGAGCAAAAGTTTCCCTGTTTTCAAAAACTACTACGCTGGCGGTATCGGGTCAGTACGTGGTTTTTTTGCCGGTTCGTTATCGGTGGATGGCACCGGAACGACTACTTCGTCGAGCCGCTTCAACCTCCCCATCGGCGGTCAGGCTCGGGTGATCATGAACGCGGAGCTACAATTGCCTTTCCCCGGCACTGGGGTAGACCGCAGCTTGCGCTGGTTTACCTTTTTCGATGCGGGCCAGGTGTTCAACCCGCAATATGGACAGAACATCAGTCTGGGAGACCTACGCTACAGTACCGGCCTTGGCATCAGCTGGATCTCACCCGTCGGTCCGCTCAAACTTTCGCTGGGCTACCCACTCAACCCACAGTCATTCGATAGAATTCAGCGGTTTCAGTTTCAGCTTGGCACCGGCTTTTAATGTCGCGGTGGCATAATAACGATTTGCGTTGCGGAGAATAAATTGAGATCTGTACTCAAAAAGACAATACCCATGGCTGGTCTGGTCGTGGCACTCGGTCTGAGCTCTTGGGTTCAGGCTCAGGAAATCAAGATCGGTTTCGTCAGTATCGAGCGCATTTTGCGCGATTCAGCACCCGCCAAAGCGGCATTCACCAAGCTTGAGCAGGATTTTTCCAAGCGCGGGAAAGACCTTCAGGAACTCGAAAGTAAATTGAAGGCGGCCGCCGAAAAGAACACTCGAGACGAGCCGGTGCTATCTGACTCTGACAAAATGAAGCGTCAGCGTGAATTCGCGGACATGGATCGCGAATTACAGCGCAAACGGCGTGAGTTCAACGAGGACGTGTCCCAGCAAAAAAACGAACAACTAAATATCATCGTTGAAAAAGCCAACAAGGTGATCAAGCAGATTGCTGAGGCTGAAAAATACGATATTTTGTTTCAGGAGCCCGTTGTCTATATCAGCCCACGCGTCGATATCACCGACAAAGTGCTGAAAGCTCTTAACAAATAAGTCAGGAACATCGCCATGAGCACTCGACTGGGCGATTTGGTCGAAAGCCTAGGCGGGGAGTTGATTGGCGACCCTGACATTGCCATCATCGGCATAGCGCCTCTGGACGCGGCTACCGCGTCACACATCACCTTTCTGTCCAACCCAAAACTGCGCGCGCAGGCTTCTGTAACGCGCGCAGGGGCGTTGGTTTTGTCTTCGACAGATCATCCTGTGGTGTCTGAGGCTTACAAGGGCGTGTGCGTTCTTACACCGAATCCTTATGCCTGGTTCGCTCGCGCTGCGCAGTTCTTTGCAGCAGCGCAGGCGCTCCCTGTGACGCCGGGAATTCATGCTACTGCCAGTGTCCATCCCTCAGCGCAAATTGATGGCTCTAGCAGCATTGGCCCCCATGTCACTATTGAAGCTGGTGTGGTGATTGGTGAGCACTGCATTATCGGTGCTGGTTCATTTATTGGTCGAGATGCGCGCATAGCTGCGCATACCCTGTTTCATCCGCGGGTGACGTTTCTCGCGGCCTGTGAAATTGGTAAGCGTGGCATCGTACATTCGGGCGCTGTGATCGGTGGCGACGGCTTTGGCTTTGCGACTGATCAGGGGCACTGGATCAAGATTCCTCAGACCGGTCGTGTTCGTATCGGCGACGATGTCGAGATCGGTGCAAACACCACGATAGACCGTGGCGCGCTGGAGGATACGGTCATTGAAGAGGGTGTAAAACTCGATAATCAGATACAGATTGCGCACAACTGTGTGATTGGTGCTCACACAGCGATGGCAGGCTGCGTGGGTGTCGCTGGCAGCGCGAAAATTGGTCGGCACTGCACCTTTGGTGGCGCTGCGATGGTGCTAGGACACTTGAGCATTGCTGACCATGTGCACATCTCATCGGGCAGTCTGGTGTCGCGCTCGATCTCCGAGCCCGGGCAGTACACAGGCTTTTATCCGCTGGCGCGCAACGCTGAATGGGAAAAAACAGCAGCGGTTGTACGCCAGCTTGATAACATGCGCGATCGCGTGCGCGAGCTAGAAAAACTCGTCAGGCAGCTGACGGCAAAGCATGACTCCATTTCCTGAGAACAGGCATAAATCAAAATGAAAAGCCTAGATATCAACCAAATTAAGCAATATCTTCCGCATCGGTACCCGCTGTTGCTGGTCGACCGCGTCCTGGACTGGGAGTCCGGAAAAAATATCACGGCGATCAAGAACGTCACAATCAACGAAGAATTTTTTGTAGGCCATTTTCCGCACAAGCCTGTCATGCCGGGCGTGCTCACCATAGAAGCGCTGGCGCAAACGTCCGCGTTGCTGGCCTTTCTTACAACGGGCCAAAAGCCTGACGACAATGCGGTTGTTTATTTTATCGGTATTGACGGCGCACGCTTCAAGCGACCCGTCGAGCCCGGCGATCAGTTAAAAATGCATGTCGAGATTCTTCGGCATGCGCGTGGCATCTGGAAATTCCAAGCAAAGGCCACGGTTGACGATCAGTTAGTGGTCGAGGCAGAGCTGATGTGCACGATGCGCAGCATTAACGAACCTCCCGCAGTGGAGTAATCGATCATGGCGAAGATACATCCGACCGCCATTGTTGATCCGGCGGCCCAGCTTGAGGACGATGTCGAGGTTGGTGCCTATACATTAATTGGACCTGATGTTTCCATTGGGGCTGGTACACGTGTGGGGCCGCATGTCGTCATTGATGGCATCACGCAAATCGGTCGCGAGAATACGATTTATCAGTTTTCATCGATAGGTGCACCGCCGCAAGATAAAAAATATGTGGGTGAGCCCACTCGTCTTGAAATTGGCGATCGCAATACGATTCGTGAATTCTGTACTTTCAATCGGGGTACGTCTCAGGACGTCGGCGTGACACGGCTCGGCAATGACAACTGGATCATGGCTTATGTCCATCTGGCGCATGACTGCCAGATCGGCAATCACACAATTTTTGCGAACAATGCGCAGCTGGCCGGTCATGTGCATGTGGGTGACTGGGCGATCATGGGTGGTTTTTCGAATGTCCATCAGTTTTGCAAGATTGGTGCGCATGCGATGGTCGGCATGAGCACCAGCCTTACGCAAGATGTGCCACCATTCGTTATCCTATCGGGTAACCCGGCCGCAGCCCATGGCATCAATAGCGAAGGACTCAAGCGTCGCGGTTTTTCCCGCGAAGCCATCAATGCCATTCGTCATGCCTACAAACTGATCTATAAATCCAGCCTCACGCTGGACGAAGCTAAAGCAGCGCTGCAGGAAGAAGAACTGGCAGCGCCCGAATTTGCACCCCATATGAAACTCCTGCGTGAGTTTCTAGAGAATGTGACCCGTGGCATCGTCCGCTGATCTCCGCATCGCCATGGTCGCTGGCGAAGCATCCGGCGACTTACTGGCCAGCCGCATGCTGTCTGGCTTGCGGCCCATGATTAACGACGCCTATCTGCATGGCATCGGTGGTCCGGCCATGGCCGAGTACGGCTTTGTTTCGGATTACCCGATGGATAAGCTTGCTGTGCGTGGGCTGTTCGAAGTGCTTGCGCATTATCGCGAGCTCAAAGGTTTTCGCGACAACCTGATCAATGAGCTACTCGTTGAGAAGCCTGCCGCCTTCATTGGCGTTGATGCACCGGATTTCAATCTTGATCTTGAGGTACGGCTCAAACAGGCGGGCATTCCAACGATTCACTTTGTGAGTCCATCGATCTGGGCTTGGCGACGCGGTCGCATCAAGAAAATCGCTCGTGCGGTGTCGCATATGCTGGTGATTTTTCCCTTTGAAGAAGCCATTTATCGCAAGGCGAACATTCCCGTGACTTATGTGGGACATCCGCTGGCCGAGGTCATTCCCATGGATCCTGATCAGGATGCCGCAAGGGATGCCCTGGGTATTGATCGCAACGCGCGGGTGGTCACGATATTGCCCGGTAGCCGTCTGTCCGAATTGAAATACAACGCGCGCGTTTTCATGGAAACTGCGGCCATGCTGCTCAAGCGCGATCCCAAGCTGCATTTCCTGATACCGATGGCCGGTGAAACTCAGCGCACTTATTTTGAGCAATTAATTGCGCGGCCCGAATTGCAGAAGCTGCCGCACACATTACTGACAGGTCGATCCCACGATGCCATTACCGCTTGTGACGCAGCGCTGGTGGCCAGCGGTACGGCAACGCTGGAAGTTGCTTTGTTCAAAAAACCCATGGTGATCAGTTACCGCATGAATCCGGCCAGTTGGCAGGTGCTCCGTCTGATGGCTTATCAACCCTGGGTGGGACTGCCGAATGTCATGTCGCGTGAGTTTCTTGTGCCAGAGTTGTTGCAAGACCGTGCTACGCCAGCAGGCCTTGCCAGCGCGCTGTGGGCGCAGCTCTCCAATGATCAGAACCGACAGCGTTTGCGTCGACGCTTCGTCGATCTGCATCATGATTTGATGCGCAACACGGCGTCCCAAAGCGCACATGCGGTGATGGAAATGCTCTCGCAGCATGGCAAGCTCTAAGTCCGCAGCGATCGACGCACTGTTTGATTTTGGTGGCACTCTGATTTGTGGTGTCGACGAAGCAGGCAGGGGGCCGCTGGCAGGGCCGGTGTATGCGGCTGCGGTGATACTAAATCCTGCCAAACCCATCGCCGGACTGCGCGATTCAAAAAAGCTAACCGCATTCAAACGCGAAGCATTGGCGCTGCAAATTCAGCGTGATTCACTATCTTGGTCGATTGCGCACTGTACTGCGGCTGAGATCGATAAACTTAATATTCTTCAAGCGACGATGCTCGCCATGCGTCGGGCGATTGAAGGATTGAGCGTGCAGCCTGAGCTTGCGCTGATCGATGGTAATCGCTGTCCGGTCTGTGCGGTGCGTACTGAAGCGATTGTCAAAGGTGATGACAAGGTGGCGGAGATTTCAGCAGCATCGATACTTGCAAAAACAGCGCGTGACGCAGCGCTGATGGAGATGCATAAGATGTACCCTGAATATGCATTCGACCAACACAAAGGTTATCCCACTGCCTTGCATCTGGAACGGCTGAGATTGCATGGTGTGACACCCGAGCACCGCCGTTCTTATGCACCGGTCAAAGCGGTGCTTGCAGAAACTTCCGCCTGATACGTATGAGTATTCCCGCTATCCGCACCATCAGTTCGCGCGACAATGCGCAGTACAAGCAGTTACGCCAAATTGCGAGTAGTGCACAAGCGAGAAGAAAAGCAAGACAAACTCTACTCGATGGTATTCACTTGTGTCAGGCGTGGTTGCAACATAAAGGCTCACCCTTGAGTTGCGTGGTGAGTGAAAGTTCGCACAATGATGCAGAAGTTAAAACCATCCTCAATGACTGCATGGCACTAGGGTGTGCAGTTCTGCTATTGCCGGATACCCTCTTTGCGCCCTTGAGCCAAGTCGAGCATGGCATTGGTTTGTTGTTTTTGATTGAGACTCCCCAAGTCTTTAATTATCCAACGTTGGATGGTGCGGCGGTCTTGCTCGACGGCGTTCAGGATCCAGGTAATTTGGGTTCCATTCTCCGAACTGCGGCGGCTGCTGGAATTCCGCGCGTGTATTGCGGCACGGGTACCGTATTGGCTTGGTCACCTAAAGTATTGCGTGCTGGGATGGGAGCGCATTTTGCGATGGAGATCTTTGAAAACATCAATTTGTCGGCGTTGATTGATGCAGCCAAGGTACCTGTTTTTGCGACCAGTTCTCACACTCCTTTCTCGCTGTATGAGCAGGACCTGCGGATGTCATGCGCTTGGTTGTTCGGTAATGAAGGTCGTGGCGTCTCCGAATCTTTGCTCGCGCTTTGCACGCAGCGTTTGTCCATTCCTCAGCACCCTGCCGTGGAATCATTAAATGTCGCAGCCAGTGCCGCGATCTGTCTTTTTGAGCAGCATCGGCAGCAAGCTATCGATCGCTAGAGGTTCATCTCCGCATCGGGTCGTGTTTCTCATTGTTAGTGATTGGCTTGTATAGACTTTTGTCTGCTAAGGCAAAGATTCCGGCAAAGTGTCGCATTAAGCGCAGCTAGCAGGGAATTCACGACGGGAAAGGTGTAGATTGCCGGCTCAGTTCAAGCAGGCCAATCAACGTTTGGGTTGCCCACGGTTACGTCATGCAAAGACCGCTTTTGAGTGCAGACATACGCGACCTCCAACACGCTCTGGAGGCGACGGGTGTCAACGATTTCTATAACTACCTAATGCAACGCGGTTACGGATTTGCAGCTTGGGCTGGTGAGTCGATCAAGACTGGCCAAAATTATGTTGTTTCGACGGCAGATTTTCTGCGTAATTCGCCCATACCGGGTATCTGTAGTCCGATATTTCAAATTCTGGGTAAAACGCAAGTTGATAAAATGCGGAGCGACCTTGCCAGATCCTACTTTCGGGCCTTGCAGAGAATTGCGAGAACCAGCACTGAAACCATCATAGAACGCGATGTGAATGCGTTTGAAATCTCCGTGGTCTACCGAGAAGCGCTGGAGAGAAATGGGCTGAGCATGGAAAACTGGAATTTGTATTTTCCTTTCACGGTACTCAAGCGACTCGGTGGCGAAGCCGCAGTCGACGTGTATTGGGAATTCTTGCGAGATACGCCCATGCGCAGTTCCCATATCGGCATCGTCGCCAACCTCGCGACGATCGCATTTATGTACAAGCAAACGATGTCCACCGATACCAAGGTACGCCAGATGGCGAACTCCTGGCTCAGCAGAAACCCTTCGATGGATAGTCAGGACACCATCGAGACCCGATTCAATTGGGGGCTGGATGCGGCCAGATTTTCAGATTACCAGGGGCTCGCCAGTTTTCTGGAAGCACTAGATCTTGAAGGTCATGGCATTCCGCATGATGGCGACGATTCGGTACGAAGATCGCCCGCATTGCAAGCAGTGGGCCTGAGCAAAACAGACAAAGCTCATGCATCGTTGGAGGATTGGGAAACCGAACTGGAATCAGCCCACATATACCGTGCGTTGATGGCAAGGCTTACCGGCACTCGGTAGAGTTCATCTGATGTTCGCAGCATCAATAGGCGCGTCGGTCGAGTCGCAATTCCTGCAAGATCAGGGTAGCGATTTCCTCAATCGATTTCACTGTGGTTGATACCCAGCGTATACCTTCGCGTTGCATCATCTTTTCTGCTTCATTCACTTCGTAGCGGCAATTTTCCAGTGCTGCGTACTTGCTGCCGGGGCGGCGCTCGTTGCGTACCTCGGTCAGGCGATCTGGAGCGATTGATAAACCGAAAATTTTGCCCTTGAATGATTTGAGTCCACTCGGCATTTGGCCACGTTCAAAGTCCTCGGGAATAAGCGGGTAATTGGCTGCCTTGATGCCATATTGCATGGCCAGGTACAGGCTAGTCGGAGTCTTGCCCGAGCGAGACACGCCCACCAGAATCACATCGGCCATGGCCAGATTCTTGTGCGATTGTCCGTCATCGTGAGCCAGAGAAAAATTAATTGCTTCAATACGGTTTTTGTAGTCGGCCGAGTCAGCAATGTTGTGGCTGCGGCCGATAGTATGAGTGGACTTGACACCCAGTTCTTGCTCCAGAGGATCAACGAAGGTTTGAATCAGATCCATGTGCATGCCTTCTGACCGACGGACAATCTCGGAAAGGTCGGATTTGACCAGCGTCGAGAAGACAATCGGCCGTTTGCCGTCGGCGGTGCAAGACTCGTTGATGCGGCTGACGGCATCATGCGCTTTTTCGGCCGTGTCGATGAAAGGGAGTCGGATCTGCCGGAAGCGCAAATCGAATTGTGTCAGTACCGAGTGGCCAAAAGTTTCTGCCGTGATGCCTGTTCCATCCGAGACGAAAAACACGGTCCGGTCAAACTTCCCGGTGCTGCCACTATGAGAGCTGTACATTGTAAATTTGTAAATAAATTACGGAAAAAGTGCGGTTCGGCACGCTGAAAAGCCTGGTTCGGCCTGTAAAATATCGGTTATGAATTTTTCCCACGCAGCGTGTTCCCAGAATAACAAACAAAAACCCACTTGCGAGGCGCAAATGAAGATTTCCCACCATCAAAGAGGTTGTCATGTCCAACGTAGCATCCACCGGGGGGTATCAGGCCCCTGATCTGGGCGCGACTTACGTCGTTTCCTTCGAAAATCTCCGCATGACAGACGTCGAGTCTGTCGGCGGTAAAAACGCATCGCTTGGTGAAATGATCAGCCAGCTCGCGCACGTCGGTGTGCGTGTGCCGGGCGGCTTCGCCACCACCGCACAGGCGTTTCGCGATTTCCTGTCTTATAGCGATGGTAAAGGCGCAGCCCTGGCTGATCGCATCGCAGATCGTCTGGCCACACTGGACATCGATGATGTGCGCGCACTTGCCGCTGCCGGTGCAGAAATTCGCCAGTGGATCATCGATACGCCTTTTCAGCCTCGACTGCAAAAGGAGATTAATGATTTTTATCAGAGACTTGTAGCGGATTCATCAAGTGAAATGTCGTTTGCAGTCCGCTCTAGCGCGACGGCTGAAGACTTACCGGATGCCTCGTTTGCAGGGCAGCAGGAGACTTTTCTGAATGTGGTCGGTATCGACAACGTGCTCGAGGCCATGAAACACGTCTTCGCTTCCCTCTACAACGACCGTGCGATTTCCTACCGTGTGCATAAGGGCTTCACCCATGCCGAGGTCGCGCTCTCGGCGGGTGTGCAGCGCATGGTGCGCTCTGATTTGGGCGCCGCCGGTGTCATGTTCACCATTGATACGGAATCCGGTTTCAAGGATGTGGTGTTCATCACCTCCAGCTACGGCCTTGGCGAGACGGTGGTGCAAGGTGCGGTCAATCCGGACGAGTTCTATGTCCACAAACCTATGCTGGAACAGGGCAAGTTGCCCATTATTCGCCGCAATATCGGCTCCAAGCTCATCAAAATGGAGTTCACCGGTGAGGCTAAAGCCGGTCGCTCAGTGCGTACTGTGGATGTGCCCATCGAGCAGCGCAATCGCTACTCGCTCAACGACACTGAAATCGCCGAATTAGCACGCTATGCCGTCACCATCGAGAAGCACTATCAGCGTCCAATGGACATCGAATGGGGCAAAGATGGTCGCGATGGCAAGCTGTACATCCTTCAGGCGCGGCCAGAGACGGTGAAGTCACAAGAAAAGCACGGCGACATTCAGCAGCGCTTCAAACTTAAAGGCACCGGCACCGTGCTGACCTCGGGCCGTGCGATTGGCCAAAAAATCGGGGCCGGTCCTGTTCGTGTGATCAATGATCCGGAAGAGATGGAGCGCGTACAGCCCGGTGATGTGCTGGTGGCCGATATGACCGACCCCAATTGGGAGCCGGTGATGAAGCGGGCCTCTGCCATTGTCACCAATCGTGGCGGTCGTACCTGCCACGCTGCGATTATTGCCCGCGAACTGGGTGTGCCTGCGGTGGTTGGCTGCGGCGATGCCACCGACGTGCTCAAGGACGGCACTCTGGTGACCGTTTCTTGCGCCGAGGGTGACGAGGGGCGTATTTACGATGGGCTGCTGGAGACCGAAATCAGCGAAGTTGCCCGTGGCGTGCTGCCCAAGCTGCCTCTGAAGATCATGATGAACGTGGGTAATCCACAGCTGGCATTCGATTTTCAGTCCACGCCGAATGATGGCGTCGGTCTGGCGCGACTGGAATTCATCATCAACAACAATATTGGCGTTCACCCGAAAGCGATTCTTGAATACCCGAATGTCGATCCGGATCTGAAAAAAGCGGTCGAGTCAGTCGCCCGCGGCCATGCATCGCCCAAGGCTTTTTATGTAGACAAGCTGGCCGAGGGTATCGCGACCATTGCAGCGGCCTTCTGGCCGCGCCCGGTGATCGTGCGCCTGTCCGACTTCAAGTCCAACGAATACAAAAAACTCATCGGCGGCTCGCGCTACGAACCGGACGAAGAAAACCCGATGCTGGGTTTCCGTGGCGCCGCACGCTACCTTTCAGCGGATTTCGCCGAAGCCTTCGAGATGGAGTGCATTGCCATGAAGCGGGTGCGCGAAGACATGGGTCTGACCAATGTCGAGATCATGGTGCCTTTCGTTCGTACGCTTGGTCAGGCAGAAAAAGTGGTGGACCTGTTGGGCAGGTATGGCCTCAAGCGAGGCGAGAACGGCCTGCGCCTGATTATGATGTGCGAGGTGCCTTCCAACGCCATCCTGGCTGAGGAGTTTCTGGAGTTTTTTGACGGATTCTCGATAGGCTCCAACGATCTGACTCAGCTGACGCTCGGCCTGGACCGAGACTCCGGCATGGAATTGCTTGCGGCGGACTTTGACGAGCGCGACCCGGCGGTCAGGGTCTTGCTTTCCAAGGCGATCAAAACCTGTCTGGCCAAGGGCAAGTACATCGGCATCTGTGGCCAAGGCCCATCGGATCACCCAGATTTTGCGGAGTGGTTGATGAAAGAGGGCATCAGTTCGATTTCGCTGAACCCGGACTCCGTCATCGGGACCTGGCAGCAGTTGGCGGGGAAAGTCTGAAAAATTTCGAGTTCAGGTGTTGACACTAGGAAATAATTCGCTACACTTCGTGTGCTGAATTCGGAATAACAAGCAACAACAGGAAGTACCGCAGTATTGGGCCCCCGTCGCTGAAAAGCGTGGGGGTTTTTGTTTATGGCGGAAGGAAAAGCTTAGTGACGCGTGAGCTCGATCTCAGCGGCGATTTTGTTTCATGACTTTTGCTATTTCGCGTTGCGCATCCCGCGCACGTTCGGTGTCCCGCTTGTCATGTTGCTTCTTGCCTTTGGCCAAGCCGATCTCGCATTTGATGCGCCCGCGCTGGTAATGCAGGTTTAAGGGCACCAGCGTGTAGCCTGACCTTTCAACCTTACCGATGAGTTTTTTGATTTCCTCGGCCTTAAGCAAAAGCTTGCGTGTGCGGACCGGGTCGGGGCTGACGTGGGTGGAGGCTGTAGGCAGGGCGCTGATGTGCGCGCCGAACAGGTAAACCTCACCCTTGCGGACGATGACGTAGGCTTCCTTAAGCTGCACCCGTCCAGCCCGGATGGATTTGACCTCCCAGCCTTCCAGCACCATACCCGCCTCGAAGCGTTCCTCGATAAAGTAATCGTGGAAGGCTTTTTTATTGTCGACAATACTCATTAAGGGGAAATAGGGCGGGAAGTGGCACAGCGAGTGCTCAGGTTAGAATCCAAGCATCGCATTTTATCAAATGGCATCATGGCTGTTGTTCATAAATCAGTCCTGCTTGCGTATAGCGCAGAGCAGATGTTCGCCTTGGTTGACCGGGTGGAGGATTATCCGGCGTTTCTGCCATGGTGCGGCGGGGTTGAGGTGCGCGAGCGCGGGCCCGATCGGCTGGTGGCCGCCATACAGATCAACTACCACGGCATTCGCCAGAGCTTTACTACCCAGAATACCCACACCCCACCCACGGCCATGCAAATGACGCTGGTGGAAGGGCCGTTCAGCCATCTCGACGGGCAGTGGCATTTCAAGGCGCTGCGCGAAGACGCCTGCAAGATCGAGTTTGACCTGCAATATGAGTTTTCCAGCAAGATGCTTGAGAAGCTCATCGGCCCCGTGTTTTCTAAAATAGCTGACAGCTTTGTTGAGTCTTTTTGCAAGCGGGCAGAGGTCGTCTATGGCTGAGCCGGTCAAACACAGCGTCGCGGTCTGCTACGCGCTGCCCGATGCCAGTTTTCTGGTGCAGCTCGATGTCGCTGCCGGCACGACGATTGCCGAGGCGATTGCGGCCAGTGGTGTCCTTGCGCGCTTTCCCGAGATCGACCTCGCGCACAACAAGCTTGGCTTGTTTGGCAAGCTCAAACCGGCAGACACGGTGCTCCGTGATGGCGACCGTATCGAGATCTACCGGCCACTGCAGGCGGATCCCATGGAATCCCGGCGCCGGCGTGCCCGGCACAAGGCCGCCGCTGGGAAGTAGCGGGGGTGATTTCTGTATAATTCGGTTTTGCGCCTACAGGATTCACCATGCGTCTACTCCAGAAAGCACTCACCTTCGATGATGTGCTACTTGTGCCGGCCTATTCCGCCATCCTGCCCAAAGACACTTCGCTGCAAACTCGCCTGACTCGTAACATCTCCCTGTCTATACCGCTGGTGTCTGCTGCGATGGATACCGTCACCGAATCGCGTCTCGCCATCGCTATCGCCCAGGAGGGCGGCATTGGCATCATTCATAAAAATTTGAGCTCGCGCGAGCAGGCTCGCGAAGTCTCCAAAGTCAAGCGCTTCGAAGCTGGCGTCGTGCGTGATCCGATCACGATACCGCCCACCATGAAGGTGCGCGATGTGATCACGCTGTCCCAACAGCATGGCATCAGCGGTTTTCCTGTCGTTGAAGGCAAAGTTGTGGTGGGCATCATCACCAACCGCGATTTGCGATTTGAAGAAGAGCTCGACGCCGAAGTACGCGTCAAAATGACCCCACGAGAAAAACTCGTCTTCGTCAAAGAAGGCGCTGATCCCGCTGAAGCCAAGCGACTGATGAACAAGCACCGTCTCGAGCGTGTGCTAGTCGTCAATGACGCGTTTGAATTGCGCGGCCTGATTACGGTAAAAGATATTCGCAAATCCACCGAACATCCGAACGCTGCAAAGGACGAGCAAGGCAAACTGCGAGTTGGCGCGGCCGTCGGCGTCGGCCCGGATAATGATGAGCGCATCGAGCTGCTGGTCGCGGCGGGTGTTGATGTCATTGTCGTGGACACTGCACATGGACACTCGCAAGGCGTGCTGGATCGGGTGCGCTGGGTCAAGCGTCGTTTCCCTCAGGTCGAAGTCATTGGCGGCAACATCGCAACCGCCGAGGCGGCCAAGGCCTTGGCTGATCAGGGTGCGGATGCGGTGAAGGTCGGTATTGGCCCCGGTTCGATTTGCACCACGCGTATTGTGGCCGGCGTTGGCGTGCCGCAGATCACGGCAATCTCCAACGTGGCGCAGGCACTCGCAGGTACGGGCATTCCTTGCATTGCCGATGGCGGTATTCGTTTCTCTGGTGATGTGTCCAAGGCGCTTGCCGCAGGTGCGTCGACTGTCATGATGGGTAGCATGTTTGCTGGTACCGAAGAGGCGCCCGGTGAAGTGATTTTGTATCAAGGCCGCAGCTACAAGTCGTATCGTGGCATGGGCAGCTTGGGTGCAATGGCTGATGGTTCGGCCGACCGCTATTTCCAGGATGCCTCCAACAACACAGACAAGCTCGTCCCCGAAGGCATTGAGGGTCGCGTACCTTACAAGGGCAGTGTGCTCGCTATCCTGTATCAGTTGGTCGGTGGTGTGCGCTCTTCGATGGGTTATTGCGGTTGCGCGACGATTGATGAATTGCGAGAGAAAGCGCAGTTCGTTGAAATCACTTCAGCGGGTATGCGCGAATCACATGTGCATGATGTGCAGATAACCAAAGAAGCGCCGAACTACCGCGCTGACTAAACCCCATCGCATCAAACACAGGCGGCAGCAATGCCGCTTGTGTTTTTTTAAAAGCCCGTTTTTTAAAGAGTCCGTTCATGCATTCCAAGATTCTTATTCTTGATTTCGGTTCCCAGGTGACGCAGCTGATTGCACGTCGCGTGCGCGAGGCTGGTGTTTTCTCAGAAGTGCATCCCTATGATGTCAGTGATGAATTCATCCGCGACTCGGGTGCAGCTGGCATCATTTTGTCGGGCGGACCGAGTTCAGTGACCGAGGGCGATACGCCACGCGCGCCGCAAGCCGTGTTCGAGCTGGGCGTACCGGTACTGGGTATCTGCTATGGCATGCAGACCATGGCAGCGCAACTGGGTGGCAAAGTTGAGAATGGCAAGTTACGTGAATTCGGCTATGCCGAAGTACGTGCTCGAGGCCACACCGCGTTACTAAAAGACATCAATGATTTTGTGACGCCCGAAGGTCACGGCATGCTCAAAGTCTGGATGAGCCACGGCGACAAAGTCATCGACATGCCACCGGGCTTCAAACTAATGGCCTCGACCGATAGTTGTCCGGTGGCTGGTATGGCAGACGAAGCGCGCCGTTTGTATGCGGTGCAGTTCCATCCAGAGGTCACGCATACGTTGCAGGGCGCGGCCATGCTCGGACGCTTTGTGCACGAGATCTGCGGCTGCAAAGCCGACTGGAATATGCCTGACTATGTCTCCGAAGCAGTTGAGGCGATTCGCCAGCAGGTGGGCAGCGATGAAGTGATTCTGGGTCTATCGGGTGGTGTGGACAGCAGCGTGGCTGCAGCCCTGATCCATCGTGCTATTGGTGATCAGCTGACCTGTGTCTTTGTTGACCATGGCCTGCTACGCCTGAACGAAGGCCAGATGGTGATGGACATGTTTGCCAAGAATCTGGGCGTACATGTGATTCATGTCGATGCCACCGATCAGTTCATGGGGCATCTCGCCGGTGTGAGCGATCCTGAAGCCAAACGCAAAATCATCGGGCGTGAATTCGTCGAAGTGTTTCAGGTCGAGGCAGGCAAACGCAAGAATGCTAAATGGCTCGCGCAAGGCACGATCTATCCGGATGTGATCGAGAGCGCCGGCAAAGGCAAAAAGGGCGCGCACACGATCAAGAGCCATCACAACGTGGGTGGCTTGCCCGACACGCTGAACCTCAAACTGCTCGAACCCCTGCGTGATTTGTTCAAGGATGAAGTACGCAAGCTCGGTGTCGCGATTGGCCTGCCGCATGACATGGTGTATCGCCATCCATTCCCCGGTCCCGGTCTAGGCGTTCGTATCCTCGGTGAAGTCAAAAAAGAATACGCCGACCTGCTGCGTCGTGCGGATGCGATTTTCATTGAAGAACTACGTAACACCGCCATTCCACTGTCACAAGAGCTCGGCGAGGGCCAATCCGTGGGGCATTTCCACAAAAACTGGTACGACGCCACCAGTCAGGCCTTCGCGGTATTTTTGCCGGTGAAGTCAGTGGGCGTGATGGGCGACGGGCGCACTTATGAATATGTAGTGGCGTTGCGCGCGGTGCAAACGCAGGATTTCATGACGGCGCATTGGGCGCACCTGCCGCATGAGTTGTTGGGGCGCGTGTCGAATCGCATCATCAATGAAGTGCGGGGGATTAATCGCGTGGTGTACGACATTTCGGGGAAGCCGCCGGCGACGATTGAGTGGGAATGATTATTCAATTCACAATGGAAATGTGCGCATGAGTTGGGTCTATCTGTTTCTGGCCGGGCTTTTCGAGATAGGCTGGCCTGTTGGCATAAAAATTTCTCAGGCCGCGGAGACGCGCTGGCTCGGCATCACAATCGCCTTAAGTTTCATGGCGTTGAGCGGGTACTTCCTCTGGCTTGCTCAGCAAGGCATACCCATCGGGACGGCTTATGCGATTTGGACCGGTATCGGTGGTGTCGGCACCTTCATTGTCGGCGTCGTGTTTTTCGGAGATGCCCTGTCGCTGATGCGCATACTAGGCGTTTCGCTGATCATTATCGGTGTTGCTACCCTTAAGTTTTCAAGTTGAACTGTTCATATGCCCGTGGGTGGGTGTTACTGGTCTGCGATGCGCACAGGCTGATGTGCTTCATCAATCGAATGGAGCGCCCAAGTAAAGTGGACTGGCGTTGTCATTTGGGGGTTAAATCCGGAGAGTCAGTAGCAACCATTTTTACGCCAGCGAAGATTGAGTGGGAGTGAGTTTTAGCTCCAGGATCTTTTCTTTATGTAAATTTTTGGTCGCGCATGACTTCAGAAAGCGCTCTTAAGTCATTGTTTATTTAGGCTGCGGACGCGGGCTCCGTCTGATCTGGAGTGGCGTCGGGCGCGGCTAGTGGCTCAAGTCGAAGCCAAGAGAGTTGGGCGCCTAAGGAGGAAAGGACGGGGCGCTTGCATAGGTGACTGCGTTTATCTATGATTGCAGTCACAGAAAGCAGACGAAAGGTTTGAAATCATGGCAATTTTAACGGTGAGGAATTTGCCCGATGACGTGCATCGCGCTTTGCGCGTGCGGGCGGCCCAGCACGGCCGTAGCACGGAAGCGGAGGTGCGCGAGATTTTGGCGGCCGTGGTCAAGCCGCAGAAGCGCGTGCGTATGGGCGAAGCTTTGGCCGCCATCGGTCGCAAGATCGGTCTGACTAATGAAGATTTTGCTGAGTTCGAGAACGTGCGTGATAAGACGCCGGCTAAACCGTTGAGTTTTGACTGAATGATCGTCCTAGATACCAACGTCGTTTCCGAGGCGATGAAGCCAGAGCCAGACGCCGTAGTGAGAGCGTGGTTGAACGAACAGGCGGCGGAAACTTTGCATCTATCGAGCGTCACGCTGGCTGAGTTACTCTTTGGCATCCGGGCGCTGCCTTCGGGCAGGCGAAAAAACCTGCTAGACCGCGCCCTGACTGAACTACTTGAGCTTTTCAAGGACAGGATTCTGCCGTTCGATACGGATGCAGCGCGCCATTATGCCGACCTTGCAGTGATGGCCAAGAACGGCGGCCGTGGTTTCCCAACGCCAGACGGCTATATCGCCGCCGTGGCGGCATCGCGCGGCTTTATCGTGGCATCACGCGACACATCGCCCTTTGAGGCCGCCGGCCTGACCGTCATTAATCCTTGGAAAACCGTATAGGATCAGAGCATCCAGCAATAGTCGATGGCAGATAGGCCGACATTCGTGCTTGAGTACCATGGAAGATGCGGCATTGCAATTGCCTTGAGTTTCATGGCCTCGAGCGGATACTTTATCTGGCTTGCTTAGCAAAACATACCCAGTGGGACGGCTTACGCGATCTGGACTGGTATCGGCCTTTGGAGATTAAGCCAACCATTGATTGCATGATCAATAATAAAGCATGAAATTTATTCAAAAGATTCAGCAGTTATATGATGAATTCTTGAGCTTAATCAGGGCGTATTTACGCTGAAGTAGCAGACATTCTCAAGCTGTTTAACACTGCTGAATCGACAAACAGTCTCACGCCCAGTGATCCGGTTTCGGCTCGGACAGGTAATTTTTTAAGTGCAATTTCAATCGACTCAATTTCAAGATATTTAGCGCATGCCTCAACTATGCGCGTCATGAGTCTCTCTTGAGTTTCATAATGACCATCACGCGCTAATTGATCGATTTCATCTACTAAGGGATCGTAATCAAAAACGCTCTCCATTAGATCTTTCGAAATCAAAACAAGCTTTGAATCAATCCAAAGCGTTAAGTCTAAAAGATGTTTTTTGGGGCTGACATCCCCCGGACCATAGGTTCCGATTTCAGTGAATAACTCTAGATCTCTGAGTTCGATACACGCATTAGTTGTCATAATTTATGTAAAAATTTTTACTTAAGTGAAATAGGTGAAGTTCCTTAAAAACGCTCTCTGCATAACTAGATATTTTCAATCTGACCGGCTAGCTTACGGCCGCTAAGCCACGCACCCTCAACCCTGCCACCATTGAGCCAGTCTCCACAGAGCCCCAATTTGAATTCGGGAAGAAAAATAAACTCAGGGCTTGGATTAGTAAATCCACTAGCATAGCGCCAGCGGTGTATTGAGATTTCTGCATCGCTGCAATCCAAGCCCAACTGCTTAGCACACGCTAATAGCTGAGCAGACGCCTCTTGTGGCGTAAGCTCAATATTTTCTTGGCTCCATTTGGCGCTTGCATGAATCGTCCAAGACTCGTGACCGCTGCGATACGGTTTGGATTGGTTTCGGCATATCCAGCTAATCTTTTTGCCATTCACAAAAGCAGCATCAAAGGGGAGGCTGGGTCTTTCAGAGAAACGGGCCATCACAGTCCAACATCCATCCATTTTCACGGAATAGCAGATTTCTTGTATTTCACTTGGCAATCCCTTTGTGAGGACGGCAGCTTGGGGTGCTGGTAGCGCCAAAACTAGAAAATCAAAAAACGATGCAAAAAGACCAGACTCGTTACTGCCAAGCTGCCATTGATTATTTATGGGTACTAGCTGATCAATAGTTTGATTAAGATGAAGTGTGAGCGTGCTAGCTAAATGCTTCCCAATCATGTTCATGCCGGGGTTCGCAACATAGCGAGGCTCATTGGAACTCGATTCCCTCCATCGGCATCCTTCAAATACACCAATTCTAGGATTCCAGCGACCTACAATGCCGTCAGCAATCCAAGCGTCAAGCGCATGTTTAAACAGAGGATCCCGCGCTGTAAAATATTGAGCGCCATGGTCCGCCGACCATCCCTCGCCTTGTCTTGTACTCATGCGCCCACTGGGCCCACGACTCTTTTCAAAGACTTCTACCTCAAATCCCAATGATTGAAGATGAGTCGCGCAACTGAGACCTGATATACCAGCGCCAATTACGGCGACTCTTTTTTTGACTGCGGTCTGCATTGATCTATCGGATGTCTCTAAAATTTAAACTAATTCTGGCTGCTACAGGCAAGGATATTTTTAATGAGTGATATCGTAAAAACATCGTGTCGGCGCAGGCATAGTTAAAATAGTATCACCCCAGTGAAATGCGGTTTAGGCCGTCTAAGTTTGACTATCTTTGAAACGACATAGATAAATCAACTAGTTAACCTGTCCCGAAAAAACTTAGGTATCGATTTCGAGCATAATTGGTTCAATCGCTTCTGAAAAACGTCAGGACACTACCGAAGATAGAGCTTAAACTTACACCGTGCCAAAATCCTCGCCCAAAACACTTTCCGAGCCAGATGTATCCCGCCTTATCGAAATGGCTTGGGAGGATCGCACGCCATTTGATGCGATAGAGAAGTCATTTGGCTTGTCGGAGTCGCAAGTCATTGAGTTGATGCGTTATGAGCTAAAACGGAGTTCCTTTGAAATGTGGCGCAAGCGTGTGACTGGCAGGAACACTAAGCACGCTGCACTTCGAAGTAAGTTGGTAGCGCGCGCATATTGTCCGACTCAGTATAAGAACAACTAAAAAGACTAATCCTTGTTTGCGGCGGTAGTTAGATTTGCGCGTGCTGCCCTGAGGTGTGAAGTTAATTTTAAAAGAATTCCATGGAAATTAAAGTCAACTTTCTCGATAAGCTCCGCCTCGAGGCCAGATTCGATGACTTCACGGTCATAGCCGATCAGCCTATCCGTTACAAGGGCGATGGATCAGCACCCGGTCCTTTCGATTATTTTTTGGCTTCGTCGGCTTTGTGTGCCGCTTACTTTGCAAAGTTGTACTGTGACACCCGCAACATCTCCACCGAAAATATCCGCCTGTCACAAAACAATATCGTTGATCCAGAAAACCGTTATCAGCAGATTTTCAAGATTCAGGTGGAGTTGCCGCCAGATATTCCAGAAGTAGATCGTCGAGGTATTTTGCGCGCTATTGAGCGCTGCAGCGTCAAAAAAGTGGTGCAAGCTGGACCTGAATTTGTCATTGAAGAAGTCGAAAGCTTGGATGCTGATGCGCAGTCTTTGCTGGCCCTGACGCCGGCGCCTGACGCGAGTACCTTTATTGCTGGTAAAGACCTGCCGCTGGAGCAAACCATTGCCAATATGTCGGGCCTGTTGGCCGGCTTGGGCATCAAGATTGAAATTGCTTCGTGGCGCAATATCATTCCTAACGTATGGTCCTTGCATATTCGTGATGCGCACTCGCCGATGTGTTTTACCAACGGCAAGGGCGCGACCAAAGAAAGCGCCTTAGCATCGGCGTTAGGTGAATACATCGAGCGCCTCAGTAACAACCATTTCTACGCTGGTGCTTTTTGGGGCGAAGACATCGCTAATGCGGCGTTTGTACATTACCCGAATGAGCGCTGGTTCAAGCCGGGGCCCAAGGATGCGCTGCCGGCTGAAATCTTAGATCCCTACTGCCTGCAAATCTACAACCCCGATGGCGAATTACGTGGCTCGCACCTCATTGATACCAACTCAGGTAATGCGCAGCGCGGTATCTGTTCGTTGCCCTTTGTACGTCAATCTGATGGCGCCATGGTGTATTTCCCGTCTAACCTTATTGAAAATCTATTCGTCAGCAACGGCATGAGTGCCGGCAATACCTTGGCTGAAGCACAGGTGCAATGTCTATCTGAAATTTTTGAGCGCGCAGTCAAGCGCGAAATTTTGGAAGGCGAAATCTGTTTGCCTGATGTGCCGCCGGAAGTGCTGGCGAAATACCCCTGTATTCTGGCTGGCATTCAAGGATTGGAAGCGCAAGGTTTTCCGGTGCTGGTAAAGGATGCATCGCTGGGCGGTACTTACCCGGTCATGTGCGTCACCTTGATGAACCCGCGTACAGGCGGTGTCTTTGCCTCGTTTGGTGCGCATCCAAGCTTCGAGGTAGCGCTGGAACGCAGTCTCACGGAATTACTGCAAGGGCGTAGTTTTGAAGGTCTGAATGATTTACCTCAGCCTACCTTTGAAAGCAACGCGGTCACTGAGCCCAATAATTTTGTTGAACACTTTATTGATTCCAGCGGTATTGTTTCGTGGCGATTTTTTAGCGCGAAAGAAAATTTTGAATTCGTTGAATGGGATTTTTCCAGCAAAGGAAAAAACGCGAATGCGGAGGAGGTCGCTACGCTATTGGGTATCCTCGAGGGCATGGGTAAAGAAGTTTACATGGCGACGTATGACCAGTTAGGTGCCACAGCCTGCCGGATTTTAGTACCTGGCTATTCGGAAATTTACCCAGTTGAGGATTTGATCTGGGATAACACTAATAAGGCTCTGCTGTTTCGAGCCGACATTCTGAACTTGCATTGCCTTGATGATGCAAGCCTAGCGGCACTGCTTGAGCGTTTGGAAAACAATGAGCTGGATGAGTACTCTGATATTGCTACGCTGATCGGCATCGAATTTGACGAGAATAGCGAATGGGGCCAGCTGACCGTGCTGGAGTTGAAGCTGCTGATTCATCTCGCGTTGCAGCAGCTTGACGAGGCGCACGATTTGGCGGGAGCCTTCCTCCAATACAACGACAACACGGTCGAGCGTAAATTGTTTTATCAGGCCTTGAATGTGGTGCTGCAGGTGGTGCTTGATGACGAATTAGATCTGGACGACTACGAGCTCAACTTCCGCCGTATGTTCGGTAATGCGCGGATGGATGCCGTCATGGGTTCTGTCGATGGCAGCGTGCGCTTTTTCGGCTTAACGCCAACGAGCATGAAATTGGAGGGGCTTGAAAGGCACCAACGTCTGCTAGATAGCTACAAAAAATTGCATAAGGCGCGAGCGGGGCGAGCGGTAATAGAATAAGCAGGAATTGCCCTATATGGGTCGGCAAAGTATGGCGCAGGACCCAATGATTGTTCGATCAGCTTGCGGGCAGCAGACCCCGAAAAGTTTCAATAATCATAAAATATCTATCCTGTAGGGGATGCAACCTCATTTTTTTCAAGGGAGTTTGTATGAGATTTTTTTTATTGCGCGCTATTGTTTTGACTGGGGCTTCACTGCTCTTTTCTGGTGCCACATCGGCCGCTAGTTTTGATTGTGGAAAAGCTCGCCGTCCCTTAGAAAAACTCATTTGCAGCAGCCCTGAGCTTGACGCCGCAGATACGCGGATGGGTGAGGTATTCAAACAAGTCAATGCGGGTTTCCCTCTGAAGGGATTTTTGCTTGCCACGCAACGTGTTTTTTTATCAGGGTATCCCTACTGCATGACCGATGACAGTGGTAAATCACTTTCTGGCGCAGAGGCTGGGCGACGGTGTGCAGCGATGGTTCGAGCCCGTACGGCTGAAATAGAAGCACAGGCACTTGCAAAAGTTTATTCAAGTGCGGACGGTAAGTTCTCGCACGATAGCCTTGCCATTTTGGTTTACTCTGTTGATGGTCGCAGGCGGATCCGTCTCTGGGGCAATTGGATGCCCGACGCCTATGACCCAAAGCCTTTCCCAGACGGCAAGTTATGTGATCTCGATGAAGAGCTCAAGCCAGTCAAAGGAGGCTACACGACTGCCGTGAGTGACGAGGCTGTTTTTAGTATTTCAGATGCTTCGGTCAATATCAGCGATTACATCATGTGTACTCCGCGCAATGGAATTGGCCCTGGGGCATATCGGCGAGTACGGTAGAGTATTTATCTTCGGGATCTACGAGGTTCAATTTTTTCGTCAAGTAAAGATGAGTATTTTTCTTGATTGGCGAGCGCGCTGTTTTAAGGCGCGCTTTTTGATATTGGATTTTAGTTTAGAAAATCATATGAAAAAAATTCTCTTCGTAGTTTTTTTGTGCCTATCGTTTTCAGCTAAAGGCAACGGTTTGGTTTTGCTGTCGAGCGATGAGTTATCCAAAACTTTCCTTGATACATCCTCGATTAAGCGTTCTTCTTCAAAGCAAATTGATTTTCAGACTAAACAAGTCTTTCGCTCTCAACGCGACATGATGGGCCTTCAGCACAATGCGGCAGTGACAAATTACAAAATATCGTGTCAGCTTGGATTGATATTGTTTCAGCAAAAATTTTTGCTGAATGATGATGAGATCGTTTGGACTCATCCTGCGTCTAACAAAAAGCAGAAGTTAACGTTGGAGCTATCCGATGAGGTGGTTGGCAAAATCTGCCGTACTCAATGAGCTGCGCTGACTGAGCAATAGAAACGCCAGGCGCTGTAAGGAACTTATCTTTTCGGTGCGCTTGCGGCGGTGCCGTCCCTTTAAGGTTGCGCATTTTTTATGTGAGATGCCACTAGTTTGCGTGCTTTTAGAGTATGCCTATCTTCGTCATCAGCAGAAACCCCGCTAGAGCGAACAGCATTGTCACGACCAAGCCAATGATCGCATGTGCCCAGTCGGTGGGACTGGGCCAGCCTGCAATGAGCGATTGCACGGCAATCAATTTGACGCCGGTCCCCGAAATCGATAATAGCGGCAAGGGTATCGATGCGAAGAATAGGTAAACGCTGCAAGGCAATAGCGCCAAAGGTGCGAGCCCGACCAGTGGGCTATTCCACCAACGTAGATTGGTAAAGACGACTGAACCCAGTACCCAGCCGCCGCCTGCTTTGGGGCGCGGGATAATCGACAATGATATCGGCTTGGCGCCCGTCACCCAGCCTGCCAAAAAATGCAGTAACTCGTGCGCGATCGTGCCGGGCAATATCGAACATGCGTATACCAAAGGCCAGCGGCGCAGCCAGAGCACTGCTATCAGCAGCACCAGAATAATCATGGCATGCAAAGCGATATCAGACATACTCAATGGACTCTGCAACAGCGGCATGACTTCATTTTAAAAAAATTTGGCAGGTTGTACGCGCACACAAGAATTCTCAAATAAATAACAAATTTCTATTGCCAATTCCAGACCCTGGGCTGATGAGACGATGGGACGATGAGGGATTGGGCGCAGATGCATGCAGTGCAATAGGACGGACTGTCTATCCGCGAGCATTTTTTGTGTAGCCCAGCATCGACTAAATTTCTGCTTGCTCGGATATTGAATCCGTAGAAAATTCACCGGTAGATTCATCCGTGTTTTGTCGCCGACAACGACGGCGGTTAAACTCCAGCTGCGCGTGATAGGGATGCTGGAAAAACCGCGCGACGCTTGGCTAAGGAAGAATAAAAGGATTAACAATGCCACAAGCCCTTCATGAACAATCCGCCAGCGCGCTGGTCCCCCAGCTCGAGCGTCGCGAAATCACTGCTGAACAACTAGTTCGCGCCTGTCTCGAACGCATACAGGCGAGAGAAGGCGACGTGCAGGCTTGGGAGTATCTGGCGGCCGACAGCGCGCTCGAGCAGGCGCGCCAATTGGATCGCAGGCCGGTGCAGGGGCTCCTGCATGGCATACCTATCGCGGTGAAAGATTTGTTCGACACGGCGGACATGCCTACCACGTATGGATCGCCGATTTACGCATCACATAAGCCTATCGCTGATGCAGCGGCCGTTGCTCTGTGTCGAGCGCAGGGGGCGCTTATGTTGGGTAAAACCGTCACGACCGAATTTGCGACCTTCAAGCCCGGCAAGACCCGTAATCCGCATGGCATCACCCATACGCCCGGCGGTTCCTCCAGCGGATCCGCTGCTGCGGTTGCCGATTGCATGGTCCCGCTGGCCTTCGCATCGCAAACCGCTGCCTCGGTAATCAGGCCTGCTGCTTTCTGCGGTGTGGTTGGCTACAAACCCAGTTTCGGCCTAGTCAATCGCACGGGCGTAAAAGCGCTTTCCGATACGCTCGATACCATCGGGTTTATTGCGCGCTCGGTCGATGATGTCGCGCTTTTTGCTGCCGCGACCACCGGTGATCGCGGCCTGCTGCAGTTGGATGTTTCGCATACACCGCGCATTGCCTTGTGCCATACCCATGAGTGGCCACACGCAGAGGAGGATACGCACAAGGCTTTTGAACATGCAGCACGGGTACTCGCTTTGGCCGGGATGCCGATACGCGAACTGCAACTGCCACTTTTGTTTTCGCAGTTGATGCAAGCGCAGAAGGAAATCATGGCGTTTGATGTCGTTCGTTCGCTGGCGCATGAGCGTCTCAGGCAGCCGCATCTGTTGAGTGACCAACTCAATCAGGTAATAAATACCGGATTGGAGATTCCGGTTGAGCGTCATTACGCCAATCTCCAACTGGCTCAGTCGGCGCGCGGTATGGTGTCCAATGCATTTGGTGCCTTCGAAGTACTGTTGGCGCCTAGTTCGATCGGGGAGGCGCCCGATACATTGACGCAGACGGGGGATCCGGTTTTTTCGCGTGTATGGACACTGTTAGGTCTGCCGTGTGTTCATCTGCCTTTTTTCAAAGGGCGTACCGGCATGCCAGTGGGTTTGCAGGTGGTGGGCCGTCACGGCGAAGATAAAGTGGTTCTGCGCGTTGCGAAATGGCTGATGGAACGACTGGCACCCGCTTGATTGTTTGTTTGAAAGTCAGCTGTGCAGTTTTTGTTTTCGGGTGCTCTTTTTTCAGGCAGAATGTTGCTGCAAATCAAAAGCGCACCGAAGCGCACTATCTTTTAGGAGGAAGCGTGAAATTCATTATTACGGCCATAGCGTTGCTGTCGTGGGGATTTATACCTGTTGCTGAAGCGGCAACGGAGCAGCAGAACAAGATGGTGACTTGCAACAAGGAAGCCACTGGCAAGAAAGGTGACGAGCGTAAGGCTTTCATGAAAGAGTGTCTGAGCAAGAAGCCAGCCGCACCAGCAGCGCCGGAGAAGCCAGCCGCACCAGCAGCGACAGACAAGCCAGCCGCACCAGCAGCGACAGAGAAGCCAGCCAGCGCGCAGCAGAACAAAATGGCAACCTGCAACAAGGAAGCCGATGGCAAAAAAGGTGACGAGCGCAAGAAATTCATGAGCGAGTGCCTGAAAGCCAAGTAATGCGCTCCTAGACTGATGGTCTTGAGATGAACACCCCCTGCCTCGGCAGGGGGTTTTGTTTTCTGGATGGACGAAACCCCTGATGCCGAAGTAAATTAGCGTTAGTCCGGACAAAGCAAGCGCAAGTACCGTTACTAAAAAATTAACGACTGCGCATGTTGCCGGCAAACGAGGCAGCATATCGATAACCAAAATAATGATGGAGCTCCGAGCGATGTCGCAACAACTCAAATTCCTGCTTCCCGAAGACCGTATTCCCCGTCGCTGGTACAACATTCAGGCTGACCTGCCCAAGCCGCTGCCGCCGCCGCTGCATCCCGGCACACTGCAGCCTATTGGCCCGGATGATCTGGCGCCGCTGTTCCCGATGGAACTCATCATGCAAGAGGTCTCGACTGAACGTGAAATCGACATTCCTGAGCCCGTGCGTGATGTCTATCGTCTTTGGCGACCTGCGCCGCTGTTTCGTGCACATGCACTAGAAAAAGCACTCGGCACACCGGCCAAAATTTTTTACAAATACGAAGGTGTCAGTCCTGCAGGCAGTCACAAGCCCAACACCGCGATACCGCAGGCTTTCTACAATCAGCAGGCCGGCGTCAAGCGTCTGACAACCGAAACCGGTGCGGGACAATGGGGCACCTCGCTGTCATTCGCTGGCTCGCTGTTTGGTATTGATGTCACCGTCTTCCAGGTGCGCGTGTCTTATGACCAGAAGCCATATCGCCGCGCCGTGATGGAAACCTATGGTGCTCGTTGCGTGGCATCGCCTTCCATGGATACCAACTACGGTCGTTCGGTGCTGGAGCAGAGGCCTGACCATCCAGGCAGTTTGGGCATTGCGATCTCTGAAGCGGTGGAAATCGCTGCAACCAATGACGACACCAAATATGCGCTCGGCTCGGTGCTCAACCATGTGTTGATGCATCAGACCATCGTGGGTATCGAGTCCATGGAGCAGATGGCGATGGCCGATGCCTATCCGGATGTCATCGTCGGCTGCACTGGCGGTGGTTCGAATTTTGCAGGTATTGCTTTCCCGTTCATCGGCGCCGGACTGCGTGGCGGTCCGAAGCCACGCATTGTGGCGGTAGAGCCCGCGGCATGTCCTTCGCTCACCCGCGGCAAGTACGCTTATGACTTTGGTGATACAGGCCATATGGCGCCGCTGACCAAGATGCACACGCTGGGTTCGACGTTTACTCCGCCTGGCTTCCATGCAGGTGGTTTGCGCTACCACGGTATGGCACCACTGGTGTCTCACCTGAAAGAGCTGGGCCTGATCGAAGCGACTGCCTATCATCAGACCGAATGCTTTGCCGCCGGTGTGTTGTTCGCGCGTCATGAAGGCATCGTGCCCGCGCCTGAAGCCAATCACGCCGTTAAAGGTGCGATTGAAGAAGCACTGCGTTGCAAGCGCGAGGGCAAGAGCGAGGTGATTCTGTTCAATCTGTGTGGTCATGGTCACTTTGATATGGCGGCTTATTCTGCCTATTTTGCCGGCAGCCTCAAAGACGAGAACTATGATGAGAAAGAGCTCGCCATGGCGCTCTCGGGTCTGCCGAGTGTTCCTGAAGCTGCGTAAAAAAAGTTTTTTTCAGATTAAGCACCGGGCTGCGGCCCGGTGTTTTTTTATCTCTCACCGCTTGATCAGACGACCTGAAGCATGCTTCTGGCAGAATGAGAGGGTTATTGCCTCATGGCGGATACGACTATGCATGTGTTGTTGGTAGAAGATGATTTGGTTCTGGCTGATGGTATCGCGCGGATTCTTCGCGGCCATAGCATGGTAGTTGACGTCGTCCATAACGGTGAAGAGGCCGATCATGCGCTGATGTCGCGCGAAATTTCTGTTTCGGTGCTGGATATTGGTTTGCCGGGTATTGATGGGTTTGAGGTCGTACGTCGTCTGCGTTCTCGTGGCAGTGCTTTGCCGGTGTTGCTACTGACGGCGCGTGATGATGTGCAGGATCGCGTACGGGGATTGGAGCTGGGCGCGGATGATTATCTGGTCAAGCCATTTGCTGCGCCCGAACTTGTGGCGCGTCTCAAAGCGCTGGTACGCCGAAGCAATCCCAGGCCGGTTCATTTGCAGATGGGCGGTTTGCAACTCGATCCTTTCACTCGTCGCGCGATGGTTGATGGTCAGGTGATTGAGTTATCTGCACGCGAGTGGGCGGTTCTTGAGCACCTTATGCAGAACTCGTCGCGCGTCGTCTCCAAACAGCAAATCATCGATGCCATTCTTCCTTGGGGTGAAGAAGTAACGCTGAACGCTGTGGAAGTTTATGTGTCTCGGATACGCTCGAAAATCGACTCTGCCGGTATTTCCATCAAGACCATCCGTGGATTCGGCTATCTGTTGGAGCAGTCGAACGGATGAGTCTCAGAGCTAAACTGCTGCAATGGCTGGTCATTACGCTGATGGCCGTCAATGTGGCCGCTGCCGCTGCTGCTTACTGGCTTGCTTGGATTCCTGCACAGTCGGCGCTCGATCAGAGTCTTGCGGATGCCGCTTGGGCTTTGGTGCCGCACGTGAAAGAAAAAGATTCTTCGGTAGAGCTGCGCTTGTCGCAACAGGCAGAACAGATTCTGCGCGTTGATCATCTGGACGAGGTGTTTTTTGTCGTTCGTGACATGTCGGGTAAAACGATCGCGGGTGACCGAGATTTCCCGGTGATGCAGGTGCCCGAGAAAAACAAGCCCTGGATTGCCTATGGCTCTCGTATGCGTGGCGAGGATGTGCGTGTTATCTCTTTGCGTACGCAAGTCGGCGGCGAGACGGTGCTGATTGGTGCTGCCGAGACCCGTGTCAAACGGCAGGAGATCCGGTTTCGAATACTGCTGTCGCTCTTTGCACTGGAGTTGCTGCTGGTGCTCTTGATTCCTTTGGTTGTCTGGCTGGTTCTCAAACGCGGCTTGCAACCGCTGCGCGATATGGAGAGCAACCTTGAGCGCCGCACTTCCGATGATTTGTCGCCGCTGCCGCTGCAGAATGCGCCGGAAGAAATCGTGCCATTCATCCGTGCGATGAATGAGTTACTAAACCGCGTTCAGGGAAATGCACGGGCCCGGCAGGATTTTCTGGCGAATGCCGCGCATCAGTTGCGTACGCCTCTGGCCGGTTTCAAGGCGCAACTGGAATGGTTGCGCGCCCATCACCGCAGCGATACAGAGACCACTGAATCAACCTCACTCATGCTGGCCTCGACCGAAAGAATGGCGCGGCAGGCAAATCAGTTGCTGGCGCTGGCGCGCTCGGAGCCGGGAGATTTTGAGCGCCATCGTCTTGAACAGTTATCCCTGGATGCATTGGTGTCTGAATCGGTGCAGCACTTTGTCGAGGAAGCGCTGAAAAAAAATATCGATATTGGTTTCGATTTGCAGCCCACGCGAGTGGCCGGCGACCGTTTTCTGTTGCGCGACATGATCGATAACCTGGTGGATAACGCTATTCGTTATTCGCCTAATGGCAGCTTGGTTACGGTCAGTTGTCTTCAAGTCGATGGGCACGGTATCTTGATGGTGGAGGACAGTGGCCCGGGGATACCGGAATCGGAAAAAGAGCGCGTGTTCAACCGCTTTTATCGGCTCGACCAGTCGCAGCCAGGGACCGGTTTAGGCCTGGCTATCGTTCGCGATATTGCGCGCGATCACGATGCCGTGATTGAGCTGCGCCCCGGCCCCGAGGGCAAGGGAACCGTGTTCGTGGTCCGCTTTCCCTGAGGCTGGCGGGGGCATCACCCCCAATATGTACGATAATCCGGTCTGACCAGATTTTTTACGGACTGCGGTTTGACTTACAGCGTCAAAGAAATTTTCTACACTTTGCAGGGCGAGGGCGCACAAGCCGGACGTCCGGCGGTGTTCTGCCGTTTTTCCGGATGCAATTTGTGGTCGGGGCGAGAGCAGGATCGCGCCACCGCGGTGTGCCGTTTCTGCGATACCGATTTTGTTGGCACAGACGGTGTGTTGGGTGACAAGTACCCCGATGCTGGCCAGCTGGCAGCTATGATTAATGCGCAATGGCCCGCTGCTCGTGCAGGAAAAAAATACGTGGTGCTCACAGGCGGCGAACCGCTGCTGCAACTCGATACGCCACTGATTGATGCTTTGCATGCGTTCGGGTTCGAGATTGCCATTGAAACGAACGGTACCCTGCCGGTGCCTGCGGGCGTAGACTGGATTTGCGTGAGCCCCAAAGCCGAGGCGCCGCTGGTCGTGGATCGTGGTGACGAGCTCAAGGTGGTGATACCGCAGCAAGCCCAGAATCTGTCGTCCTATACCTCGCTTGCATTTACCCACTTTTTTCTGCAGCCGATGGATGGCCCCAAGCTGGCCGACAATACGCGGCTGGCGATTGATCTCTGCAAATCCGATCCGCAATGGCGATTGTCCTTGCAAACGCATAAACTGCTGCAAATACCCTGAATATTGAAAAACGCATGATCACTATCACTCGTAAACTGGAGTTCGATGCTGGCCACCGAATCCCTGACCACAAAAGCCAGTGCCGTAATTTGCATGGCCATCGCTATACGCTCGAGATTACGCTGGTGGGCGAGGTCATCGAAGAAGAGGGTAGCTCGGACAACGGCATGATCATGGATTTTTCCGATGTCAAGGCGCTGGCAAAAACTCATCTGGTGGATGTCTGGGATCACGCGTTTCTGGTCTATGCGAAGGACACCGCGGTGCGCAGTTTTCTAGCCACCATCCCTGACCACAAGACGGTCGTCATCGACAAGATACCCACGGTGGAAAATCTGGCGCGCACGGCATTTGATACCCTGCGTACCGTGTACAACGATCGCTACGGCACAGGTTTGCGGCTGCATAAGCTGGTGTTACATGAAACGCCGAATTGCTGGGCAGAGATCACTGACCCCTGAAAATGAGTGACGAGTACTTCATGCGCATGGCGCTGGCTGCCGCCAGTCAGGCGAAGGCCCTAGGCGAGGTACCGGTTGGTGCCGTGCTAGTTCGTGAAGGTGAAGTGATTGCGACAGGCTTCAATCAGCCGATAGGACAGCATGACCCGAGTGCGCATGCCGAAATTGCTGCGCTGCGCGCCGGCGCCAAAGCGCTTGCCAATTACCGCATGCCGGGCTGCACCCTGTATGTGACGCTGGAGCCTTGCGCCATGTGCGCTGGTGCGATGATGCATGCAAGGCTGGCCAGAGTGGTGTACGGTGCTTCGGATCCAAAAACCGGTGCTTGTGGTTCGATCGTTAATCTATTTGCTGAAGAAAAGTTAAACCACCATACGACGGTGACCGGCAGCGTGTTGAGTGCTGAGTGCAGTGCAATGTTGTCTTCATTTTTTGCAGAGCGACGACTGCAAAGCCGTGCCGAGAAGGCATGAAACAGATTAAAAAAATCATCAGGCTATCCACCATGACGCCTTACATCACGCCCCACCTCACGATATTTTGTAGCGTACGCCCATAAGCCCATAAGCCCATAAGCCCATGACACCAACATCACGACACATTGCTATTGTGGCCCCCAGCGGCTATGCAGCTGATCCTGAGGCTTTAAATCGTGCGGCCACACGACTGCGTGCGCAGGGACATCAGGTGCATGATTTCTGTAGCACCTTCAAAAAGTATCAGCGCTTTGCGGCCAGTGATGCGGATCGATTGCAACAACTCCATGATGCGGCCAGGCATCCTGAGGTGGAGATCGTTATTGCTCTGCGGGGTGGTTATGGATTGTCGCGACTTCTGCCGACGATTGATTTTGGATTGCTGGCAGACAGTGGAAAACATTTTATTGGGCATAGCGATTTCACCGCCTTGCATCTGGGTTTACTGGCAAAAACTGGTGCGGTTAGTTTTGCCGGACCCATGATCTGCGATGATTTTAGTCGAGCGGATATCAGTGAATTCACGGAGTCGCGTTTTTGGCAATGTCTGAACGGACCGATGACGGCTGAGATTTCAGCGCTTGATAACCCCAGCGTTGATGTCGAGGGAAAATTATGGGGCGGTAATCTGTCCATGATCAACCATCTCATTGGTACACCCTGGATGCCGGCCGTGGAGGGCGGGATTCTCTTCATCGAAGATGTGAACGAGCATCCTTATCGTATAGAACGCATGTTGTTGCAGCTTCTGCATGCCGGTGTTTTGGCTCGCCAGCAGGCGGTGATTCTGGGGGATTTTTCGGGCTACCGCCTCAGTGAGTATGACAATGGCTATGACTTTGAAGCCATGCTGGCTGGCCTGAGAGATCTGTTGCCTGTACCTGTGCTGCAAGGACTGCCTTTTGGCCACACGCGAGACAAATTGACCTTGCCAGTCGGCGCTGTGTGCCGTGTTCAGTCAGACTCGGCCAAGCTGCAGCTGGCCCTCAGCGGCTATTCCGGCCTGCGGCCATAGGTTCAGCTGTCGGCACAGCCCTTCGGGCGGTGTAGCAACAAGCGGAGGGAGCCTTCGCCGGTTGGGCAGCCTCAATGCTAAAATCTCGCTCTTGAATCGGCGCCCTGACGACTATGTCGTAGGCAACGAAACGCCTGGTTTTTTTCTTCCTGTCCGCATCTCTGAGGTTTCCGCAGTGCTTTCCACCGCCAATATCACCATGCAGTTCGGCCCCAAGCCGCTTTTCGAAAATATTTCGGTCAAATTCGGCGATGGCAATCGCTACGGCCTGATCGGCGCTAACGGCTGCGGCAAGTCGACCTTTATGAAAATTCTCGGCGGTGATCTTGAGCCATCCTCCGGCACCGTGATGCTTGATGCAAATGAGCGTCTGGGTAAACTGCGTCAGGATCAGTTCGCCTTTGAAGAGATGCGCGTGCTGGATGTGGTGATGATGGGCCATACCGAAATGTGGGCTGCGATGAGTGAGCGCGATGCAATTTACGCGAACCCGGATGCGACCGACGATGATTACATGAAAGCGGCCGATCTCGAGGCGAAGTTTGCCGAATACGACGGCTACACTGCTGAAGCGCGCGCCGGAGAATTACTCTCGGGCGTAGGCATACCTACGGTGCAGCACAGCGGTCAGATGAGCAGCATTGCTCCGGGCTGGAAGCTGCGAGTATTGCTGGCGCAAGCCCTGTTCTCGAATCCCGACATTCTTTTGCTGGACGAGCCGACCAACAACCTTGATATCAACACCATCCGCTGGCTCGAAGATGTGCTCAATGAGCGCAATTCGACGATGATCATCATCTCGCACGATCGCCACTTTCTCAATCAGGTCTGCACTCATATGGCGGACATGGATTACGGCACACTGAAGGTTTATCCCGGCAACTATGATGACTACATGCTCGCTTCGTCGCAGGCGCGCGCTCAGCAAATGGCCGTCAATGCCAAGGCGAAAGAAAAGATCACCGAGTTGCAGGATTTCGTGCGTCGCTTCTCGGCCAACAAATCTAAGGCACGTCAGGCAACGTCACGTGCCAAACAGATAGAAAAAATCAAAGTAGAGGATGTGAAGCCCTCGTCGCGGCAAAACCCGTTTGTGCGTTTTGAAATGGGTAAAAAGTTACATCGGCTTGCGGTGGAATCTCAGGGGATTGCCAAGTCCTACGACCGGGCTCTGTTTAAGAATCTCAGTATTTCAATCGAGGCGGGTGAGAAGATCGCCATCATTGGTGAAAACGGTGCCGGCAAAACGACCTTGCTGCGTTGCCTGGGTGGGGATTTGTGCGGACTTACGCCGGATGCGGGTACCGTCAAGTGGGCGGAGAATGCTGATATTGGTTATATGCCCCAGGATCCGACCGAGGAATTTGCTGCCGACAAGACGCTCACTGATTGGATGACTGAATGGACCCGCGAAGGTGATGATGATCAGGCCGTACGCTCGATTCTGGGACGCTTGTTGTTCTCTGGTGATGATGTGAAAAAAACAGTCAAGGTCTTGTCCGGCGGCGAGAAGGGTCGCATGGTGTACGGCAAGCTGATGCTGGGGCGGCACAATGTGATGCTGATGGATGAGCCAACGAATCACATGGATATGGAATCCATCGAATCGCTCAACATCGCTCTGGAAAAATACGAAGGCACCCTGATATTTGTTTCACATGACCGGGAATTTGTTTCCTCGCTGGCCAATCGTATTCTTGAGATTCGACAGGGCGAGATCATCGATTTCAAGGGAAATTATGACGAGTATCTGGCGACCCAAGGCATACAGTGATTTTTGACGCAGACTGACGAAGAAGCGACTGCCATGGAAATTAAAACCGTTGAATTTGAGCGCCCCTCAGGCGATGGCGCTAGTTGCGTGGCCTCCGCTTGGGCTAAGGTACCCGAAATCTTGCAGGCGAGCGAAAAGGCTGCGCTTAAAGACAAGATACGTCGTCTTCTGAAAGAAAAACAGGCGGTACTGGTCGCGCACTACTACGTCGATGCAGATCTGCAGGATTTGGCTGAGGAAACCGGCGGTTGCGTTTCGGATTCGCTTGAGATGGCGCGCTTCGGTCGAGACCATCCCGCAAAGACGCTGGTGGTGGCCGGTGTACGTTTCATGGGTGAGACGGCAAAAATTCTCTCGCCCGAAAAGACTGTGCTGATGCCGGATCTGGATGCGACTTGTTCGCTGGATCTGGGTTGCCCCGCAGACGAATTCGCTGCCTTTTGCGATGCCCATCCTGATCGTACCGTAGTGGTTTATGCCAACACTAGCGCGGCAGTTAAGGCGCGTGCTGACTGGATGGTGACGTCGTCCATCGGCCTGGACATCGTCGCGCATCTGCATGCGCAGGGTAAAAAAATCCTCTGGGCACCTGACCGTCATTTGGGTGCGTACATCCAAAAGCAAACCGGCGCCGACATGTTGCTCTGGCAGGGTTCTTGTCTGGTGCATGATGAATTCAAGGGTGTCGAGCTTGAGCTGCTGCGCCAAGCGCATCCGCAAGCAAAAGTGCTGGTGCATCCGGAATCACCAGCTGCTGTCGTCGCGCAGGCGGATGTTGTGGGCTCGACCTCGCAGCTGATTGCAGCGGCGGTCTCATTGGATGCGCCGGAATTTATCGTTGCCACCGACAACGGTATTTTGCACAAGATGCGCTCTGCAGCTCCCGGCAAGCGCTTCATCGAAGCACCGACTGCAGGCAATAGTGCGACCTGCAAGAGCTGCGCGCATTGTCCGTGGATGGCCATGAATGGTCTGCAGAATCTTGCGGATGTGCTGGAGTCGGGCCGTAATCAAATTCACGTCGACGCAGCGGTGCGCGAGCAGGCTGTCACGTGCATACAGCGTATGCTAGATTTTGCGGCTGAACGCAAAGCCAACACCCGGCCTTCGGCGGATTTGGCGGCCGAGCAGAAACTTTTCTCGGGTATCGGCCCGGCATGAGCACGCTGCACAACCGCTTCGCACCTTTCGATGCGGCGTTGGCGACTGCGTTTGAACAAAATATCGCCGCTGCTTTGGCAGAAGACATAGGCGCGGGTGACTGGACTGCGCAACTGCTTCCGGAGCAGGGTGTTGTGCAGGCTAGGCTGACAGTGCGAGAAGCGGCGGTGTTATGTGGTGCGCCATGGTTTGAAGGGGTGATGGCTGCGCTTGATCCCCGTCTGATTATTCATTGGCATTATGCCGAGGGTAATCTGATGCAGGCAGATACTGTCGTCTGCGAAATCACTGGGCCAGCGCGTTCGCTGATGACGGCCGAGCGTGCTGCGATGAATTTTCTGCAATTGCTGTCAGGCGTGGCGACCATGACGCGCGAGTATGTGACGCTCGTAGCAGGAACCCACGCTGTCATTCTCGATACTCGAAAAACGGTACCGGGACTTCGCCTCGCGCAAAAATATGCGGTTCGCGTGGGTGGTGGTCAGAATCAGCGATTGGCCTTGTACGATGGCATTTTGATCAAAGAAAATCACATCGCTGCTGCCGGCGGCATTGCACCAGCGTTGAAGGCGGCGCAGGCACTGCATGCCGGTGTGACTATTCAAATTGAAGTGGAAAACGCCGCTGAATTGAAAGAAGCACTGGATGCCGGTGCAGTATCGATAATGCTGGATAATTTCTCGATTGAGGCCATGCGCGCTGCAGTGACGCTCAATGCAGGCAGAGCATTGCTGGAGGCGTCTGGCGGCATACAACGCGATACGGTGAGAGCGATTGCAGAAACGGGTGTCGATCGCATTTCCATCGGCAGCCTGACCAAAGACATCCGGGCAGTCGATTATTCGCTCAGGGTCATCTGATCTAAGCGTGACATCACGAACCCAACACCACTTGCTTGCGACTTAGGCTCGAACTGCGCTGCGACGCGCTGGTGTCAGCACGGTTGGCAAAGCTTTAGGTAGCGTCTCAGGATAATCCAGACTGTAGTGCAATCCGCGGCTCTCACGGCGAGACAGTGCGCTGCTGACAATCAGCGATGCAACTTCGACCAGATTGCGTAGCTCGAGCAAATCGCGCGTGATCCGGAAGTTTGCGTAATACTCGTCAATCTCTTCTTTGAGCAAGCCTATGCGGTGTTGCGCACGCTCGAGTCGCTTGGTGGTGCGTACGATACCCACGAAGCTCCACATGAAACGCCGCAGCTCATCCCAGTTCTGGGTGATGACGACCTCTTCGTCTGCATTGGTGACTCGGCTTTCATCCCAGGCTGGCAGCGATAAAGTTGCGACCTTGCCTTGGTTGGCAATATGCATTGCGGCAGCACGGCCAAGTACGACACACTCCAGCAATGAGTTACTGGCCAGCCGATTGGCGCCGTGTAGTCCTGTGTAGGCAGTCTCACCGACTGCATACAAGCCCTGCAAATCGGTGCGACCGGCAAGATCGGTCACGATGCCGCCGCAGGTGTAATGCGTGGCAGGCACGATGGGTATGGCTTGCTTTGTGATGTCGATGCCCAATTCCAGGCAGCGTGCATAAATGGTTGGGAAATGCGATTGCAGGAATTCGGGTGGTTTGTGGCTGATATCGAGATCGACATAGTCCAGACCGCGTTTTTTCATTTCGAAGTCAATCGCGCGCGCGACCACATCGCGTGGTGCAAGCTCGCCGCGATCGTCATGTGAGGGCATGAAGCGCTGACCAGCGGCCTGACCGGCCGTCTCAGGCAGTTTCAGTAAACCGCCTTCGCCCCGAACCGCCTCGGTAATCAGGAATGATTTTGCGTAGGGGTGATAAAGGCAAGTCGGGTGAAACTGAATGAATTCCATGTTCGCGACCCGGCATCCGGCGCGCCAGGCCATCGCAATGCCGTCACCCGTTGCGGTGTCAGGATTGGTGGTGTAGAGATACACTTTGCCCGCGCCACCGGTGGCGAGCACGGTGTGATCGGCGTCAATGGTCATCACTTGTCCGGTACCGACATCCTGCGCGTACAAGCCGAGGCAGCGGGGCGGCGATTCGGTCAGGCCGAGTTTGTCGGTCGTGACCAGATCGATGGCGAAATGATGTTCGAGCAGGGTAATGTTCGGATGTTTGCGCACCTGTTCTTCGAGGGTCAGTTGCACCGCATGGCCGGTCGCATCCGCTGCGTGGATGATGCGTCGCTGACTGTGCCCACCTTCGCGGGTGAGGTGAAAGCCGAGTTCCGTCTGCTCATCGCGGGTGAAGGGCACGCCTTGTGCGATCAGCCATTCGATCGCTTCGCGGCCCTGCTCGACGATGTGACGGGTAGCGGTTTCATCGCACAGGCCAGCGCCGGCCACTAGGGTGTCGGAAACGTGCTGGTCATGGCTGTCGTGGGAGTCCAGTACCGCTGCAATCCCCCCTTGCGCCCAGTCGCTGGCACCGTCTCTGAGCGCACGTTTGGAAATGACCACCACCTGACGGGTATGGGCCAGATGGAGGGCAACGGACAGGCCGGCCAGGCCACTGCCGACAATGGCTACATCAAATTTCATGGGGAATCGGGTAAGAATGCGGGTTTCAGGGCAACTCCCGGGACTATAGGCGATTTGGGCGCGCTCCGCACAACGTGTCTGCCCAGGCAAAAATTACCGGATTGCGGCGCCAGAATTCACAATTTTCGATCTGGGTCAAATTCTTTTTGGATCAGGCGGTTGTGGACAGCTTCTCAAGTATAATTGTGGCCACGTTGAGATTCGAGTAGCAGTGGTGCAGTATCAGTCTGTAATTCCTTACTTGGTTGAGACGCTCTTCTGGCGGATATTCTGCCTCACTTACTAAGATAGGAAATGCAATGGCAACTGGTACAGTCAAGTGGTTCAATGATGCAAAAGGTTTTGGTTTCATCACACCGGACGAAGGTGGCGAAGATCTGTTCGCACACTTTTCCGCGATTCAAAGCAACGGCTTCAAGTCCCTGCAGGAAAATCAGCGCGTTCAGTTCGAAGTGACGAGCGGCCCTAAAGGCAAACAAGCATCGAACATTCAGCCTATCTGATTCGTTTGAACCTTGCATGACTCGCTGACCGTCCTCGTGACGAGTTGGCAAAAGAACCTCCTGATTTGAAAAATTCAGGAGGTTTTTTTATCGCGATTTCCGCCAGTAATCGGGTTGCGCGAATGCTCTGCGCAGGAAATCGACGAAAGACCGTATGCGCAAGGGTAAATGCTGCCGCTGCGCGAACACTGCGTAGATGTCATTACCTGGTGCAGCAAACTCGTCAAGCACTGTCTCAAGAAGGCCCGATTCAATCTCGACACCCACTTCCCACATCGAACGCCAGGCAAGTCCGCGCCCGGCAAGCGCCCAATCATGCAGCACAGCGCCGTCATTGCAGCCCATGGTCCCGGCGACTTTGGCCGTCATGTTTTTGCCGTTTTGGCGAAAAGTCCATCCTCGTTGGCTGCCGTCACTCGACATGGCAAGACAGTTATGATGCGATAACTCATCCGGTGACAAGGGTCGTCCGTGTTTCTTGAAGTACTCCGGTGATCCAACCACAACACGTTTATTGTCAGCGAGCTTTACCCCGACCAGACTAGAGTCGGACAGGTCAGCAATCCGTATCGCAACGTCAATGCCTTCGCCAATCAGGTCAACCACGCGATCATTGAGACTCAGGGTGAGCGTGACGTCGCGATGCTCTGCCAAAAATGACGAGATCAGCGGTGCAACGTGCTGACGACCAAATCCTGCCGGAGCTGAGATCAGCAGATGCCCACTCGGTCGCGCACTGCGCTCGGATACTTGCGATTCAGCGTTTTCCAGATCGAGCAGGATGCGCTGACAGTTTTCCAGAAATGCCAGGCCTTCATGGGTGAGCGCAATTTTTCGGGTGGTTCTTTGCAGCAGTTTCACGCCGAGTCTGGCCTCAAGTGCATCGAGGCGGCGTCCAATGACGGCCGGTGCGATTCCCTCGGCACGGGCAGCAGCAGAAAGGCTGCCGCGAGCTGCGACATCGACAAAGGTCGAAATCTGCTTGAATTGATCCATGAAATGCGTCGACTTGTGATTAAAAGCGAAATAATAATCTGTATTGAGCCTTTATTTGTGCCCAATTTGATTGATTTCGTCTTGCCGGGTAGGTTTCAAGCTCAGAGCGACTGTATGTAATCCCGTATCCCGGCCAGCAGCATTTCGATGGCAATCGCCGTCAGGATCAGGCCCATCAGACGTTCGAAGGCCGCCATCACCGCCGAGCCGAGCACGCGCTGCAGGTACTCGGCTGATAGCAGAACGACCAGCCACACGGCAGCCACCAGCGAGAGCGCGCCCACATATACTGGCATGGCCATCTGACCGCGCGAAGAGAACAGCAATACCGTCACCAGTGCAGAGGGCCCGGCCAGCGCCGGTATGGCCAGCGGCACAATGAAGGGTTCAACAGAAGCATCCTCTGTGTCGCCGAAGATTCCTCCCGGCTGCGGAAACACCATGCGCAAGGCGATCAGGAAAAGAATGACGCCACCACCAATGCGCAGCGAGATCTCGCTCAACTGCAAGGCGTCAAGAAAATGCTGGCCACCAAACATGAAAGCGAGCAGCAGTCCAAAAGCGATTGCGCATTCACGCACGATGACGCGCGCGCGTCGTTCTCTTGGTACTTGATGAAGTGCGGCGACAAACAAGGGCACATTGCCTATGGGATCGGTCACGAGCAAAAGCAGGACGAAGGATTGGAAAAAGCTCTCGCTCATTTACACTGTCGCTTTCTAGGTCGGGCACGGCAGATCAGCATACGCCCGATGAGCAAACAGGAGGTTCAACTTGTCACAACAATCGGCATCGAAAACGGGCTTGTCGCGCCGACATTTCATTCTGGGCGGACTGGGAATCACCGGCGCGTTGGTGGTCGGCTGGGGTCTAATGCCGCCGAGACAGCGCTTGCATGGCCGTGCGGTATTGAATTTTGGAGAAGGTAGTAGTGCGCTCAATGGCTGGGTCACGATTGGCGTGGACGGTAGCGTTGGTGTGGTGGTCGCCAAAAGTGAGATGGGTCAGGGCGTGACCACTGCTTTGCCGATGCTGGTGGCGGAGGAGCTTGATGTACCGATGAGTGCAGTCCGTTTACTGCAAGCGCCAATCGACAAAATCTATGGTGACACCAGCATGATGGCCGATGGCCTGCCGTTTCACCCTGACGATCGTGGGGCGATCAAGCGCGTTGCGCAGTGGCTGGCACGCAAGGCCGAGCGTGAGGTGGGTGTCATGGCGACGGGCGGATCGTCAAGTATCAAAGACAGCTGGTTACCGATGCGAGAAGCAGGTGCTGCCGCGCGTGCGCGATTGCTGGCCACTGCTGCCTTGCGGTGGAAAGTGTCTCAAGACGAGTGCACCACAGAAGCAGGCTTTGTGGTTCACCGAGATGGTCGCAAATTAGGATACGGCGCGTTGGCGGCCGAGGCGGCTCAGATGGATGATGTGCCGTTTACACTCAAAGCGCCGACAGAGTTCAAACTCATTGGCAAATCCACACCGCGGCTGGACTTGGCGGACAAGATTAATGGTCGCGCCCAGTTCGGCATGGATATCCGACTCCCAGGCCTGATACATGCGGCTATCGCAATGTGCCCGGTGTCTGGCGGATCACTGACATCGTTTGATTCCGTGAAGCTGAGCAAGATGCCCGGTGTGATTGATGTCGTTGCGCTGCCAGCTGACCGTTCCGGTGCACCTGAGGCCGTTGCGGTGCTGGCCAAAAGCTGGTGGCTGGCCCATAAGGCGCTAAGCCGTTTGTTGATGGTCTGGGATGAAGGTGCGAATGCACAGTTCTCTGATGCCAAGTTGTTTGCCCAGCTCAAGGATGGTCTGGATCAGGAATCGGGATTTACCTATTTCAGTCAGGGCAGTGGTGAAGCACCATCGTCGGCAAAAAAGATCACTGCAGAGTATCGCGCGCCGTTGCTCGCGCATGCGGCCATGGAGCCGATCAACTGCACGGCGCAGCTGATCAAAGATCAGCTGTCGCTCTGGGTGCCGACGCAAGTGCCTTCGATTGCGGTCAGTGCCGCTGCACGTGCGCTTGGCTTGAGCGAAGATCAGGTGACTTTACATATGACGTATCTAGGCGGCGGTTTTGGTCGGCGGCTTGAAACGGATATGGTGGTGCAAGCCGCCCTGCTGGCCCGGGCCGCAAAGGGGGCGCCGGTGCGTCTGGTCTGGTCACGTGAAGATGACATGGCCCATGATTTTTATCGTCCGGCGGCAATCACAAGGCTGAGCGCAGCGCTGGATGCTTCAGGTCGCGTGGTGCATTGGGAAAGTCATTCTGCGTCGGGTGCGCCTGTGCAGCAAATGCTGGCGCGGGCCTTTGGTTTGGCGCAGCTGGGGCCTGACAAGACCACGGTCGAAGGTCTGCACGATCACTGTTATGAAATCCCCAGTCAGCGCGCATCGCACGTCAAGGTGGATGCGCCGGTTGCGCTGGGAAGCTGGCGTTCAGTCGGTCATTCGCATAACGCGTTTTTCAAAGAGAGTTTTATTGACGAGCTGGCGCTGGCAGCGGGACAGGATCCGCTGAGTTTCCGGCGACAGATGCTGCACGAGCATCCACGTCATCGCGCGGTTCTGGAGGCGGCAGTAGCCAAGGCCGGCAAGCCTGCTGAGGGGCGCGAGCAGGGTATCGCCTTGCATCAATCCTTTGGCAGCATCGTCGCGCAAGTCGCCGAGGTATCGGTCACGGATGGACGTATACAGGTGCATCGCATCAGTTGCGCGATTGATTGCGGTCGTGTGGTCAATCCGCTGGGTGTGACGCAGCAAATTGAATCGGCGATAGCGTACGGTTTATCGGCTGCGCTGCACGGTGAAATTCAGATACGTGATGGACGTGTTGTGCAGCGAAATTTTCATGATTATCCGATGTTGCGTCTGCGCGAAATGCCGCAGATTGATGTCGAGATCATGCAAAGTGAAGAAGCGCCTGAGGGTGCAGGTGAACCTGGTACGCCGCCGGTGGCGCCGGCGGTGGCCAATGCCATATTCAAAATCACAGGTCAGCGCCTGCGTAGCCTGCCGCTTAAGCTGGGCTGAGTGTATTCAAGAATTCAATTCATGAATTGAATTCATCCAGACGCAGTCGCAGATTGCATTCGGTTTGCCACTGCTGGCGCTGCGAATTGCTGTCTGCTTCACGGCTGAGCTCTTCGTCACTGCGCTCAAGTTGAGCTTCAAGCAAGCGTGCGACTTGTCTTGGCTCGGGCATCATGGTGCCGTAGAAAGCCACTGTGTCGCCGCGTTGCATGAGGATGGTCGGAAAATTTTCCACATCGAGATCCCCGATGAGATCGGATTGATCTTCAATATCGATCCAGACGAATTGGTGCTCGGGATACTGAGGCGCCAGCGCATCGAAACCGGCGCGGTACTGCTTGCACACATCGCACCAGCCGGCACACAGGCAAGCGACCACCCATTTGCCTGACGCCAAGGCTTCGGACAGGACAGAAAAATTTTCGCGGACTAAAAACAGACTGGACATGCCAAGATTTTACCGTAGGGCAGAAATGCGCTCCAGAGTTCATCTGGCAGGGCTAATGAGGGCGCGCACGGTAAAATATGCCCATGTCGTTAATCTTGCCCACCATCGCAGCAATAGAAACTTCCACTGAACTCGCGTCTGTCGCATTGTTGTCCGGCGATCGGGTCACGTCGCGTGAATCTTCGGGGGCACAAACACATTCCATGACGGTGCTCGCACTGTTGCAGGAATTGCTGCGCGAGCAGAACCTCACGCTGGGGCAATGTGATGCACTGGCGTTTGGCGCGGGTCCCGGATCATTCACTGGCGTTCGAACGGCTTGCGGTCTTGCCCAGGGTCTTGCCTTTGGTGCAAATCTGCCGGTGGTTCCTGTCGTCACTTTGCTCGCAATGGCCGATGCGGCGCGCACTCAAGGTGCCGGCGACAACATCATTGCGGTGCTGGACGCGCGTATGGGCGAGGTGTACTGGGCACAGTATCGCTTCGATGAACAATGGCAGATCGTTAAAGAGCCCTGTCTTTCAGCGCCTGAGCAAGTCATCACAGAGGATGCGGGCTGTGCGACGGGAAATGGGCTAGCGGCTTACGCAGATCGTTTCACTGGGCTAGCGCCTGTGCGCCGTTGGCCTGAGCTGATGCCGCATGCATCGCAAATCGCCCAGCTGGGGCGCCAGTTTGCGCTACAGGGTCAAGGTGTTCATGCACGCGAAGCGCAACCCCTTTATCTGAGGAACAAGGTCGCGTTGACGACGGCAGAGCGTACGGAGCGTATCCAAGAAGCAGGCGCAGGAGCAGGCGCATGAGTTCCGTGCTGAAATGTGACAAGGATGGGCAGCAAGTCTGTTTTGCCAAGATGAACGTGACGGACGTTGAAGATGTAATCGCCGTTGAACAGAACGCCTACCCGTTTCCCTGGACGCGCGGTAACTTCCTCGATTCTCTGGATAGTGGTTATGAGGCGTGGGTTTTGCGAGATGAGGATGGCGATTTACTTGGCTATTTTTTAATGATGTATGCGGTAGAAGAAGTCCATCTGCTCAACATTACGGTACGTCCGGATAGGCAGGGTCAGGGTCTCGGTCGCAAGCTGCTCGACAAATTGATTGGCTTGGCGCGCGATGCCAACATGCATGCCGTGCTGCTGGAAGTACGCCCGTCGAATAATCATGCTTTGTTGGTGTATCACCATCTAGATTTTGTACAAATTGGTCAGCGTAAAAATTATTATCCGGCAGCCGGCGCGTCTCGCGAAGATGCCATCGTGATGCGAAAGATGCTTTGAGTCATGCAGATGGATCCCGATAAAGTTCGCAAATTGCAGCAGATGGGTCTCGGACCTGTATGGCAGCGACGTGGACTGAGCGTAGACGAGTCGGGTAGCGGTTCCGCTGCAACCGCCCTGACAGGTAGCGCATCAGCAGAGGGAGCCGCGCATGCTGCGAGCGTGACGAGCATGGATTGGGCGACGCTCGAAGAGACTATCCGCACATGCAATCGTTGTGACTTGTGTCAGGGTAGAACGCATGCGGTGCCGGGTGTGGGCGACCGCAAAGCACGTTGGCTGTTTGTGGGTGAGGGGCCGGGCCATCAGGAAGATATGCAGGGTGAGCCCTTTATCGGCCCAGCGGGCAAGCTGCTGGAGAATATGCTGCACGCTCTGGGGCTCGCTCGGGGTGCCAACGCCTACATTGCCAATATCGTCAAATGTCGTCCGGTCGGTGCTGATGGACGCGATCGTCCGCCGACAGCAGACGAAGTCGCCGCCTGCATGCCTTATCTAGAACGACAAATTGATTTGATTCAACCGGGCGTCATCGTTGCGCTCGGTCAAACCGCGGCAGTTGCGCTGCTTGGATTGCCGACTAAAACATCATTGGCCAGTCTGCGCGAAGAAGTGCATGATCGTGCAGACATACCTTTGATCGCGACCTATCACCCAGCCTATCTTCTGCGTGAGCCGACCGAGAAGGCCAAGAGCTGGCAAGACCTCTGTCTCGCGATGAGCCTTGTGAATGGACGCTGACGCGTCCTCGTTCCAACAGCGTTTTCATGCGCGCTGGCACGGCTTGCGTGATCCGCATGTGCGCGCGCTGGCCTGGTTGCTAGATGCTCCCAATCTGCTTGATGCGGAATCGCCGCGATGGGAGGGAAAAATCGCCCGACTACCTCCGCACGCGGCTGATCTCGCCCGAGATTGGCTGATGGCCTTGGATGATGAACCCGAATTGCTCACCGCCTCTTTGGAGCTGAATCCATTTACCCGCCTTGGGCGTTATGCCGAGAAGCTGCTTGCATGCTATTTCTCGCACCAACAACAACTGGTTGCGCACGGCATGCAAGTCCGTGCAGGCAAGGAAGAGACAGTGGGCGAGTTTGATTTCCTGCTTTCTGATGGTGTGAGCTTGTTGCACTGGGAGTTTGCAACGAAATTTTATTTGTTGTGTTCCAGCGACCCGGCCTGGGCCAGTGTGCAGACGGCCGATTATTTTGTTGGCCCGAATCTGGCGGATACGCTGGGCGCAAAAATGCGCAAGATTCTCGACCGGCAGTTATCGCTGGGTCAGCATCCGGCCGCACAAGCTTTGCTGCCCAGACCCATCGATCGGGCGCAGGCCTTGTTGCGTGGCTGGTTGTTTTATCGTCGTGGCGAAGAGATTCCTTCGCAGAGACTCGGGATTGAAAAAAATCATTGCCGCGGTTGGTGGTGCACTCTGGCGGAAATCGATACGCATCTGAATACCACCTGTGCGATCTTGCCGCGACTCGCCTGGCTGGCACCTGCGCGCATGACCGATGAAGAGGTCCTGAGCCGGGCGCAGCTTCAAGAACAATTGCGCGTGCAGTTTCAGGAAGATCCCATGCCTGTGATGGTAGCCAGCCTCATGCGCAATGAGGATGTCTGGCTGGAGAGTGATCGGGGATTTATTGTGCCGGACGACTGGCAAGGCAAGGCGGATAAAAAACTGCGCGGCCTGACCGCGCCGCCCACCTAGGTGCCGATGTGTTTTTGCTCGCCGATCAGATGCAGTGAATCATATTCGCGCTGATTGGCGGCATGTTTTTTCATGACCAGCCACATGACACCGGCAACAAACAGTCCAAACAGCACGATCACGATATTCACGCTCAGATCAAGTTTGACCAGCAAGGCGTAGAGCCCGAGCATCAGGAGAATGGATGCGTTTTCGCTGAAGTTTTGCACGGCGATCGAGTGACCTGCGCTCATGAGAACGTGTCCGCGATGCTGCAGCAGGGCATTCATTGGAACCACAAAATAGCCGGACATGGCGCCGATCAGTACCAGCAGCGGGTAGGCCAGCGTTGTTGAATGAACGAACACCATGATCGTGACAATCAGGCCCATCAGGAAACCCAAGGGCATGACAGTGAGCGATTTTTTCAGCGGTACACGTTTGGCAGCGGCCATGGCACCAAAGGCAACGCCAAAGGCCACCACGCCCTGCAGCACTGCTGCTTTTGCCAGCGGCAGGTTCAGCGCCTGCTCGGCCCATTTCAGCACGATGAATTGCAAGGTCGCGCCCGCTCCCCAGAACAAGGAGGTTACTGCCAGCGAAATCTGTCCGAGTCGGTCGCCCCAGAGTGCTTTGACGCAGTGAGAAAATTCCACAACCAGCTTGATCGGATTGCGCTTTTGCGCTTCATAGCGCGCGCCGGTATCCAGTATTTTCAGATTGAAGACCGCCGCCAAGAAGTAAGCGATCATGACCACACCTAGAGCGAATTCAAGCGACAGGCTGATTTGCAGATGATTGAAAGGCAGCAGCAAAGCGAGTGCCTGGGCAAATCGCTCGCTGACCAATACGCCACCCAACACGGTGCCAAAGATAATCGATAGAACCGTAAGACCTTCGATCCAGCCATTGGCTGCCACCAGCTTCTCCGGCGGAAGCAGTTCGGTCAGGATGCCGTATTTTGCGGGCGAATAAGCGGCAGCGCCAAAACCGACGACGGCATAGGCCAGCAGAGGGTGTACGCTGAAAAACATCATCAGGCAGCCAGTGATCTTCACCAGATTGGTAATGAACATGACGCGGCCTTTGGGAAAGGCATCGGCGAATGCTCCCACGAACGGCGCAAGAATCACGTAAGACAGAACAAAGAAAAGCTTCAGCATCGGCGTCATCCATGCCGGCGCTTGAAGCGAAACCAGCATCGAGATAGCGACGATGAGCAACGCATTGTCGGCAAGCGAAGAAAAAAACTGCGCTGCCATGATGGTGTAGAAGCCGCGGTTCATTCGTGGGGAACGTTGATTTGTGGGCTAGTGACGAGTATGTCGGCGGCTTGCTTTATACCATGAAAGCCAATTTCGCCGCGCTCGGCGGCTCGGCGCTAATCACTCGTTGTGATGGAACGCGCGTCCGGTAAAATGGCTGGAATTTCATTTGATCCAATTTCTTTTCTTCGAGCTCCCCCGCAGATGTCCAGACCACTCGTCGCCATCACCCATATTGCTGCGATGCAGGGCAATCTCGCTGTCGCCAAGAGCGCCGTCCCTGCCGCCAAGACCTGGGCCGTGGTCAAAGCGGATGCCTATGGCCACGGCATTGAGCATGTGACTCGGGCATTTGCGGCCGCAGATGGTCTTTCTCTCATTGAATTCGACCGCGCGGCGCGGCTGCGCGAGCTGGGTTGGCAAAAGCCGATCATGATGATGCAGGGCATGTACGACGTTACCGACATCGAATCATTAGTTCGTGATGACTTGCAACCCGTTATTCACCATGTCGATCAGTGCCGCATGCTGGAAGCCACCCCTGTGAGCCGGCCGTTGGCGGTACATCTGAAAATCAACACGGGTATGAACCGTCTTGGTTTCATGCCATCTCAGGTGAGTGAAATCTATCAGCGTCTTAAATCACTGAGTTCGGTGCGCTCAGTGTCGCTGATGACCCATTTTGCGAATGCCGATTCGAACGGCATCATGCCGGATGTGGCAGCCCAGATCGCTGCCTTTAAATCCGCCACTGCAGGTCTGGATGCAGAGATCAGTCTGTCCAATTCAGCAGCCACCTTGTTGCAGCCTCAGATAAGAAGCGACTGGATAAGACCTGGTGTGATGCTGTATGGCGGTGCGCCAGGCGTTCAGAGTGCGCTATCGCTAGGATTGCAGCCAGCGATGACACTGAAAAGTCGTGTGATAGGCACTCAGTCGCTGCGCGCCGGAGATTCTGTTGGGTATGGCAGCCTGTTCATTGCTGATCGGTCCATGCGTATCGGTATTGTGGCCTGCGGCTACGCGGACGGTTATCCGCGACTTGCATCAACGGGTACGCCCATTCTGATCGATGGTGTTCGAACGCGGATACTCGGTCGCGTATCGATGGACATGCTCAATATTGATCTTTCTCCTTTGCCCACTGCCGATGTTGGCAGCGAAGTCACGCTCTGGGGTCAAGGCTTGCCTATTGATGAAGTGGCGGCGCATGCAGGCACGATAGGTTATGAACTGATGTGTGGCGTAGCACCGCGCGTGCGGCGGGAAGTGCGCGACTGATCATGGCCAAGGCAAAAACTCAGTACGCCTGCACCGAATGTGGCGGCACCAGCAGCAAATGGGCAGGGCAGTGTCCGGCATGTGGGCAGTGGAATACCATGGTGGAAAGTGTCGTGGAAACCGCAGCCAATCGCTTTGGTGGACAAGCTAAGGGGCTGGTACAGGGTGCGCCTGTCATGCGTTTGAGCGATATCGAAGCGCAGGACGTTCCCCGCTTTGGCACCGGTATTGAAGAATTCGATCGCGTCCTTGGTGGTGGACTGGTTCCTGGCGGCGTGGTCTTGATTGGTGGCGATCCCGGGATTGGCAAATCAACGCTGCTACTGCAGGCATTGGCCAATCTATCGCGGATCAAATCAGCGCTGTACGTGAGTGGCGAGGAGTCTGGCGCCCAGATCGCCTTGCGTGCCCGGCGTCTTGGTATCGATGCCGGCGATTTGCAATTGCAGGCCGAGATTCAGCTGGAAAAAATCATCGCTACGCTCACCGAGCAGAAGCCGCAGGTGGCTGTCGTTGATTCAATACAAACCCTGTTTTCGGATGCGCTGACCTCTGCGCCTGGCTCAGTCGCACAGGTGCGCGAATGCGCGGCGCAACTGACCCGATTTGCGAAGCAATCCGGTGTGACCATCATTTTGGTGGGTCATGTCACCAAAGAGGGTGCGCTCGCTGGTCCGCGTGTGCTCGAGCATATTGTCGATACTGTCTTGTATTTTGAAGGTGATACGCATTCGAGTTTTCGACTGGTGCGCGCTTTCAAGAACCGTTTCGGTGCTGTTAATGAGCTGGGTGTGTTCGCGATGACAGACAAGGGACTCAAGGGCGTCTCGAATCCCTCAGCACTTTTCCTTTCGCAGCATGATGCACAAGTACCTGGTTCTTGTGTGATGGTTACGCAGGAAGGTACGCGACCGCTCCTGGTGGAGATACAGGCGCTGGTGGATGCATCGCATGTACCCAACGCGCGCCGCTTGTCGGTTGGTTTGGAACAAAATCGTCTGGCGATGTTGCTGGCGGTGTTGCATCGTCATGCTGGCGTGGCTGCTTTTGATCAGGATGTGTTCATCAATGCCGTGGGTGGCGTGAAAATCACGGAGCCGGCGGCCGATCTTGCGGTACTGCTGGCGATTCAGTCATCCATGCGCAGCAAGCCGTTGCCGCGGGGGCTGGTCACCTTTGGTGAAGTCGGATTGGCGGGAGAAATTCGACCTGCGCCGCGCGGACAAGAGCGTTTGCGTGAAGCTGCCAAACTGGGATTTTCGATAGCCTTGGTGCCAAAATCTAATCTGCCCAAGCAGAAAATTGAAGGCCTGCAGGTGATTGGGGTCGAGCGGATTGATGAGGCAATGACGAAGGTTAGGGAGCTGTCCTAACACCGCCTAAACTCAACCTAGTGTTTGGTCGATTGCAGCAACAGCTGGCGTGCTGCCTCGCGTCCACTGCGCACCGCACCTTCCAGCGTTGCGGGATAATCGCCCGCCGTATAGTCTCCGGCAAGAAACAAGCCTTTTAATCCCGTGTCATTTGCTGGTCTTTGCAGATTCGGCGTGCAGGAAAAAGTAGCGCGCTTTTCGCTAATGATGCGATGCCATTGGGGATTGAGCAGCGCCGGCATATCCAGATCGGCACCGATTTGCAGTAATACTTCCGCCAGTAGCGTTTCATTTCCCTGCGCGATCGCCTCAGTTGCAGCGCTGATGACGACAGCTATCAGTCCTGATTGCGAGGCATCAAGCTGTCCACGATCAAAAATGAATTGTGCCCAACGATGTTTTTCCGGATCGTCCTGCAGCGCATAAAAAACTGCGGGCAGTTTCAATGCCGATTCGTATTGCAGATAACAGGTAGTGATCGGTTCATAGGTGAACGCCAGTGACTCTGCCAACGCCGGTATTAGGTCCACTAGCAACGTGCGCGCCTGCGCAGGCGGCGTCGCTATGACTACGGCATCGACTTCCTGATCAAGACTGTCTGCTTGCACGCGCCAGCCGTTCTCGGTACGTGATACGGAGCGCGCTTGTGTTCCGGCGTGCACTTGACCGCCGTGATGTTCGACATAAGAAACGGCGGCGTCCGGGAAAAGTGAAGATAAATCCCGCTTTGGAATGAGCAACTCGGAGGCGCTACGGTGAGCGCCAAGACTATCGCGCAGCACATTCAAAAACACCACAGCAGAGGCACGATCCGGTGGCGTGTTGAGCGCAGCAATGCACAGCGGCCGCCACATCAGTCGAATCAGTCGTTCGGTTTGATCAAAGCGCTCAAGCAACTCGGTGACGGTGCAATCTGTATGGAGTTGCCATTGCATCCAACGTGCGGCAGAGGAAAATCGGGCGAGTGCGAGTTTGTCAGCGATCGTCAAACCTTTGGCGCGCAGCACGGCCCAGGCCATATGAAGCGGGGCGGGAAGGCGAGGCGCGCGCAGATCCATGCCGCCAGTATTGGCCGGATAACGCATTTGCAGTGGCAGGCGCAGCAGTGCCTCTGAAGGACGAAGACCGACGGTTTGCATCATATGAAGCGTGTCGCTATAGGCACCGAGCAGTATGTGTTGACCATTGTCGAGCAGGGCGCCCTGATGCTCGACGCGTCGTGCTCTTCCGCCCATGGTGCGCGAGGCTTCGAGCAATATGACTTTGGCGCCGCGCCGTGTCAGTTCGACCGCCGCAGCGCAGCCTGCCCAGCCGGCGCCGATGACAGCGACTGTGGGCTTGCGCATCAGCCTTTGACCCAAGTTTTCCAGGCCAGCCACAGTTTGCGTAGCGGCGTGAGCGAGATCTTGTGATGCAGGACCCGAAAATTATCCCGCTCGATTTCGTCGAGTACGGCGCGATAAATCGCTGCCATGATCAGCCCCGCTCGCTGCGCGCGGCGATCAGCTGCCGGTAATAGAGCCATTGCTTCGTCATACAGCGTCTGCGCGCGCTGCGCCTGAAAGCGCATGAGTTCGGCAAAGCGATCGCTGTGAGTGGCATTCAGCAGTTCCGAGGCAGGTACCTGATGCGCCTGCAACTCTGATATCGGCAAATAAATACGGCCACGGCGTGCATCTTCACCGACATCACGAATGATGTTCGTGAGTTGGAACGCCAGGCCAAGCTTTTCTGCATATTGCAGCGTGCGTGGGTCGCTATAGCCGAAGATGCTGGCGGACATAATGCCCACGACACTGGCGACATGCCAGCAATAGCGCTCGAGCGCAATAAAATCGAGATAGCGTGTTTGGGTAAGATCCATCTCCATACCGTCAATGACGGCCAGCAGGTGCTCTCCCTGAATGTTGAATGTCTTCAGGTGCGGCATCAGCGCCTGGGTCACCGGATGATTAGGCTGTCCGGCCAGCATCTGCGCTACCTCTTTGCGCCACCAGGCCAGCGTGGTCTGCGCCAGAGCAGGGTCACTGGTCTCGTCGACCACATCATCTACCTCGCGACAGAACGCGTACAAAGCCGTGATGGCCTGCCGACGTGGTGGTGGCAAGAAAAGAAAGCTGTAGTAAAAACTCGAGCCGCTCTGAGCAGCTTTTTGTTGGCAGTAGTCTTCGGGAGTCATTCTCTGAGCTGAATGCGTCGTTTTTTTATGGGGAACCGTATGCTAGTTGGGAAAGCGCAGGGCTCGCCAGAAGATCAGCAGCCAGTCGCGTTTTTTCAGGGTCGGTCGCGCGCGGAAGACATCGTAACCGACGGCTTCAATTTTCTCGAGGATACGCAGCCCACCCTGCACAATGAGTCGCAGTTCCCAACCGAGCCGGCCGCGAATGCGCATGGCCAGTGGCGCACCGCTAAGCATCATGGCGCGTGCCCGCTGAACTTCAAAGGCCATCAAAGCTCGCCATTGTTCATCGACGCGCTGTGCAGCAATCTGGTCTTCGCTAACGCCAAATCGATGCAAGTCTTCCTGTGGCAAGTAGATGCGTGATTTATCCCAGTCTATGGCCACGTCCTGAAGAAAATTAATGATTTGAAGCGCACTGCAAATGGCATCGCTTTGTTGAAATGCACTGGCCGAGGTGTTGCCAAACAGGCTGAGCATGATACGACCCACGGGGTTCGCAGAGCGTCGGCAGTAATCCAGTAAGGCATCAAAGGTCGGATAACGAGTTTGGCCGACATCCTGGCGAAAGGCCGACAGAAGCTCGCGCAAATAATGCGTATCCAGTTGGTACGTAGCTAGCGTTGCTGCGACGTCTTGAAAGAGCCGAGATTCGGGCTTCTGACCCTGCTCGATCCGATCAAGCTCTGCTTCGTAGGCCAACAGGGCACGGATACGCTCCTCCGGTGGCGCATCGCCCTCGTCCGCCAGATCATCAGCGCTGCGGGCGAAGGCGTAGATCACCCTGACTGGGGCGCGCATCGACTTCGGAAGGAGCGGGGAGGCGACCGGAAAGTTTTCGTAGTGTGCGTTGGACATCGAGGCGGTACAAAGATGAGACATTGAATAAGCGACATTACCGAAAGTTGATTCGCTATAATTACTTACCTTTGAGTCAGTAATTGAAAAAGCCGTACTGAATGGCTCTTAAAGTAAGCGCTGGTGCAATGTCTGCCCGAATAGTAAAGGAAAATCCGTGATGCTCCCGTTATCAAAAAACCGCCAAGATCTCATGTCAGGGTTCAAATCCCTCATTTCGATATCGCTGTTTGGCGGAATCTTATTGCTGGTGGCATGCACGGATAAGCCGGCAAAAACCGAGGACATTCGGCCTGTGAGGGTTATGGTTGTGGCGCCTTCAGGCGCTAAAAATCAAGTCGAGCTGGCGGGCGAGGTGCAGCCGCGTTATGAATCGCGGCTTGGGTTCAGGGTTGGGGGCAAGGTCATTGCCCGTCGGGTGGATGTTGGCACCGTGGTCCGACGTGGGCAGCTGCTGATGCAGTTGGACGCCAGCGACTTCCAGCTCGCCCAGGCGCAAGCCAAGGCTAGCGTCAGCGCAGCAGATAGCACGCTGTCGCTAGCGCAAGCAGAACTCAATCGCTATCGCGAGCTACGCCAGAAAAATTTTGTCAGCCAGGCTTTGCTGGAATCGAAGGAAGCAGCCTACAAGGCGGCACTCGCCAACCACGAACAAGCCACAGTCGGACTCAGGGTTCAAGCAAATCAAAGCAGCTATACCAGCCTGATCGCTGATGCGGATGGCGTGGTGACGGGGATTGATGCGGAGGTCGGTCAAGTCGTCTCTCCTGGCATGCCCGTGGTCAGAATCGCCCGCACGGGTGAGAAAGAAGTTCGGGTCAGCATTCCCGAGGATCAGGTCGCCAAATTGAAGCGCATCAGCGATGTGACGGTTCGCACTTGGGCGAATCCCGAGCTGGCTCTGGAGGGACGGCTGCGCGAGTTATCGCCCGTGGCCGATCCCGCCTCGCGCACTTTTACCGCCAAGATTGCCCTGCCCAAAGCCGGCAGCGAAATTCAGTTGGGCATGACCGCAACCGTGTCATTTGCAAACGAAGCTGCGCCGGGCATCCGATTGCCGATGACTGCGCTCTTTAACCACAAGGAAAAGACAGCAGTGTGGGTGGTGGAGCAGGGTGTAGTGAAGCTGATTACGGTGGATGTGGCAGGTGCGGTTGGTAACGAGATTGTGATTGCGTCGGGCCTCGCATCAGGTCAGACAGTGGTCACAGCGGGCGTGAATTTGCTGCGTGAGGGACAGAAAGTGACTGTGCTGGGTGATACCGCTGCGGCACCTCAGGAAGGAAAAGCGCAATGAGAGAGCGACTGAATCTGTCGCGTTGGGCGCTGGAGCATATTCCCTTCATTCGCTACCTGATGGTGGTGTTAATGTTGGGTGGTATTTTCAGCTACGCCAATCTGGGACAGGATGAAGATCCGCCATTCACGTTCCGGGCGATGGTTATTCGCGCGTACTGGCCCGGGGCGAGCGCATTGCAAGTGGCCGAGCAAGTCACCGACAAGCTTGAAAAAAAGCTTCAGGAGACTCCCTTCATTGACAAAATTCGCAGCTACTCCAAGCCAGGCGAAACGCTGATCATCATCGAATTGCGTGAATCAACGCCTCCAAAAGAAGTGCCGCAAACCTGGTATCAGGTCAGGAAAAAAATCGGTGATATCCGCCCGACGCTACCGTCGGGCGTGCAAGGTCCGTTCTTTAATGATGAGTTTGGTGATACCTACGGATCGATCTTCGCACTCGCGGCAGATGGCTTCACCTACGCTGAGGTCAAAGACTATGCTGATTTTGTTCGGCAACAGCTGTTGGGAGTGCCTTCGGTCGCCAAAGTGGAGTTGTATGGCGTTCAGGATGAAAAGATATTCATCGAATTTTCGACAAAAAAATTCGCGCAGCTGGGCATACCTTTCGAAAGTATTGTGGCCCAAATCAATGCGCAAAACGCGGTGGAGGGCAGCGGCGTTCTGGTGACGGCGACTGACAACCTCCAGGTACGAGTCTCCGGTGCACTGGCCACGGCCAAAGAGCTTGAAAACATGCCCTTGCGTGCCAACGGTAATAATTTCCGTCTGGGTGATTTTGCGACGGTAACCCGTGGCTACGCGGACCCACCCCGGGACAAGATGCGCTTCAATGGCAAAGAGGTGATCGGGCTGGGTGTGTCGATGGAAAAGGGTGGCGACATCATTGCCTTGGGTCGCAGCCTCGACGAAACGGCCGCTAGGATTCAGGCCAAGCTTCCGGTGGGTATTGAACTCCAGCGCGTGGCCAATCAGCCCAAGGCTGTCAGCTCATCGGTTAATGAGTTTCTTAAAGTCTTGGCTGAAGCGGTGCTGATTGTGCTGGCCGTCAGTCTGATCTCGCTTGGTTTGCACACCAAGCCTTGGCGCATTGATGTCCGGCCCGGACTGGTGGTGGCGTTGACGATTCCACTGGTACTTGCAGCGACCTTTCTCGCGATGCGAATCTTTGGCATTGATCTTCACAAGATTTCGCTAGGCGCGCTCATTATCGCTCTGGGATTGCTGGTTGATGATGCGATCATCGCCGTTGAAATGATGGTGCGAAAAATGGAGGAGGGTTTTTCGCGATTTGATGCGGCGACATTTGCCTATACTTCCACAGCGATGCCTATGCTGACCGGTACATTGATTACAGCGGCCGGGTTCTTGCCGATTGGTTTTGCAAAGTCAGCGGCGGGCGAGTACACCTTCTCGATGTTTTCGGTGAATGCTCTGGCGCTGTTGATCTCGTGGTTTGTCGCAGTGCTTTTTACTCCGTACCTCGGTTATCTCCTGCTGAAAGTTAAGCCAGCCGCGAGTGCGGATGGCCATCACGAACTCTTTGACACGCCTTTTTACAAACGTTTGAGAAACGTCGTGGATTGGTGTGTTGATTGGCGCAAGACCACGATTGTGTTGACGCTGGCAGGATTTTTTCTCGGTGTATTTGGTTTCCGTTTTATCGAGCAGCAATTCTTCCCCGATTCGAGTCGCCTTGAACTCATGGTGGAGCTCTGGCTACCCGAAGGATCTTCGTATCAGGCCACCGAAGCTCAGGCGAAAAAATTCGAGCGCTTGATGATGCAGCAACCCGGTGTCGAATCGGTGACGAGTTATGTGGGTACAGGCAGCCCCCGCTTCTATTTGCCGCTGGATCAGATTTTCCCGCAAACGAATGTGTCTCAGATTGTCGTCTTGCCCAAGGATGCCCAAGCCCGAACCGTGCTTCGGGACAAAATCATCTCGCTCTTCAAAACAGATTTTCCGGAAGTCCGCGGACGCGTGAAATTGCTTCCGAATGGGCCACCCGTACCGTATCCGGTTCAGTTTCGGGTGACGGGTACTGAAGTTGCCAAGGTGCGGGTCATCGCAGATCAGGTCAAGGAGATCATGCGCCGCAATCCAAATGCGATCGGCGTAAATGACAACTGGAATGAAGCCGTGAAGGTGCTGCGCATCGAATTGGATCAGGATAAATTGCGCGCGTTGGGCATCAACTCGCAGGTGGTGATGCGTGCTGCAAATACCATCCTTTCAGGAAGCAACGTGGGTCAGTTCCGTGATGGTGACAAACTGATTGATATCGTGATTCGGCAACCCGTGGATGAGCGGGCCACCGTCACGGCCTTATCGAGCGCGAGTATCCCGACGGGCAGCGGTCGTGCCGTGCCGTTGTCGCAGCTGGCGACGCCTCGTTTTGTCTGGGAGCCGGGTGTTGTCTGGCGTGAGGGTCGCGAATGGGCGATTACGGTTCAGTCAGACGTGGTCGACGGCATTCAGGGGCCAACCGTGTCTAGCCAGATCGACCCGTTGCTAGGCGAGTTGCGTGCCACGCTGCCACCGGGCTATCAAATCAAACTGGCGGGCGCTATTGCTGACAGTGGCAAGGCGCAGGCATCGATTGCCGCCAATGTGCCACTGGTGATTTTCATTGTGTTTACCTTGTTGATGCTGCAGCTACACAGCTTTTCGCGTTCGGCACTGGTCTTCCTGACGGGGCCGCTGGGTGTCGCTGGCGCTGCTATGGCGCTGCTGATTCTGCAACGGCCATTCGGCTTCGTCGCTCAGCTCGGCGTGATTGCGCTGTTCGGGATGATCATTCGAAATTCGGTGATCCTGGTCGATCAGATCGAGCAGGATATTTCAGCCGGTATTCCGGTCTGGGACGCGATCGTAGGCTCTGCCGTGCGGCGTTTCAGGCCGATTATCCTGACGGCAGCCACGGCTGTGCTAGCGATGATACCGCTCTCGCGCTCGGTGTTTTGGGGGCCAATGGCCGTGGCTATCATGGGGGGATTGATCGTCGCCACCGTTCTGACGCTGCTGTTCCTGCCTGCACTGTACGCGGCATGGTTCAGGGTGCGGCGACCTGTCTGACGGGGCATGGCCAAAAACAGGGGCAATTGAGGTCGTTTTCCAGTAAAATGCGCGGTTGAAGTCAAACAGCCAACACAATGGCCATGCAGGGCGACCGCTTTTGACACTTGGTCGCCCTTTGCTTTTTTGTAACGAGCGATGAGCACTGTGCGGCGAGGATGGCGAAATTGGTAGACGCACCAGGTTTAGGTCCTGACGCCAGCAATGGTGTGGGGGTTCGAGTCCCCCTCCTCGCACCACCGACTTGATTAACATTTTTGGACGATTCACATGGCAACTGCAGTCGAAACACTGGAAAAACTTGAACGCCGCGTCAAGCTCAACGTTCTGATGTCTGACATGGACACGGAAATCGAAAAACGCCTGAAAGTGCGCGCGCGCACCGCAAAAGCGCCGGGTTTTCGTCCGGGCAAAGTGCCGATGAAGATGGTGACGGCTCAGTATGGCGCAGTTGTTCAGGGTGAAGTGCTCAATGAGTTGCTGGACCGTGCTTTTCGTGCAGTCAGTACCGAGCACAACCTGCGCGTGGCGGGCTATCCCAGGATCGAGCCCAAGGGTGACGAAAATGTCGACGGCGCGATCGTGTTTCAGGCAACCTTCGAGGTCTATCCCGAAGTGAAGATCGGTGATCTGGCCGGTGTCGAGATCGCGCAAAGCAAGTCCGAAGTGACCGATGCTGAAATCGACAAGACTATTGATATCCTCCGTAAGCAGCGCGTCCATTTTCATACCAAGGGTGTGCACGATGCCCACGGCGATGGTGGTCCGGATACCTCAGCACAAAACGGTGATCGCGTCACGGTAGATTTCGTTGGCAAGATCGATGGCGTTGAGTTCTCTGGCGGCAAGGCCGATGATTACCCCTTCGTGCTGGGTGAAGGACGGATGCTGGCTGAATTCGAGCAGGCCGTACTGGGCCTCAAGGCGGGCGAAGCAAAGACCTTCAATATGAAATTTCCCGACGACTACCACGGTAAGGACGTGGCGGGAAAGACTGCTGAATTCACCATCACGGTCAAGAATGTGGAGTGGGCGCATCTGCCGGACATCGACGCGAATTTGGCGAAGAGTTTGGGGATTGCCGATGGTGATATTCAAAAGATGCGCGATGACATACGCGGCAATCTTGAGCGTGAAGTTGGCAGCCGTGTGAAGGCGAAAACGAAAACCAATGTGATGGATGCCTTGCTCAAGGTCGCCGAACTGGACGTTCCCAAAGTGCTCTTGCAGCAGGACGCAGAGCGTCTCGCTGAAATGACCAGGGAAGACATGCGCCAGAGGGGCATGAACGTGAATGACATGCCGTTTCCGGCAGAGTTGTTCAATGAGCAGGCGGATCGCCGTGTGCGCCTGGGATTGATTCTGAGCGAGCTGGTCAAGATGCATGAACTGCGTGCGACGGGCGATCAGATCAAGTCTCACGTAGAGGACTTTGCCAAGGCCTACGAAGATCCTCAACAAGTGGTCAAGTACTACTTTGGAGATCGCCAGCGTCTGGCTGAAGTGGAGGCGCTGGTCATTGAAGAGAACGTGGTCAATTTTGTGCTGTCCAAAGCCAAGGTCACCGAAAGCGTTGTGTCCTTTGATGAGCTGATGGGCAATACGCAGCAGTCCTGATACGCCAGCCTCAAGAACCAAGGCCGCAAGATTGGTTACACTACCGCTTGCGGCCTTGCTTATTTGAGCGAAGACCGATCAAAATTCTTACCGGGGAAGAAAGTCAATGACTGATAGCACCTACCGTAAATCCGCACTCGACACCGACATGCTCGGCATGGTGCCCATGGTGATCGAGCAGAGTGGTCGTGGCGAGCGCGCGTATGACATTTATTCTCGCTTGCTTAAAGAGCGAGTGATTTTTCTTGTTGGCCCAGTTAACGATCACACAGCGAATCTAGTCGTAGCGCAATTGCTTTTTCTCGAGAGCGAAAATCCCGACAAGGATATTTCTCTGTATATCAATTCACCCGGCGGATCCGTCTCGGCGGGATTGGCAATTTACGACACCATGCAATTTATTAAGCCGGATGTCTCGACGCTTTGCACAGGACTTGCTGCCTCGATGGGCGCGTTCCTGCTCGCAGCAGGTGCAAAAGACAAACGTTTCTCGCTGCCGAATTCCCGCATCATGATTCACCAGCCACTCGGTGGCGCACAGGGTCAGGCGGCGGATATCGAGATCCAGGCACGCGAGATTCTTTATCTGCGGGAACGTCTGAACCAGATTCTGGCAGACAAGACTGGACGCACCATCGACCAGATCAGCAAAGATACGGACCGCGATAACTTCATGTCGGCGGAGCAGGCGGTTGACTACGGAATGATCGACAAAGTGCTTACACATCGTGCTTGACAGCATCTGGCTGCTGAATAGTGGTATTTATGCAACTATTCAGCATGGCAAGATTGTTACTCTCAAGCGTGACGGATTCCTGATTCACAGGTAACATCCACGAAAAAATCACCTTAACCTTCAGGATATGTCAGAGAAAAAGTCCTCCAGCGGGGAAAAGTTGCTGTACTGCTCATTTTGCGGCAAGAGCCAGCACGAGGTGAAGAAACTCATCGCCGGCCCATCTGTATTCATTTGTGATGAATGCATCGACCTGTGCAACGACATCATCCGTGATGAGGCATCCACGGTGGAGTCGGTTGCCGGCCCTCGCTCCGATCTGCCTACACCCCAAGAAATCTTTGATTTGCTTGGCCAGTACGTCATTGGTCAGGATACGGCGAAGCGCACGCTGTCAGTGGCTGTTTACAACCACTACAAACGCCTGCGCCATCTGGGTAAAAAAGATGATGTCGAGCTAGCCAAGAGCAATATTCTCCTGGTGGGTCCCACAGGTTCGGGTAAGACGCTGCTGGCGCAAACGCTGGCCCGCATGCTGAACGTTCCCTTTGTGATCGCCGATGCGACGACGCTGACTGAAGCGGGTTATGTAGGTGAGGATGTTGAAAACATCATTCAAAAACTGCTGCAGAACTGCAATTACGAAGTCGAGAAAGCCCAAAAAGGCATCGTCTATATAGACGAAATCGACAAGATCTCTCGCAAGTCGGACAACCCGTCAATTACCCGCGATGTCTCAGGCGAAGGCGTGCAGCAAGCGCTGCTGAAGCTGATTGAGGGCACCATGGCCTCGGTACCGCCTCAGGGTGGACGCAAGCACCCGAATCAGGACTTCGTACAGATCGACACGACGAATATTCTGTTCATTTGCGGCGGCGCTTTCGACGGCTTGGCGAAAATCATTTCAGATCGCTCTGAAAAAGGTGGTATCGGTTTCTCGGCCAATGTAAAGAGCCAGAGCCAGCGCAGTGCCAGCGAAGTGATGATGGATGCCGAGCCTGAGGATCTGATTAAATTTGGTCTGATTCCAGAACTCGTCGGCCGATTGCCTGTTGTTGCTACGCTCTCGGAGCTGACCGAAGATGCGCTGATCCAGATTCTGCTTGAGCCGAAAAATGCGCTTATCAAGCAGTACGCGAAGCTCTTGGAAATGGAAGGCGCAGAACTCGAGGTGCGACCCGGTGCACTGCACGCGATCGCAAAGAAGGCGCTGGCCCGCAAAACTGGCGCGCGCGGTCTTCGCTCGATCGTGGAGCACTCTCTGCTCGACGTGATGTTCGAATTGCCGAATCAGCAAAACGTTGCCAAAGTGGTCATTGATGAAAATACCATCACCAACGGCGCCAAGCCCTTGCTGATTTACCACGAGCCTCAAAAAGTCTCGGGTGCGAAATAGGCGATCTTGTAAAAAATACCCGGTTTTTAGCTAAAAACCGGGCAAAACTCACAAGAAACTTGTAAAAATCAGGGCTTCTCATCAGTTGTCTGAACAAACGCAGTACAATCCCTGTCAACAACAATGCACACGGGCTTCGATTGAAAAGCCACCGGGAAGGCTCTCGTGTGGCTTTTTTTGTTAGTTTTTTCCTGGAGCGCTTAGGTATTTGTGCTTGATGGTCGATTTTTAACAAAAGTGACCTGAAATCACGCTAGAAAAGGCAACCAAGCGCGGTAATGTAACTATTGTTGAACACAGGCCTTGTGATCGGCAGTAACGTGCCAATATGAATCACAGGTTTTTCAAAAGGCTCGCCATGACGATGACTGCACAATTTTCCGAACCCACTCAGCTTCCTTTGCTGCCACTTCGCGATGTCGTCGTTTTCCCGCATATGGTGATTCCGCTGTTCGTGGGACGCCCGAAATCGATCAAAGCACTCGAAGCAGCCATGGAGCAGGGCAAGAGCATCATGCTCGCCGCACAAAAAGCAGCGGCCAAGGATGAGCCCTCGGCTGATGATATTTACGAAATCGGCTGCATCGCGAATATCTTGCAGATGCTCAAACTTCCAGACGGTACCGTCAAAGTACTCGTCGAAGGCGCCCAGCGAGCGCGTATTCATGCGATCAGCGAGGCTGATACCCATTTCGTGGCAGACCTTTCGCCGGTCGACTCAGAGGCGGGTGATGAATCCGAAGTCGAGGCGATGCGTCGTGCCATCGTTCAGCAGTTTGACCAGTACGTCAAACTCAACAAAAAAATCCCGCCTGAAATCCTGACCTCGCTGGCTGGCATCGATGACGCCGGACGTCTCGCTGACACCATTGCAGCGCATCTGCCCCTGAAGCTGGAACAGAAACAAGTCATCCTCGAAATTTTTAACGTAGCCAAGCGTCACGAACATTTGCTGGGTCAGCTAGAAGCTGAACTCGACATTCTGCAGGTGGAGAAGCGTATCCGTGGTCGCGTCAAGCGCCAGATGGAAAAATCACAGCGTGAGTACTATCTGAACGAGCAAGTCAAAGCGATTCAGAAAGAACTCGGTGAGGGCGAAGAGGGTGCGGACCTTGAAGAGCTCGACAAGAAAATCATCGCGGCCAAGATGCCAAAAGAGGCGCGTGAAAAGGCGCAGTCCGAACTGAAAAAACTTAAGCTAATGTCGCCGATGTCTGCTGAAGCGACCGTAGTTCGTAATTACATTGACGTCCTTATTGGCTTGCCGTGGAAGAAAAAATCCAAGGTTAATAATGATCTCTCTCATGCAGAGAAAGTGCTCGAGGACGATCACTACGGACTGGATAAAATCAAGGAACGTATTCTGGAATACCTCGCCGTGCAGCAGCGCGTCGAAAAAGTTAAGGCGCCGATTCTTTGCTTCGTCGGCCCTCCTGGCGTAGGCAAGACATCGCTCGGGCAGTCGATCGCGCGTGCGACAAATCGAAAATTTGTTCGTATGGCACTTGGTGGCGTGCGTGATGAGGCGGAGATTCGTGGTCATCGCCGCACCTACATTGGCTCAATGCCAGGCAAGATTCTGCAGAGTCTGACCAAGTCGGGTGTGCGCAACCCATTGTTCCTGCTCGATGAAATTGACAAGCTGGGACAAGATTTCCGTGGCGATCCTGCCTCAGCCCTGCTGGAGGTACTGGATCCGGAGCAGAACCACACCTTTGGCGATCATTACGTTGAGGTCGACTTCGATCTGTCCGATGTGATGTTCGTTGCGACAGCTAACTCCTACAATATCCCCGCTGCGCTTTTGGATCGTATGGAAGTGATCCGCTTGTCGGGCTATACCGAAGACGAGAAGACCAACATCGCTCAGCGCTATCTGTTGCCAAAACAGATCAAGAACAATGGTCTGAAGGACAGCGAAATTTCAGTTGCCGAATCAGCGGTGCGCGACATCATTCGTTACTACACGCGTGAGGCGGGTGTGCGATCGCTGGATCGCGAAATTTCCAAGATCTGCCGCAAAGTTGTCAAGATGCTGTTGCTGACCAAGCAGGAAAAGAAGATTACGGTGACAGGCAAAAATCTGGGCAAATTCCTGGGTGTGCGTCGCTATGACTTTGGCGTCGCTGACAAGGAAAATCAGATTGGTCAGGTAGTCGGTCTTGCCTGGACCGAGGTCGGCGGAGATCTGCTGACGATCGAGTCGATGACTATGCCCGGCAAAGGTAATGTCATTCGCACCGGCACGCTCGGTGATGTGATGAAAGAATCAATCGAGGCAGCTCGTACCGTCGTGCGCAGTCGCGCAAAAATACTTGGTATCAAAAGCGATGTCTTCGACAAGACCGACATTCATATCCATGTGCCTGAAGGCGCCACACCCAAGGATGGTCCATCAGCAGGTATTGCGATGACCACTGCATTGGTGTCAACGTTCTCGGGCATTCCGGTGCGTGCAGATGTTGCTATGACGGGTGAAATCACGCTTCGTGGTGAAGTGCTTCCTATTGGCGGCCTTAAAGAAAAACTTCTTGCTGCACTGCGTGGTGGTATCAAGGTCGTACTTATTCCTGAACAAAATGTGAAGGATCTTGCCGAGATACCTGATAACGTGAAAAGTCGACTTGAAATCATTCCGGTTCGCTGGATTGAAAAGGTGCTCGACATAGCGCTCGAGCGTCAGCCTGTACCTTTGACGGACGAAGAAGTTGCGCCGGCAGCGGCAGTGGCTGCTGCCGAAAGTCCGACTGATCCCGTGGTTGTCAAGCACTGAACCGGGACTGAGTCAATCCATTGTTTGAAAAAAAGCGCCCTTTGGGGCGCTTTTTTGATGCAAAATTTTTACAGAGTTAACGGTTTGACAGAAGTTCACCGTCTGAAGTGCGATTAAGGAAAGCGTTATCGGTAAATTTCTTGACACCAATGATCGCCACTTGTCTAATAGCCGCTGCAGGAAATCCTGCGGCCGTACGGCCGGCTTACAAGACAAATCTTCTGCCGCAAAATCCAACAACATATTCTAGGGGAATGTCAGTGAACAAAACTGAACTGATTGATGAAATCGCCAAGGCGGCCGACATTTCAAAAGCTTCCGCCAGCCGTGCACTTGAAGCAGTGATCGAGGCTGTGACATCAACACTGAAACAAGATGGTACTGTCACCCTGGCTGGATTTGGCACATTCTCCGTCAGTGCTCGTGCAGAGCGTATCGGACGCAATCCGCGCGCACCGCATCAGGAGATTACGATCAAGGCATCGAAGGTGCCAAAATTTAAGCCTGGCAAAGCTTTGAAAGATGCATTAAACTAGTGGTTTTTCCGACGTGGTGACAAACGTCGGGCTTGGCTGGCCAAGGCGAAACAGATAGTAATCAGTTTCAGCGGGTGCTTAGCTCAGTTGGTAGAGCGGCGCCCTTACAAGGCGTAGGTCGGGAGTTCGAGCCTCTCAGCACCCACCAACCAGTCAGCAATAGCAGTTCAGGAGTGGTAGTTCAGTCGGTTAGAATACCGGCCTGTCACGCCGGGGGTCGCGGGTTCGAGTCCCGTCCACTCCGCCAAAAACCAAAAAGGCGAACCCTGTGTTCGCCTTTTTTCATATGGTGCCCTGTCGCTCTTCAGGCATGTAGCCCGAGTCGCAAGGTACTCAGTAACAACCCGACAAAGACAAACGCCCACACAGGGCGGGAGACATCAGACCGACCATGTTTGAATTCATTCGCACCCACCGCCGACTGATGCAGTTTTTGCTGCTGCTGATTATTGTTCCTTCTTTTGCGTTTGTCGGGCTGGAAAGCTATATCAGCATGTCTGACCGTGAGCCTGCCGTTGCCAAGGTGGACGGGCAGGATGTCTCGCAGCGCGAGTGGGACGCTGCACAGGCACGTCAGCTTGAACGTTTCCGTCAAATGTTCGGCGATCAGTTCAATCCATCTATGTTCGATACGCCCGAAGCGCGCCAAGGCACGCTGGAAGGATTGCTGGCGCAGAAGGCATTGTCATCTCACGTCAACAAAAATAACTTTACAGTATCCGACGATCAGTTGCGCAGCACCATTCTTGAGATTCAGGGACTGACCAATCCTGATGGCAGTTTCAACAAGCAGCGGTATCAGGCACTGCTGTCTGCTCAAGGTATGACACCAGAACGGTTTGAAGCCAATCTGCGCCATGAATTGGCGATGCAGCAGGTGAATCTCTCCATTCAAAACAGCGCGTTTGCATCGAAAACAGTAGCGGCTCGCATCACCTCACTCAACCAGCAAGTGCGCGAGGTGCAGGAACTGTCAATTGGCTGGCAGGATTTCAAAGGCCAGGTCAAGCCGACGGACGCGATGGTCAATGAGTTCTATAACAAGAATAGCGCGCAATTCGAAGTGCCGGAAACTGTCAAAATCGAATATCTGGTGTTGTCTCCGCAAGTTGTCGAGTCACGAATTGAGGTGTCTGATGCGGACATCAAAACCTTCTACGATCAGAATATCGCACGCTACAAAACATCAGAGCAGCGTCGTGCTAGTCATATTTTGATTAATGCATCCAAGGACGCTTCCGCTGCAGACAAGGCTTCAGCCAAGGCGAAAGCAGAAAAAATACTTGAGCAAATACGTAAGAATCCAGCTGACTTTGCGAAGCTTGCAAAAGAAAATTCCCAGGATAGCGTTTCGGCCGAGCGGGGTGGTGACTTGAACTTCTTTGGTAAAGGTGACATGGTCAAGCCGTTCGAGGACTCGGTGTTTGCGCTGAAAGAAGGTGAGATCAGTGGACTGGTTCAATCGGATTTTGGTTTTCACATCATTCGCGTGACGGGCATCAAAGCCCCTGCCACCCGCGAGCTCGCTGAGGTCAAAGCGACTATTGCGGCAGATATCAAGCGTCAGCAGGCGGGTAAAAAATATAGCGAAATGGCAGAGATTTTCTCCAACATGGTCTATGAACAATCCGATAGTCTGAAGCCCGTCGCAGACAAGCTCGGACTGAAAATTGAGTCGGCACAAAACCTTACCCGCAAGACGAATCCTTCATTGCCGAAAACGGCGGCGTATAACCAGCCGAAGTTCCTCACCGCGATTTTTTCTGACGATGCCATTCGCGCAAAGCGCAACACAGAAGCCATCGAGGTAGGCTCGAGTGTGCTGATTGCAGGCCGGGTTGTTGAGCATAAACCGGTGGCGAAAATCCCGGTCTCTGAAGTTCGTCCAGTGATCGAGGAGCGCCTGATTGGTGTGGAATCCGAGAAGCTTGCAGTGAAAGCCGGCGAAGCGCGTTTGGTCGAGTTGCGTGGAGGTAGTAGTGCCGACTTTGGCGCTGGAAAATCTGTCTCAAGGAACAACACGGCAGGCTTATCGCCCGCCGCGGTCACTGCCATCATGAAGGTAGATGCAAGTAAACTGCCGGCTTACGTTGGTGTGCCTGTTGCTGGTCGCGGTTACGCCATCTATCGGGTGAACAAGATCAACGATGATGTCATCGACGAAGAGGCACGCAAGGCCGAGCAGCAGCAGGTGGATGAATTTTTGGCGTCTCAGGAAATGGCGGCTTATCTCGACATTATCAAGAAGCGCGCTAAGGCAGAAATTCTCAAGCCTGTTGCGGCCAAATCGGCGCCACCCGCACAATAAGTTGTACAAGGCGGGGCTTTGCTAGTCGAGAGCCCCGCTTTTTGTCGACCTAGGTTTGGCGTAAGAAGGTGTGCTGCATAAAGCAAAGACGCTGGACAGCTGATGATTAATTTGAGGCCAACAGACCTTCCATAGTCATCCCGGCGCGGGCCGGGATCCAGCGTCTTTCGTTTAGCCTCCAACCCCTTCGGTAATTTTTAAGGCGAAGCTACTTCAACAAGTCGTCTCTGCCTCTCATTAATTCGCCATTTCGTCGGCCAGCAGTTCTTTCGTCGCTTTGACAAAAGCCCCACCAGAAATATCCTCGAGTGCCAGCAATCGCGCCTGCGCATACCCACTGAAATTTCTTTCTATTGACCGCAGATACGCCGGATCGTAATGCTGGGCCAGTAGCTCTTCAACCAATCTGGAAATCTCGCCGGTCTGCGCCATATCTCGCCACGTGCGGATTTTTGCATGACCGTGTAGTGCCACCAGATGGTCCAGCTGCCCCCCGAGCAATGTGCTGTCCGCGACAAGATGCGGATAATCTTCGATAAGCAAGGCCACTCTGTCGGCGATGCTCGTCTGTAAATGCACACAGTCAGACGCGCGCACTTTGTCCATCAGTTTTTCAGGCACGCGCAGATTGCCGATTTTTCTGCTTTCCGATTCCACGTAGACAGGGCGCACTGCGGTGAAGCTTCGAAGCTTTTGCCAGATAAGGCTTTCAAACATTTTCTGTGAGGGTTGTGGCTCACCCGGAATGCCGCCCAGTACGGAACCGCGATGCGCCGCTAACTGCTCGAGATCGAGGACCTGAGCGCCTTCATTGGCCAGCGACGTCAGTAACCTGCTTTTACCGCTACCGGTGGTGCCACAGATAACGCGAAAAGAGAGTGTGTCTGGCTCGGAATCCAGCAAGCTCAGCACGCCGCGACGATATTCGCGATAGCCCCCATCCAGCTGCACTGCTGGCCAGCCGATTTTCGCCAGGATATGGGCCATGGCACCACTGCGATTACCACCGCGCCAGCAATAGATCAGCGGTTTCCAGTCGCGGGGTTTGTCTGCAAGTGTTTGCTGCAAGTGCAGCGCAATGTTTTTAGCGACCAGCGCAGCACCGATTTTTTTCGCTTCGAACGCGCTGTTCTGTTTGTAGATAGTGCCCACCTGCGCGCGCTCAGCGTCATTCAGAACGGGACAATTGATCGCTCCCGGTACATGATCGAGAGCGAATTCTGACTCGGAGCGAACGTCAATGATGCTGTCGTAGTCGTCCAGATGCGCGAGTACGTCGCCGGCGGCCAGCAATGCGGGATATTTCATTAACGAATTTTATCGCAGCATGGGTTTCAGGATTTGCCAGACGTTCTCCATCATGATCGCTTGGGCACGCTGGTTGGGATGAATACGGTCGGGCTGGAAAAATAGTTCAGTGTTATCCAGACCCTGTAGAAGAAACGGGACCAGCCTGACATTCTTTTCACGTCCTAGACCCTGGTACATCGCGGCAAAGCGTTTGCTGTAATCGACACCATAATTCGGCGGCACACGCATACCGACAAGAATGATTTTTGCACCGCTGGCCGTACTCATCGCCATCATCTCTCGCAGATTGGCTTGGGTAGCGGCCAATGACAGTCCACGTAAACCATCGTTACCACCCAGTTCGATCAGCACCAAGGCAGGCTTATGTTGCTGCAGCAGCGAAGGCAATCGAGATTTTCCACCCGAGGTGGTCTCGCCGCTGATACTGGCGTTGACAAGCGTCAGGTCGTATTTTTCCTTGCGCAGCTGTTGCTGCAAAAGGTAAACCCATCCACTATCGCGCGGCAAGCCGTACTCGGCGGAGAGGCTGTCGCCGAGCACGAGCAGGGTTTTTGATGCAGAATACGCCGGCGCTGCATGGCTGCTGATGAACAGCACCACGGTCACGATCAGCGATTGCAGAAGCCGCGCCGTTCTATGCGACCCCAATGATTTCAGATAGAGATTCAATCGACCTTGCATGCCTGAAAACCCCCAGAAAATTCCCGCCATCGAAGTAACCGCACTGACCAAAAAAGTGTCTGACGCCAGTGGCGAGCTGACGATTCTTGACGACATACATTTTACCGTCCAGGCCAGTGACACGTTAGCGCTGGTGGGTGCATCCGGTTCCGGCAAGTCAACCCTGCTGGGATTGCTGGCCGGTCTGGATACCCCGACGTCGGGCAGCGTCCGCATTGAGGGCATTGATATTTTCTCGTTGGATGAAGACGGCAGGGCTGCGATGCGACGCGCCCATTTAGGTTTCGTATTTCAATCATTTCAGTTGCTCTCGCACCTGACTGCGATCGAGAACGTCATGCTGCCGCTGGAATTGCGGGGTGATGCTGATGCGACCGCCAAGGCAGAGGCAATGCTCGGTCGGGTCGGTCTGCAGCAGCGCTTGCAGCATTATCCGAAGTATCTGTCCGGTGGTGAGCAGCAGCGCGTGGCCCTTGCGCGTGCTTTTGTGACGCGTCCGCCCTTGCTACTTGCCGATGAGCCGACGGGTAGTCTTGATGCGGGGACCGGTGAAGCCATCATTGAGTTGATGTTTGAACTCAACCGCGAGCAGCATTCGACCCTGGTACTGGTGACCCATGATCTTGCGATGGCGGCGCGTTGTGCGCGTCAGCTGACGATCGCTGCCGGACGGCTGGTTGACGATCGTCGCCAGTAACTCAGTAATTCAGTGACTCAGACACCTCAGACACATCAGCGCGGCATTGCACTGGTCTCGCTAACGAATTTATTCAAAGCTTTTCTTATCCAGGGCGTCAGTTCACTCGCCGTTGCGCCGGTCGGTCCTATGCCGTCGGCGACCATCTGATCCGCCGCGCGGCCATGTAACCAGGTCGCAGCCAGCGCACACCCCCGCACAGACCAACCCTGCGCGAGCAGCGCGCCGCAGAGTCCGGCCAGCACATCGCCGCTGCCGGCGGTTGCCAATGCTGGATTACCAGTCGTATTGATGAAAGGGATGTTGTCGGGGTGAGCAATGATGCTGCCACTGCCTTTGAGTATGACGGTGGCGTGATAGCGCTGCGCCAGTGCGTTCGCTGAACTCAATCGATCTGATTGCACGGCATGGACATCGGTGCCCAGCAGTCGCGCTGCCTCCAGCGGATGGGGCGTGAGCAGGGTGTGTGCTCTGCGTTGCGCAAGACGGGATTGCAATCGTGGTTCGGCAGCGATCAGGTTGAGACCATCGGCATCAATCACCAGAGTAGGCGCAAAGGACAGAGCGCGGCCCAGCAGATCATGTGCGTGCCGCGACATGCCAAGACCCGGACCGATGACGACAGCGCCATGATCCACGCGCAAGTCATCCGCGTGTCGACACATCAGCTCGGGATGCAGGCTGTCATAGGCCGGCGCCGGTCCTGCGAATCCTGCGAATACGCGTCCCGCGCCCGCCATCAATGCCATGCGTGCCGCGAGTATCACCGCGCCACTCATGCCCTCAGCACCGCCTATCACCTGTAGATCCCCGTAACTTCCTTTGTGCGATGCATGCAGTCGCGGGCGGACTTCATCGGCAAACGCCAGCGGCGTATTCAGGCGGGCTATTGGCTTCGGAAACAGTATTGGTTCAATGCCAAGATAATCCACGACGACATCACCTGCGCTATCGCGACCATGCAAGGTGTGCAGTCCAGGTTTGTTGGCAATGAAGGTGAGCGTCGCATCGGCGCGCACGGCCAGACCATCGGAGCCGACGATGCCGCCGGTATCTGCATCGAGTCCGCTCGGCACATCAATGGCCAACACGGGGCAACGCAACTGATTGAGCTGTGTGGCTAGCTCGCGGTAGTGGCCTTCAAGCGGACGCGTCAGACCAACCCCGAAAAGGCCATCGATCGCCAGTGACCACGACTTGCCCGGTAGCGAGGCGACGAATACGGCACCGCTTTGCCGCGCGCGAGTGAGTGCCATACGGGCATCCGCGGGTAGCCTGATGTCATCAGCGAGATGAATAATGGTGACTGCGACTCCCTGTTGAGCGAGGATGGCTGCAGCTTCGAGCGCATCACCGCCATTGTTGCCAGGTCCTGCGGCGACCAGCACATGTAGGTCTTTGGTGATTTCAGGCAGAAGTGTCAGGGCATGGCGGGCAACGGCGGCGCCTGCGCGTTGCATCAGGATGCCGGGTCCAACCGAAGAAAGCGCAGATGCTTCGATCGCGCGAACTTGCGCGACGCTGTGAAGATCCAAGGAGTTGCGCTGATCAGCGCATCCGATCGCCATATCGTGTCAGCGTGAGGCCATCCATATCAATTTCGGTGCGCTTTTGCGAGATGAGGTCAGCCATGAGTTTGCCGCTACCCGCCGCCAATGCCCAAGCACCCGCGCCATGTCCCGTGTTGATGAAGACATTCGAGTAGCGGGTCGCGCCGAGCAAGGGTACGCCCTCCGGCAACATGGCTGCCGGGCCACACCAAAAACTCGCGGTTCGGTAATTTGCGGCATTCGGAAACCAGTCATCACCAACTTTGACCAAGGTGTTGACGGCTTTCTGATGCAGATCGAAACTCGACGATCCCAGTTCAGCGCAACCGGCGATGCGAATTCGTTTGCCCAGCCGCGTAAGACCGACCCGATAGGTATCATCAAAAACAGAGAGTTGGGGTGCGAGTTCGTACTCTTGAATCGGCGTTGACGCTGAATAAACTTTGACCGGGTAGAGCGGCAGGCTGATGCCGATCGCTTTGAGCAGGCGAACACTGTCGCTACCCGCTGCAACGACCACCGCATCGGTATCGATGCTGCGCCCCTCGACCTGAAAGCTGATGCCGCCTATTTCTGGCCGTATGGCTTGTACCTCGGTATTAAAGTGAAACTCCACACCCTTGTCTTGCGCGAGAGATTTCATCTGCCGCACGAACAGTGGGCAATTGCCCGACCAATCATCGGGAATGTATAAGGCTGAATGAAATGCCGTTTCGGTCGACAGAGCCGGTTCCAGCTGTCGGGCCGCTTCGATATCAAGCAGTTCATGGCGACCGCCTATCTCACCCAGCAATTCCATCATGGGCTGAGCCAACTCAAGCTCGCGCGATGTACGGAACATCATCAAAGCGCCACTGCGTTGCTGGAAATCCAGCTCGCACGTCTGTGCCAAGTGCTGCATCAGTTCCTGACTGTAACTTGCAAGGCGAAGCAGGCGTTGCTGATTTTGTTTGTAACGGGGTAATGAGCACTCCGACATTGAGCGGCGCAGCCACCGCCACATGGCTGGCTCGAAACGGGCACTGAATGCCGCTGGAGATTCAGGCCGAAAGAGCATGGAAAAGACGCGACCGACTGTCCCAGGCGTCGCCCAAGGACGGACGGCGGACGGGCCCATGAGATCCAAATTCCCGAAACTGGCTTCTTGGGCAACATTGCCATAGCGTTCTATGACAGAAACTTCATGCCCGGCCTCGGCCAGGTAGTAGGCGGTGCAGACACCGATGACACCACCACCAATCACAGCGACACGCATTGGACTCCAGTTCCAGGCAAACCTTGAGCCCGCAGTTCACTGCCGGGCAGGTCGATGCCTACGTTCTTCAGGGAAACACTTAATAAAAAAAGCCGCTATAGGGTAGCCTCAAACTCATTTCAAAACAATCTGAACCGTTAATCGGCGATCCGCACCAATCAATTTACCCAAATCAGTGCATGCACTTATTTGCCCGATAACAGAACTGCTTATTGGTGCGAGCGGCTTACGTTCTGTTGATCGCACGCCACGCTTCCTGCTGAAAATCGCCATCAGAAAACACTTACCCCACCCGGCGTGTATGGCACGGCAATTGCAAAAAAGGAAATGATACCGATAACCCACGTCTTTCGGTGTTGGCGGTTGTCAGCGGTTGTCAGACAACTTTTGTTAGAGACAGTTTACAAAAAGGACAAATCATGAATTTACTTCTTAGAGGCAGAGTGCCCAGATCCTCAACGAACTTTCATCGTAATACCTTAAAAGGCTCGGTCGACCACGGCCGACAAGCGCCTCGAATGGTTCCTCGCACGGCCCATTACACGGATCCACTCGCGAAGGCTTTCGTGGAATATCAAGAAATGAAAAAGAAAGCGATGGCGGTCGACCCGAAGGTGATCGCCGCTACACCCAAGGTGATCAGTTCAACCTTCGCGGAACCGTGGAAAGTGGTGACCGTTCCTGAAAGCGAGTTGGCGGCGCTGAAAGCCACGCACTACCATGGTTTTGAGTTTGGTCAGGCACTCTATAACATCGCCTTGCAAAGACCACCCAGCAACACCAATCCCTATGATGCGGATACTTTACCGCTGGAAGACCAATTACAGAGCAGAAAACCGGGTGAGGGCATATTCGCCAATGTCGCGACGGGGCCGTATGGACAGAGGGAATTCAAATACCTTTATTTGATTGATTTCGCCGGTATGCACATCATTCGCGAAATGACACCCTGTGAAGAAAGTTCGCGAGGCGTTCCCCTGCACAGCATGATTAAGCTTCGTGGCGTGGTTGGTGGTGAAATCTTCTTTGATGATCAGAATCCCGGCGTGGCTTATATCAATCTCGGATCGGCCCGTTTCACTTTTCAGGATTCCGTGGAAGCAGAAAACGTTGCTAAATTCATACTCTCTCTGGGGTATGACAAGATTGTGGCCGTCTATCAAGAACGGGATTTTTCAAAAGCACCCTATGGCATGAAAGATAGATATGGTGAAGATCTTGCCAACGCGGTGTATATCAGGGAGTCACTGTGAATTCATTCGGCTTACCTAGTAAATCTTCAATCATCTGAGCGATGGCGATTAATTTTGCATCCGTCATAGCCAGCCCTGCTACCGACAGGCCCACCGGCAATTCGCCTGACTGTTGGCAGGGGACTGAGATGGCGCAGCCATCCAGAATATTGATGAGCGAAGGGTTACGTAGCAGAAGACGATTTGCTTCAAAAAATGCGGCATCTGAAGCGAGCAATGGCGCGATGTGCGGCGCGACGATAGGCACAGTGGGCATTAGAAGTGCATCGAAGTCTGCCAATGCAGCGCCCACGCGACGTATCCATTCAACGCGCGCAGCACGGAGTTCATTCAATGCGTCAGGTGACTGATGTTCGCCCTGCCGAATTCTCTGAACGACCCGATGATCGTAGGCGTCCTCGCGCGTCTCCAAGAGGGTTTGATGCCAAGCATAGGCTTCTATCGGTGAAAAGCGGTTGATCTGCGGTGCTTCGCGCAGCATGGGCATGGACACGTCGATCACCTCGACACCGGCAGCGGAAAGACGCGACACGGCGCGGGAAAAGGCATGCGCGACGTGCGAGTCCATGTCGTCCAACACCACATCAAGCGGTATCGCCAGCCTCAACCCGGCGAGCGTGATCCGCTCTGGCTGCAGGGGCGTATCGGCGATCACGCTGTCGATAAGCAAACAATCTTCAACCGAGTGCGCAATAGGGCCCAATGTATCCAGCGAAGACGAAAGCGGCACAATACCCGCCACGGGCACCCGACGCATGGTGGGTTTGAATCCGACCAGTCCACACAGCGCGGCAGGAATGCGAATCGAGCCGCCAGTGTCAGAGCCTATGGCGGCAACGCAGCTGCCACCGGCTACTGAGACTGCCGCGCCTGAGGACGATCCTCCAGGTATGCGTGAGGTATCGGCAGGATTGCCGGGCGTGCCGTAATGGGGATTGATACCCACCCCCGAGAAGGCAAATTCGGTCATGTTGGTCTTGCCCAGCAGCGAGGCACCTGCGGCGCGCAGTCTAGCCACCACCGGGGCGTCTTGCTGAGCAGGTGGACGATCGCGCAATACGACGGAGCCAGCCAGCGTCACCTCGCCTTGGGTGTCGAACAAATCCTTGATGGATATCGGCAAGCCAGCAAGCGCGGATATCGGCATGCCGTTCTCGCGTGCTGCATCGGCGGCGCTGGCTGCTGCCAGGGCTTCCGATGCATAGATTGTGGTGAACACAGCCTGTTGGGTATTGGCGAGCGACAGGCTTGATGCCAGCAGATCGCTGCGACGTTCGCTGCCCAGTGAACGTATGCGGGAGTAGCTTTGCTTCATCATCTTGCAAATATTTGCGAGGAAAGATGCGTCAGACCATAGCACATGGCCGAGGAGGGTTGCTCTTACTGACAGAGTTGAACGAGGGTGACGGGTTATAATCGCAACCTTGATTTCTATCGCGCCAGCCCTTGCGCGTAACCCACTTCAAGCTGCCTTCGCCATGCTCATTTTGCCGGGCTCCAATGCCCTGTCTGCTTCCCGTATCCAGCGTTTATTGTCACAACTGAAAGCGATCCACCCTGCTGTCACGGGGATCACGGGCCGCTATTGTCACTTCATTGATAGCAAGACACCGGTGAACGACGGCGATCGTCAGAAACTTGAGGCAATGTTGTCCTACGGAGAATCTCTAGCGTCCCATCTCAGCGGCGAGCAATTCGTCGTCATACCGCGTTTCGGGACGATCTCCCCATGGGCCAGTAAAGCGACGGATATCGCGCACAACTGCGGCATGTCCCACATTCATCGCATTGAGCGCGGCGTCATCTACACGGTAGCGCTCAAATCCGGACTGCTGGGCAAGTCAGCCGCGATGGATGCACAGCAAACGGCGCTGGTAATGGGGCTGCTGCATGACCGCATGACCGAGACCGTCATTCGCGAACCCGAGGCAGCAGCGGCGCTCTTCGAAGAATTACCTGCACAGCCGCTGGCCTACATCGATGTAAAAACCGGTGGTCGTCAGGCGCTGTTGAAAGCGAATCTTGAGCTCGGTCTTGCGCTCTCGGATGACGAGATCGACTATCTCGATGCTGCCTTTAGCAGCGCGGGTCGCAATCCCACCGATGTCGAACTGATGATGTTCGCGCAAGCCAACAGTGAACATTGCCGTCACAAAATCTTCAATGCCGACTGGACCATCGACGGCGAAACCCAAGATCGCTCCCTGTTTGCCATGATCCGCAATACGCATCAGTTGCATCCGCAGGGTACGGTAGTGGCTTACTCGGATAATTCTTCCGTGATCGAAGGCGCGGTGGTATCGCGGTTTTATCCGCGCGCTGCGCAGGGCCAGCAGTATCTTCCATCAGATGAAGCCACGCATATTCTGATGAAGGTTGAAACCCACAATCACCCGACAGCGATTTCGCCTTTTCCCGGTGCCTCCACGGGGGCAGGTGGAGAAATTCGTGATGAAGGTGCCACTGGTCGAGGCGGCAAACCCAAGGCGGGCCTGACGGGTTTTACCGTATCCAATCTCATGCTCACCCATGCCGTGCAGCCTTGGGAAAACGCGCGTGATGTCAATCAGCCAGTGGCAACACGCAAAGATATGGGCATGTCTGATATCACCGGCAAGCCCGAGCGCATTGCGTCACCTTTGCAGATCATGATCGATGGCCCGCTGGGTGGCGCTGCATTCAACAATGAATTTGGTCGGCCGAATCTGGCGGGTTATTTCCGTACCTATGAACAAAATGTCGCTGGCACCGTGTACGGTTATCACAAGCCGATCATGATCGCCGGCGGTATGGGCAATATCGCCGCGCAGCACACAAAGAAAGAAGGCCTGCCGCCCGGTAGTTTGCTGATACAGCTCGGTGGCCCAGGCATGCGCATCGGTATGGGCGGCAGTGCTGCGTCATCCATGGCCACGGGTACCAATACCGCGGACTTGGATTTTGATTCAGTCCAGCGCGGCAATCCCGAAATGGAGCGACGCGCACAAGAAGTCATCAACGCCTGCTGGGCGCTGGGTGAAGATAATCCTATTCTCTCGATACACGATGTGGGTGCCGGTGGTTTGTCGAATGCCTTCCCCGAGCTGACCAATGATGCGGGTCGTGGCGCGGTCTTTGATTTGCGCAAAGTACCTCTCGAAGAAAGTGGACTCGCGCCCAAAGAAATCTGGAGTAATGAATCGCAGGAGCGCTACGTGATGGGTATCGCGCCATCCAGCCTGGGCTTGTTCCGCGAGTTGTGCGAGCGTGAGCGCAGTCCCTTTGCGGTCGTTGGTATTGCCACCGAGGAGCGGCAGCTGCGCGTGCTCGACCCCGAGCATGACAATTATCCGGTCGATATGCCCATGGATGTTTTGCTGGGCAAGCCACCAAAAATGCATCGTGATGTACAGCGTCAGGCGCTTGAACGCACGCCGGTAGACCTCACCGATATCAGCCTGGAAGATGCCGCATTACGTGTGTTGCGTTTGCCGACAGTGGCTGACAAATCCTTCCTGATCACCATTGGCGATCGCTTCGTTGGTGGGCACACAGCGCGTGATCAGATGGTCGGTCCCTGGCAAGTGCCGGTAGCAGATTGCGCGGTCACAACCATGAGCTACGAGGGTTATCTTGGTGAAGCGATGGCGATCGGCGAGCGCACGCCATTGGCCGTTGTCAATGCGCCGGCCTCTGGCCGCATGGCAGTAGGTGAGGCCATCACGAACATCGCGGCGGCATCGATACGTCAACTTTCTGATGTTAAGTTGTCGGCTAACTGGATGGCCGCGTGCGGACAGCCGGGTCAGGATGCCGCGCTGTTTGATACGGTGAAGGCTGTGGGGATGGAATTGTGTCCGGCATTAGGTATCAGCATCCCGGTCGGCAAGGATTCGCTGTCCATGCGCACCACTTGGCAGGATGACTCTGGAACTAAAGCGGTGATTTCCCCGGTGTCGCTGATTGTGTCCGCGTTCAGTCCGGTGGCAGATGTTCGGCTGACCATGACGCCACAGCTCAGAACCGATGCCGGTGAGACGGCATTGATTTTGATTGATCTCGGGCGCGGTAAAAACCGCATAGGTGCTTCTGCACTGGCGCAAGTGATGCAGCAAATTGGTGACACGGTGCCGGACGTCGACAGTGCAGAGGACCTTAAAGCTTTTTTCAATGCGATTCAATCGCTCAACCGAGAACAGCTGCTGCTGGCCTACCATGATCGCTCGGACGGCGGTTTGTATACAACGTTATGCGAAATGGCCTTTGCGGGTCGGACAGGACTGTCGGTCAATGTCGATATTCTGGTCACCGAAGGCGAGCACGCCAGTGACTGGGGCGATTCCAAGAACTGGGCGAGTCAGGTAGGTGAGCGACGCAATGACCTTACCCTGCGTGCGCTGTTTAACGAAGAGCTTGGCGCGGTGATTCAGGTCCGTGCCGATCAGAAATCCGCCGTCATGAATGTCTTGCGCGAGCATGGTTTGGGTGCTTGCAGCCATATTGTTGGCAAGCTCAATGATCGGGGCGTGATCGAGTTCACGCGAGATGCCAAAATCATTTACAGCGTGAAGCGAGTAGAACTGCATCGTACCTGGAGCGAAACTAGCTGGCGGATTGCACGGCTACGCGACAATCCGGCTTGTGCCGATGCAGAATATGACCGTCTGCTTGATGAAACCGATCCCGGCATCCATCCAAAGCTGAGCTTTGATCCCGCAGAGGATATCGCTGCACCCTTCATCAACACCGGAGCGCGTCCACGCGTGGCTATTTTGCGCGAGCAGGGCGTGAATTCGCATGTGGAGACTGCTTGGGTCATGCACAAGGCGGGCTTCGATGCGATTGATGTTCACATGAGCGATTTGATTGCTGGTCGCGCCAGCCTGACTGATGTCAAAGGGCTGATCGCCGTGGGGGGTTTTTCATATGGTGATGTGCTCGGTGCAGGCGAGGGCTGGTCGAAAACGATCTTATTCAATGCGAATCTCTCATCGCAATTTCAGGCTTTCTTCCAGCGTACCGATACTTTCGCGCTGGGTATCTGCAACGGCTGTCAGATGATGAGTAGCTTGAAATCCATCATTCCCGGTGCCGGTCACTGGCCAAAATTCACGCGCAACCAGTCGGAGCAGTTCGAGGCACGGTTTGCGATGATTGAAGTGATGGAATCACCCTCGATCTTCTTTGCCGGCATGGCTGGCACGCAGGCGCCGATTGCGGTGGCTCACGGCGAGGGCTTTGCCAATTTTTCAGCGACCGGTGCGCAGAGCGATGTCTTGGTGTCAGCGCGCTTTGTCGACAATGCTGGCGCTGTCACTGAGCGCTATCCTTACAATCCCAATGGCTCACCGGCAGGCATTACCTCAGTGACGACCAGTGATGGTCGTTTCACGGTCATGATGCCTCACCCGGAACGCGTATTCCGTGCCGCGCTCAATTCATGGCATCCACCGGAATGGGGTGAAGATGCACCCTGGATGCGTATGTTCCGCAATGCGCGTAAGTGGGTGGGCTAGCGGAGCACAGCACAGTACAGCACGATCCGAACATCTTGGGCTGATGGCTTTGCTATTCCCCTTCACTGAAAAAACAAAGGGCTCCGAAAGGAGCCCTTTGTGCATGAGACCCAAGTTGGGCTCATTGGCGAAGACTATCGATTACTGAATCTTCGCTTTCTTTTTCAGGTCCTGCTGGAATGCCTGTAGCTTTTTCTGTTGCAGCGATTCAGAGATCTGAGCTTTGACTTCTTCAAACTTGGGCACCTGTGCATCGCGTGTTTCCTCAAGCTTGATCACGTGAAAACCGAATTCGGTTTGCACTGGTGTTTGTGAAAACTCACCGGCTTTCAGAGCGACCATCGCGTCCGAGAATGGCTTCACAAACGCGCTTGCAGGCGCCCAACCCAAGTCACCGCCGTGCTGTGCCGACACTGTATCCTTCGATCCTTTGGTCAACTCTTCGAACTTGGTGCCGGATTTCAGTTTGCTGATGATGCCTTTCGCATCCTCTTCTTTCTCAACCAGAATGTGGCGTGCGTGGTATTCCTTGCCACCCGACTGGGCTTTGAATTTGTCGTATTCGGCCTTCATTTCGTCTTCTTTGACCGGATTCTTGGTCAGGTATTCTGCGGCTAGTGCGCGAATGACGATGGATTGGCGGGCGAGTTCAACCTGGTTTTTGATGTCGGCGCGTGCGCCGATGCCTTGACGATCTGCTTCTTGTGTCAGGATTTCCCGGTTGATCAGCTCATCTTTGATCATGGCGCGCATTTCGGGCGTGTCCTGCTGCCCCTGCTGGACCATTTGCTTGACCATGGCATCAACACGGTTCGAGGGAACGGCTTTGCCGTTGACGACGGCCACGTTTTGCGCCATCGCGGAAAGTGAAGCGAATGCGGCCAGTGCGAGCAGCAAACGAGCGGATTTCAAGTTCTTCATGTGGGGTAATGGTGAAAATGTTGGAAAAAATACCGTATCGGTTCCAGAAGTGGCAGCTTAGTTTTTAGCCGCTTCTGCCGGGGTCAGCAGCGTCATTGCGAGAGCATGTATCTCTTTTTGCATCAACTCGCGCAGGCAATCATACACTAGGCGGTGGCGGCCGACTTTGCCCAAGCCTTCGAAGCGTGCTGATACCAAGCGTAGACGGTAATGCCCCCCGCCCGATGCGGCTCCGGCATGGCCTGCATGCAGCGCCGACTCGTCATCAATTTGGCACTCCAGGGGTTCGAAGCCCTCGCTCAGCAAGGTGTTGATGGTCTCGACGCGATTCATTCCGCCTCCTTCAGATAACGACCCAGATAGATGCTTTGCGCAATGATAAAGACGATCATCAGACCGAGAAAGCCAAACAATTTGAAATTTACCCAAAAGGCGAGGGGAAAGCTGAACGCCACATAAAGATTGACCGCACCCATCGCTGCAAAAAACAATCCCCAAGCCAGGTTCAGACGGCTCCAGACGGGATCTGGCAGCGTGAGTTGTTTTCCCATCATCGAACGCATGAGATTTTTACCGAACAAAACAGGGCTCACAAGCAAAGCGAGTGAGAAACACCAATACAGCACAGTCGGTTTGAGTTTGATGAATTGTTCATCATGAAAATAAATCGTCGCGCCACCAAACAAGACGATGATACCCAGTGATACCCAGAGCATATTGTCGACAGGCTTGCGTCTGGCGAGCAACCAGCCAATCTGCGCGATCGTCGCCAGAATGGTCACTGCCGTGGCAAGCAGTATCGGTGCCTGCGCCAAGGTGACCTCGCCGCCAGAGACGAGCGCCGAAAGGTACTGGTCGGCGAATGCCTGCGCGGCCTCCGGGTTGGCGCCCGCACCTTTGAAAACCAGAAAAAATAGAATGACCGGAAATAGGTCGAATAAAAGTTTCATGACGGGGTAAGCCTAAGGCGATGGAATAAAAGTCAATGAAGCCGAATTGATGCAATACCGCAGACCGGTGGGCGGTGGCCCGTCAGGAAATACATGGCCGAGATGGGCATCGCAGACATTGCAGAGAATTTCGGTCCTGATCATGCCATAGCTGTGATCCGCTCGTTCAGCGACATGCGAAGGATTAATGGCTTTGAAATAACTGGGCCATCCACAGCCGGAATCAAATTTGGTGTCGGATTCGAATAGTGGCGTTTCACAGCATACGCATTGATAGACACCATGTTCGTGATGATCCCAGTATTTACCGGTGAATGCGCGCTCGGTGCTTGCCTGCCGAGTCACCTCGTAAGACATTGGTTCGAGCAGGGTGCGCCATTCGGCATCGGTACGCACAATTTTTTTAACACTCATTACTTGCCTCCTAGCCTAGTCATGATGAGCAGCTGACTTCAATCCCTGACGCCCAGTCCGGAGGTAGTGCAGCATACTGCGCATGCTCGGGCTGTTCATCAAAGGGTCTCTGCAAAATATTCAGTAAATTTTTTACTTCCGAAAAATCCTTGTTCTGCGCCTTGTCGATCGCAATCTGAGCGAGATAATTCCGCAGAACGTATTTGGGATTCACTTTGTCCATTGCCTGCTTGCGCAGGGTATCGTCGCTGTTCTCCAGCGTCAGTCTTTGACGGTATTCTGACAGCCATGCGTCAAAGCCAGATAGGTCGATGAAAAGATCCCGCAAAGCGTCATCCTTGTGCGTTTGGCTCAGAGTTACCGACGAGAGCTGCCTGAAAAAATAGGGAAAATCCACACGACTAACCGCCATGAGTTCGAACAAGCGATCGATTAGTTTTGCATCGCCCTCTAGTGTGCTGCTGAATCCGAACTTCGCCTGCCACAAACGCTGCATGCTGGATTCGAAGGTGGGTTTGAATACAGACAAGGCATCGTAGACATCGTCGGTCTCGCCTATCAGTGGCAGCAGCGCCTGTCCAAGCGCATAGCAATTCCATTCGGCGATACGGGGCTGCATGCGGTAAGAATAGCGCCCGTGGCTATCGGTGTGGTTGCAGATATGGGCAGGGTCATAGCCTTCCATGAATCCGTAGGGGCCGTAGTCCAGCGTGAGGCCGAGGATCGACATATTGTCTGTGTTCAGAACGCCATGCATGAATCCAGCAGCCTGCCACTGCGCGACCAGGTTGGCCGTACGGCGGCTTACTTCAGCTAACAGCGCATGATAAGGCCGTGCTTCGTCTTGCAACTCGGGAAAGCTGTTGGCGATGACGTAATCGGCCAATAACTGCAGCTCGGTCTTGCGGTCTTTGTAGAACCAGTGTTCAAAGGATCCGAAGCGCACGAAACTCTGGGCCATGCGCGTGACAACGGCCGCAGTTTCCGGCATCTCGCGCAGGACTCGCATGTCGGAACCGATCACGCACAAAGCACGCGAGGTCGGTATGCCAAGCGCTGCCATCGCTTCGGAGCACAGGAATTCACGGATAGATGATCGAAGAACCGCGCGGCCGTCACCCATGCGCGAATAAGGTGTTTTGCCCGAGCCTTTGAGCTGCAACTCCAGTGTGCCCATGGGATCGGCAGGGGCTGCGGTCTCGCCTAGCAGGATGGCTCGGCCGTCTCCAAGTTGTCCGGCCCAGACACCGAACTGATGACCCGAGTAGACGGCGGCAAGCGGGCAAGAACCCGGCAATGTCAAATTGCCACTGAACGCAGCGATGAATTCCGGATGTGCGAATTCTTCCGAATCCAGTCCGATCAACCCGGCCGCGCCCTCACTGGCACAAACCAGGTAGGGCGAGGGCAGAGGTGTTGAAGCGAGCGAGGTATAAAAATCCCCGGGCAGCGTCGCAAAACGATTGGTTATGCGCAGGTCAGCAAGTCGTAGCCGCTGTGTCGGCAGGGTTTCAGGAGAATTCATCCGGGCTTCTGTTACGATTGTTCGGCAAGCAAGAAAGGCGTGTATTTTGACAGAGAAGAGGTGAGCGCATATGAACGCCCCGGAGCGACTTGAAATTCCATCATTGCAGCACCGTGTCAGCCCTGAGGAGTGGCAGATGCGGCTTGATCTGGCAGCTTGTTATCGCCTTGCTGCACAGTTTGGTTGGGGAGATCTGATTTGATCGATCCGATCCGGACCACAAAAATTGAACTGACAGGGAGTCAATGATGCTGGCACAAAGCAGCTTTACCGACATGCGCGAGAGCACTGAAGAAGATTGGAAAGTGATCCTCGAGGATTTTCGAACATATTCATCGCAACTGGCAGACCGTGTACTCAATCACCTCAAGCTATTGCACGGTGATTTTGGTGGGTTTTCCGTGGATCGGCTGACGCACAGTCTGCAAACAGCAACCCGCGCCCATAGGGATGGCAAGGATGAAGAATATGTCGTCTGTGCACTGCTGCACGACATTGGCGACACGCTGGGCAGCTTCAACCATCCCGACATCGCTGCGGCCATACTGAAACCATTCGTGTCCGCAGAAAACCTGGAAATGGTGGAAAAGCACGGCTTGTTTCAGGCCTATTATTTTTTCCATCATCTCGGTATGGATCGCAATCTGCGCGACCGTTTTCAAGGCCAACCGATCTATGAGCGTACGCTGGAATTTTGTGAAAAATATGACGCACCTGCATTTGATCCGGACTATGACACTCTGCCCCTCTCGTTTTTTGAGCCTATGGTCCGCCGCCTCATGAGCAGCCCCAAGAATACGATTTACACCAGTTGCTGACCTTTATTTGTGGAGCGCCCACGATTGGTGCGGCGCAGCATCGCATGCTGTTAGCGGAAAGGTAATTCAGCTACAATCGCAAGGCAAAAAAGCAGCATCACAAAAAATACCATCGGAGACAATATGGCGCAGTACCCACAGAGCCCATTGATGGGCCGAATGATGAGCCAACCTTTGCTCATTTCCAGTCTGATTCAGCATGCTGATCGTTACTACAGCGCTTCAGAAATCGTCTCGCGCAGAGTGGAAGGCGATATCCATCGCTACACTTACAGCGACTGCCATCGCCGGGCTAAGCAACTTGCGAATGCGCTGGAAAAACTTGGGGTAAAAATAGGTGATCGGGTAGCGACGCTTGCGTGGAATGGGTATCGCCATATCGAGACCTACTATGCTGTATCGGGATCTGGTGCCGTACTTCACACCATTAACCCCCGCCTGCATCCGGAGCAAATCGCTTACATCGCTGACCATGCTGAAGATCAGTATCTTTTCTTCGACATGAATTTTTTGCCTGTGATTGAAGCCATCGCCCCATTGGTGAAGACAATCAAGGGCTACGTGATGATGTGCGATCGCGACCGCATGCCGACCGATACCAAGATCGCCAATCTTTTGTGTTACGAGGATTTGATAGCTTCAAATTCCGATCATTACGAATGGCCTGTGTTTGACGAAAACTCGGCATCAAGTCTCTGTTATACCTCGGGTACGACTGGCAATCCCAAAGGTGCGCTGTACTCGCATCGTTCGACGATATTGCACTCCTTTGCGTCAGCGCTGCCTGATGCATTGAACGTGTCTGCACGCGATGTGGTCCTGCCGGTGGTGCCCATGTTCCATGTGAACGCATGGGGTTTGCCGTATTCGGTTATGTTGACCGGCGCGAAGTTGGTCTTGCCTGGCGCTGCATTGGACGGCAAATCCATTTACGAATTATTTGAGCAGGAGAAAGTTACTTTCTCCGCCGGTGTGCCCACCGTGTGGCTGGGCCTGTTGACTTATGTCGCCCAAAATAATCTGAAGTTCTCTACCTTCAAGCGGACGGTGATTGGCGGCTCGGCCTGTCCGCCTGCGATGATGAAAACCTTCCGCAACGAGTATGGCGTTGAGGTTGTTCATGCGTGGGGTATGACAGAAATGTCACCGCTTGGCACCTGCTGCACACTGCTGAGCAAACATGAGTCATTGTCGGAAGAAGCAAAGCAGTCCGTACTCGAAAAGCAGGGTCGTGCGATTTATGGCGTAGACATGAAAATCGTTGACGACGCCGGGGTGGAATTGCCCTGGGATGGCAAGACTTACGGCAACCTGCTGGTCAAAGGGCCTTGGATTATCGAGGGCTATTTCAAGCAAGAAGGTGGCGATGTTTTGCAAGACGGCTGGTTCCCGACGGGTGATGTCGCGGTGATTGATGAAGACGGCTATATGCAGATCACTGACAGAAGCAAAGACGTGATCAAGTCAGGCGGGGAATGGATCGGCAGTATTGATCTCGAAAACATTGCTGTTGCTCACCCTGCGGTGCTGCAGGCTGCGTGTATCGGTGTCTACCATCCGAAATGGGATGAGCGTCCCCTGCTGGTCGTCGTGAAAAAGCCCGATATGGAAGTCACCAAAGATGAGTTGCTGAAGTTCTATGAAGGCAAAATCGCTAAATGGTGGACGCCCGACGATGTTGTTTTCACGGATGCGCTGCCGCTGGGTGCGACCGGCAAGATCTTGAAGAACAAGATTCGCGAGATGTACCGAGATCATAAGTTGCCAACCGCCTGATTGGGTGGGCAACTGATGCGTATGCGCTGTTAACTATTTGCAGGAGCCCCAAGCTTGGAATTCACGCTGATTTCATTGTTGAACGGACTGAGCTATGGCCTTCTGCTATTTATGCTCTCGTCCGGACTCACGCTGATCTTTAGCATGATGGGGGTGCTTAACTTTGCTCATGCGAGTTTTTACATGCTCGGTGCGTATTTTGGTTACGCTATCAGCCAGACGCTGGGCTTCTGGCCCGCGCTCTTCATTGCGCCCTTGGCTGTCGGATTTTTGGGTGCTGGTGTTGAGCGCTATGGATTGCGCACCGTGCATAAATACGGGCATGTATCCGAGTTGCTCTTCACTTTTGGGCTCTCGTATGTGATCGTCGAGTTGGTCCAACTGATCTGGGGCAGGGCTGCCGTGCCTTATCGTATTCCTGCAGAGCTCGATGGCCCGCTGTTTGTTTTGTACCGAACGGCATTCCCGATGTATCGAGGCTTCATGATGCTGGTCGCGCTGTTGATGTTGGTAGCGATTTTTCTTGTGCTCAAGCGCACACGCATTGGTCTGGTCATACAGGCCGCGCTGACACATCCGGAAGCGGTCGAGGCACTCGGTCACAATGTGCCGCGTGTCTTCATGTTGGTGTTTGGTGGCGGATGTGCACTTGCTGCGCTGGCGGGTGTCATTGGTGGCAATGCGTTTGTCACTGAACCCGCGATGGCGGCCACGGTGGGCAGTATTATTTTTGTCGTGGTTGTGGTTGGCGGTATGGGCTCACTCGCAGGCGCTCTGTTGGCCTCAATCTTGATCGGCATGATTCAGACCTTTGCCGTTGCCCTGGACTGGTCACTGCTCGGACCTCTTGCACTCGCAGGATTTCAGATTGCGCCGGATGCGCCTGTCTATCGATTACTTTCCCTGACTTTGGCGGAGGTCGCGCCGATTTTGCCTTATTTGCTGCTGGTACTGGTCTTGATTTTCCGGCCCAAAGGCCTGCTCGGTACGAGAGAAACATGAGTATGAATGCTCGTCCTTTTCGTTACACACCCTGGAATCCAGGGCGCTGGCTCGTCTGGGGCGGCTTTGCGCTATTGCTCGTCATTGCGCCGCGCCTGATGACTTCTGGCTCGGTCATATCCTTGCTCTCGCTAATGGGTACGACCATGATTTTTGCCTTGTCCTACAACATGTTGTTGGGTCAGAGTGGCATGCTGTCGTTTGGTCATGCAGTCTATTCCGGGCTGGGTGCATTTTTTGCAATTCATGCGATTAACCTTGCTGGCAGCGGCGCGCTGCCTGTGCCACTGACCTTGATACCCATTATTGGTGGCTTGGCAGGCTTGTTGTTCGGAATACTCTTCGGCTATGTGACCACCAAACGTTCTGGTACGACTTTTTCAATGATTTCCTTGGGTATCGTCGAGCTGGTGTTTGCCTGCTCGCTGATGTTTCCGGGATTTTTCGGTGGCGAAGGTGGTATTGCGGGTGATCGTGTTTTCGGCAAACCGCTGTTTGGCATCAGTTATGGACCCCAGATACAGGTGTATTACCTGATTGCTTTCTGGTTATTCATTTGTACAGCGGCGATGTTCGC